>DAOULF010000001.1:0-16308 GCA_034420555.1 Dehalococcoidia bacterium
GAAGTTCCGCCTGAGGGGGGAAGCCCCTGAAGGTAGGAAGGTTCGTCCCTGAGTTGTTGGGAACGTGCAGACAATCAAAAGGGGACGGATTCGGAATGAACGAATCCGTCCCCTTGATTTTTGATCTGGCAACACCGCCCTGTTTCTATCTTAGGTCCCCGACGGCGGAAATATCTCAGTCAGGAAGTCTATGATTAGGCGGGAGGCGGTCATGGATGTTATGTCGGCGTGGTCGTAGGGTGGGGCGACTTCCACCATGTCGAATGCAACGATCTTGTGGTTTCGGGCTAGGCACACTAACGAGTCGCGCAGTTCTTCGTAGCGCAGTCCCCAGACCTCGGGAGTGCCTGTGCCGGGAGCGTCGGATGGGTCGAGGACGTCTATGTCTATGGTCACGTACAAGTTCTCGGAAGAGGGGACTTCGGCCATTGCAGCCTCCGCTCCCAGTTCCTTGAACCTGCGCGTGGTCATTACGAGATTGCCGTCGGCTATGGCTTCGTCGTAAACCTTGCGGCTCTCCTTGCGTATGCCGATTGAGCTTATGTTGCGGACGAAGGGTAGTTCGCGGCAGCGTCTTATCGGGCTGCCGTGGGTGTACAGGACGCCCTGTGTCTCGTGAGAGTAGTCCATGTGGGCATCGAAGTGAACGATGTCGAGCGGCTCGTGCGCCCCAAGTCCACGCACCACCGGGAAGGTGATGGCGTGGTCGCCACCCACGACTACCGGAAGTGAATCCTTGGAGACTATCTTCTCGACGACATTGGTCAGCTTCTGAAAGTTGTCCAGGATATCCGAGGGGACGACCGTGATATTGCCGCAGTCGGCCATCGTCACTCCTGCCAGAAGCTCGGTGCCCCTGTCCGAGTCGAAATAGCCTGCCGCCTCCTGGTCGAACTGCATACCGCCGTATCCGACGTAGGAATAGCTTCTCGCGTCCCGCACTGCGTCGGGGCCGTAGCGTGCGCCCGGCCTGCCAAATGTGCCCTGGTCGAAGGGCATACCGACGAACGCCACCTGAGCGTCCAGTTCGTCCAGGTCTTCGAGACGCGGACAGCTATAGAATGTCCTGGGATTTGCGCGGATGTCGGGCCAGCGTTCTTCGGTCATGTTGCCCCTCCCAGAAGCTATCTCATCGGTGGGAATAGTGTGTTTTTACCCTCATCCTAACCTTCTCCCAATGGGATTGGGAATAAAGGCGCCCACCTGGGACGCCCCCATGATGTGATCAGGATATGACTTTTAGACCAGTATGGGGAAGCCGGACTTGGTGCAGATCTCTATACGGTTGCCCTCTGTGTCCTCGATGAAGAATACGCGCTGGCCGTCGTGCCGGGTGGTGATGTCCGTCGTCTCGACGTTGTGAGCGTGCATGTGCTTCTGCGCCTCTTCGATGTCCTCGACCTCGAAGGCTCCATGATGGGACGGCACCGAGGGGGCCACTTCGCCCTCTATCAGATGCACCATCGTGCCGCTAGGTAGCTGGAGCCATACGATGTGATCGGAGTCCACCTGGCTGGGTATCTCCTGGACTCCAAGCACGTCCACCCAGAAGCGGGTAGCGCGTTCCTTGTCCTTGACGCAGTAGGTAAGGTGGTTGACCCGCCTGAGTCTTATCGTTCCGGTCATTCCTGCCATGATTGAACCCTCCCTTGTCCAAATCGTTGAATCGCGCGACCATGATAACAGGATTCGGCTTTTGCCGTAATCCGATCAAGGAGAGTCAGGAGGGTACGTCAACCAGCCGGCTGCCTTCCTGGTGGGACTTGAGGAAGCCGAGCATTATCTGGAGTGTCTTTCGCGCTTCGACAGCCGTGGATACGCCAGTTCCGCCGTTCTCTATGATGTCTATCAGCTCGGCGTAAGTCGCGGCGAGACCCTGTACCTGGTACTGGACTGGATGCAGGGTGTGGGTAACCGGGACTCGCGCGTCGGCGTCGTAATTCCTGACCACGGCGGGGCCACGCGCATCCAGGTTGAAGCTGATCTCACCCTCTGAGCCTCTGAGCCGCATGAAGTCGGAGGAGAGAATCGTGTCCTTCGAGCCATCGTAGAGTACCCTGACGCCGTTCTCGAATAGGATCATGCCGGACGCGCTGGGATCGTTCTCGGGCAATTTGCCGCCGTCGCCTCTGTACCGGTCCCAGTCGTCGAAACCGTCTTCGAGCATACCTACGACCTGCGCGGGTTCCGATTCGGCGAAGAAGCAGATGGCGTCAATCATGTGAGTGCCGCTGCGGAAGAGCATGGCGCGCGGTCCGCCATGAGACACGACCATCGAACCCAGTTTCCCGATCAGACCGGAGCGAATCTCGTCGCGCACCATGTGCATGAGGGGATTCCAGCGGCGGTTGTGGTTGACGTGCAGGGGTACGCCTAGCTTCTCGCACACTCTAATCATCCGGTCGGCGTCCTCAAGGGTCGTGGCCAGGGGCTTTTCGCACAGGATTCCTTTCACTCCCGCCTCCGCGCCGTCAGCCACGATGTCGGTGTGCCTGTTATCGGAAGTTGCGACGATCAGGATGTCGAGGTTCTCGCGCGCAAGCATTTCATGGTAGTCGGTGTATGTGTTCGTGTCGGGCAGTTCGCTGGCCCAGGTGGTCTTGAAATCTTCAAGAAGCGCAGGTACGAGATCGCACACGGCGACGAGTTGGAGGTTGGGCATCGCGGCCAAGGTGGAGGCGTGGGATAAGGAGATTGCGTTACCGATGTCGTTTGCGAAAGGCGGCTGCGGAGCCTTGTTGCGCCGGACGGCTATCCAGGTTGCTCCTACTATTCCAACGCGGTAGCGCGAGTTTCCCATGTCCACATACCTCAAGATTCTAAGAGAGTACGGATTATGGTACTCTGCTTAATCTGTGAGTCAAGGTACTCCGATAGAAGTATCAGGTGGAAGGCGGTGCTTGTCGTTCACTGCGCGACCGCACGCCTTAACCCGAATGAACTTATTCACTGACGTTACGCGGTCTTGAGGAAGCATCAAATATATGGTGCGTGCCCAGAGTAGTATCCAAATACCCGGCATCTTTGTGCAGGGTTTGTGCAAAGTTCCGATTCCGGGATTCCGAACCACGTATCGTCATTCCCGCGAAAGCGGGAACCCCGAAGGGCTCGCCGCTCGGCAATCCAGGGGGAGGTATGGTCGAATCCTAGATAATGCCGACCTTGCACGTGCCCAGCATCTTTGTGCCACTCTGTGTCCTTCATGGATAGAATCGGATATGCTGTTGCGCACCACTTTTGTGATGCTTCTCATCAGTTATTCACAATAGTCTTGAAATATACCCTGTGATACAATGCGCCCAAGTTCCGACCGGAACCGAAAGACGATTTTCTCAGGAGGCTCTCGACCCTATGACTACCGTTGCCGAACCAGGAACATATAAGACTGTAGGAACGCGCCCTATCCGCCACGACGGTTACGACAAGGTGACCGGCAAGGCAAACTACGGCGCGGACGTGAATCTGCCCGGAATGCTTCATTCCAAAGTGCTCAGAAGCCCACACGCGCACGCGATCATCAAGTCCATAGACACCTCGGCGGCTGAGGCCGCGCCGGGCGTCAGGGCGGTGATCACGTCGGCGGACTTCCCGGAATACGAAAACAAGAATGTTGTGGGCGCGGCGGGAGGCCCTCCGCAGAATATGCTGCACGTCAGCAGCAAGATACTCGCGCGAGACAAAGTCCTGTTCAAGGGGCACCCTGTGGCCGCCGTCGCCGCGGACAGCCTGCACGACGCCGAGGAAGCGCTGGACCTCATCAAGGTTGACTACGAGGTACTACCCGTCGTTACGACGGTAGAAGACGCCATGGCGGACGGCGCTCCCTTGCTCCACCCTGAATTCAAGAACAACGTCGCCAGCCACTCCCGCCTTGAGATTGGCGACATAGACAAGGGCTTCGAGGCGGCGGACGTCATCATCGAGCGTGAGTTCCGCACCAAGACCGTCCACCAGGGGTACATCGAGCCCCACTCGGCTACGGCGTGGTGGACTCCTCAGGATCGCATCACGGTCTGGGGAAGCTCCCAGGGACACTTCCAGATACGTGACCTGACGGCGGCCGTGGTGGGCGTGCCTTTCTCATCCGTAAAGGTCGTGCCGATGGAAATCGGCGGAGGATTCGGGGGCAAGACGACGATCTACCTGGAGCCTATCGCGGTTGCGCTCTCCAAGAAGGCGGGCGCGCCGGTCAAGGTCACTATGACGCGGACCGAGGTGATGGAAGCCTCAGGCCCGACTTCCGGCTCCTACATGAACGTGAAGATGGGAATCACGAATGAGGGTCGGATGACCGCGGCCTACGCCGATCTTCGCTTCGAGGCGGGCGCGTATCCCGGTTCTCCGGTGGGCGCGGCGGCGAACTGCATCTTCTCGCCATACGACATAGAGAACATCCGAATAGACGCCTACGACGTGGTGGACAACAAGCCCAAGACGACTGCCTATCGCGCGCCTGGCGCTCCGATTGGCTCGTTCGCCGCGGAGACGATCATTGACGAGTTCTGCGAAAAGCTCGGCATGGACCCGATAGACTTCAGGATTCTGAACGGGGCCAAAGAGGGAACCCGTCGCGCCACGGGCATCATCAACCCGCCAATCGGCGCTATCGAGACCGCGCAGGCAGCCAAGGACCACGATCACTACGCCCAGCCGCTCGACGGCAAGTGGCGGGGCAGGGGCGTTGCGTCCGGATTCTGGATCAACGGCACAGGCCCGGCGTGCGCCACGGCCAACCTGAATTATGACGGCACGGTCAGCCTGACCATCGGCTCGATGGACATCGGCGGCACCCGCCCGGCGGCGGCACAGCAGTTCGCCGAGGTACTGGGCATACCCGTCGAGGATGTAAACCCGCAGGTGGGCGACACTGAGCAGATAGGCTACACCTCCATGACCGGCGGCTCCGGCGCGGCGTTCAAGACCGGCTGGGCGAGCTACGAAGCCGCTCAAGACGTGAAGCGCCAGATGCTCGACCGCGCCGCTCTGCTATGGGAGACGGACGCCTCCGAGATCGAACTGGAGGACGGCGTGTTCAGGCACAAGTCCGATCCCGAACTCAGCATGAGTTTCACTGATCTCGCGGGACGCGCCGCTGAGACTGGTGGCCCCATCGTGGGCAGCGCAAATATGGACCCGGGTGGAGCGGGCAGCGCGTTCGCCACGCACGTAGTGGACGTCGAGGTTGACCCCGAAACAGGCAAGATCGAGATACTCAGGTACACGGCGTCCCAGGACAGCGGCACGTCCATCCACCCGAGTTACGTCGAGGGTCAGATACAGGGCGGCGTCGTGCAGGGCATCGGCTGGGCGCTCAACGAGGAATACTACATGAGCGACGAAGGGCAGATGATGAACTCCAGCCTGCTGGACTACCGGATGCCCACCTCGCTCGACCTGCCGATGATAGACACGGTGGTCGTCGAAGTTCCCAACCCCAACCATCCGTATGGAGTCAGGGGTGTGGGCGAGGTGCCGATAGTGCCGCCGCTGGCCGCGCTCTCCAACGCGATCTACGACGCCACCGGCGTCCGCATGAGGGAGTTGCCGATGAACCCGGCGGCGGTCGTCAAGGCCATCGCGGAGCACAACGGGGGCTAGATTCCTAGCCCGACAAGAATTTAGACTAACCGGGGCCGGCGCAAGTCGGCCCTATTTCCATAAATCGTCAACGGGAGTGCGGACATGACTACGCTGGCAGAACCCCAAATTCATGCCGAACCGACCCGCCGTCGAATAAGCGTGGATGAATACATGAAGATGGCTGAGGTGGGAATTCTAAAGGAGAGCGAGCGCGTTGAGCTGATAGACGGAGATATAATTGAAATGTCCCCAATCGGAAACCCACATGAAGCCAGTACTTCGGCCAGTCATCGTCTCCTCGCTCCGTTGTTTATCGAGGGTCGAGCCGTGCTAAGAGTCCAGGGTCATGTGCGTCTTGACGAGAATAATCGCCCAGAGCCGGACCTGGCTCTCCTGAAGTGGCGCGACGACCTGTACAGAAACCAGTCGCCCGCGCCTGAAGACATCTTGCTGCTGATCGAGGTCTCCGATTCTACGTTGGCCTCAGACCGCAACGTCAAACTAGCTCTATACGCTCGCTTCGACATCCCGGAAGTCTGGATCGAGAATATCCCGGACGGCGTGGTCGAAGCCTACACCAATCCGGTAGAGGGTCAGTACACTGAATCGCGTATCTACCGACCGGGCGAGACCATCACTCCGAGTGCGTTTCCAGACGTATCCTTATCCGTAAGTAAACTCATCTGACCTTCACCAGCAGCTTCCCAAAGTTCTCCCCGCTCATCATGCCTATGAAGGCGCGGGGAGCGTTTTCGAGGCCCTCTACCACATCTTCTCTGTACTTCAGCTGACCGGTGCGTATCCATTCGGCCATGCGCTGGCGGGCGTGTTCGTGCTTGTGGGCGAAGTTGAAGACGAGGAAGCCCTCCATTCTGGCCTGCTTCTGGATCAGTATTCCCATCTGGCGAGGGGCGAGTTCGGGTTCCGGCAGGTTGTACTGGGAGATCTGTCCGCAGACTGAGATGCGGGCGTGAACGTTGATTAACTGAAGCACCGCGTCGGTCACCGGGCCGCCCACGTTGTCGAAATAGACGTCTATGCCGTCGGGGCAGGCTTCGGCGAGCGCCGACGGCACGTCCTGCGTCTTGTAGTTGATTCCGGCGTCGAAGCCGAGTTCGTTCACGATGAAGTCAACCTTGTCGTCGCTGCCTGCCGTGCCGACCACTCGGCAGCCCATTATCTTGCCTATCTGCCCCACTACCTGGCCGACCGCGCCGGACGCCGCTGACACGACGAGCGTATCGCCAACCTCAGGCTGTCCGACGTCCAGCAGGCCGAAGTAGGCCGTCATGCCCGGCATACCCAGCACACCCACCGCCGTTGAGATGGGCGCGAGCTCGGGGTCAACCTTCCTGAGTTGGCTGGGTCTGGCGACCGCGTACTCCTGCCATCCGAGAGAGCCATCTACTATGTCTCCGACCGACAGTTCGGGAGTGCGTGACTCCACGATACGTCCTACGACTCCGCCTGTCATAACCTCGCCGACCTGCACGGGCGTCGCGTAGGACGGGCCTTCGCGCATCCGCCCGCGCATATACGGGTCGAGCGAAAGCCACTCGACCTGTACCAGCGCCTCACCCTCGGCTGGCCTGGGAGTCGGGACTTCCTCCAGCCTGAAGTGCCGGGGTTCCGGGTATGCAGTCGGACGGGACGCCATTACTATGCGGCGGTTTGTGTCGGCGGGCATCGTTGAGTCTCCTTTGCAATTGTGGATGGTGAATACCTCATGGATGTCGGATGAATGTAGAGGTCAAGCCGCCAAATCGTCAAGCAGCGACTGTAAATCCGGGGGCAGCGGCGAATGGAAATGCACCCGCTCCCCGCTGGCGGGATGGTCGAATTCGAGGTATGCGGCATGGAGGAAGTGCCTGCCGATACGCGGATCCTCCCGACCGTAGAGGGCGTCGCCGACGACGGGGTGGCCTACCGAAGCGAAATGCACTCTTATCTGGTGCGTTCTGCCTGTCCTGGGCCTGACGTCGGCGTATGTGCAGCCGCGATAGTTGGCGAGAGTCCTGTAAAGCGTGGACGACGGACGACCGTCCTCGACTATCGCCATCTTCTTGCGGTCGCGCGGATCGCGGCCTATCGGAGCGTCAATCATCGCTTCCGGCGGACTGAGCGCTCCAACCACCAGCGCAAGGTAGCCCTTGTTCACGGTTCTTTCTCTCAGTTGGCCGGTGATGGATGCGTGGGCGTTGTCGGTCTTGGCTATCGCGATCAGCCCGGAGGTGTCCATGTCTAGTCTGTGGACGAGTCCGGGGCGCATCGCGCCTCCAACGCTGCCAATAGTCGGGTCAAGTCCGAGCACCGCGTTCACCAGGGTCGAGTCGGGGTGGCCGACACCGGGATGGACAGGCATACCGGAGGGCTTGTCCACTATGAGGAGATCGTCGTCTTCGTGGACCACGTCGAGGGGTATCTGCTGAGGGAGCATATGAGTCGGAACAGGTTCAGGGACGACGATGGAGACCGACTGTCCCGGCCTGAGCCTGAAGCCCGCGTTCTGCCCTCGCCCATCAACGGTGACCTCGCCGTCGGCTATCAGCCGTTTTATCCTCGAGCGGGAAAGGTCCGCGCAGCGGTCGGCGAGAAATCGGTCGAGACGCTCGCCCGGACTCTCGCATGTAAAGACCCGGACGCCGCTCACCGTTCATCCGAGTCCGAGGACTCGACCTCCTCCGGCATTGACGGCTTTTCCGTCTTGCCGCCGGTGAGGACCAGGCTGGCTATCAGCAGAGTGATACCCACGGTTATGGAAGAGTCGGCCAGGTTGAAGATGGGCCACGGTCCCACGTCTATGAAGTCGGTGACCCTTCCAGCGATTACCCTGTCAACCAGATTGCCGACCGCGCCTCCGAGAAGAAGCCCGATGGTAAGTTTGGTTATCCACGTGCGGTCGCTATGTGAGCGATAGAAGTAGATGATGAAGGCTATGGCGAATAGCGAGGCTATCGTGAGAATAACGGTCTGATCCTGGAACAGGCCGAAGGCGGAGCCTGTATTCGTGCCGTGTGTCAGGCGAAAGAACCCCTCCGCGGGCCAGGACTCTCCGATTGCCATATTCTCGCGCACCAGGAACTTGGTCACCTGGTCGGCGACAAGGGCCGCAACAGCGGTCGCGGCGACAATCCATTCGCGCCAGATAGTCCCGTGCTGGGGCTCGGCCTGGCGCTCGACGACCTGTGTCTTCTCTCCGGATTCCATCGCCTCAAAGTCGCTCCATACGCTGATGTCGGGTTTCAGCATATCACAGTCAGGCGTCGGCTATCCTCAGGCCGAGTGACAGGCGGCGCGAAGGCTCGGTATAATGGCTTCGGTATAATGGCTATGGATATACAGTTAATTCCCCTGGGTCTGAGAATCTTAATCGCGGTTCCGCTTATGTTCATGGCAGGGAGTATTCTCTCGTACTTCAAGTCGCCTGAGGACTATTTCATAAAGCGCCTGAGGCCGAAGGGCGACGTTAAATATACTCACGCTCAACTTCTTTTCAGGGCCTTCATCGGCTTGGGGTTGGTCTGGCCAGCGCTGGCTTTCTCAGGTATTCTCATCATTGTCTCGGACGACGCTTTCATAGAGTTGAGACCCGAATTTGTCTTGAGTGCGTTGCCCATCAGCCTATTCTCCTCCATTGGTTCTTACATCTACTTCAGACTCTGGAGATACGTCAAGATTGATCCATCCGAGCAAGATGTGTTGGTTTCGGGAGGACAACGCACCTTCGTCCGGCGCGCCTCTCCGAACCCAAAGACCTGGGGACTGAGACTTACCCTGATAATCGTATTTGCTGTGGCATTGGTCGCTGGCCCTGCGATCATGATGGTCTGGAGTATCTCTATGTTCGAACTGTTTGGGTAAATTTGATCCGTAGAGTCATCTTTCTGAAATCTCATTCCTTCGCGCCGGATACATCAGCCCAGCCCCAACCCCGGCTGCGCTCACCAGCGACATCGCCAAAAGCCCTGTTTGCAGCGATCCGCTGAGTTCAGCCACCACCCCTGTAATCACGGGGCCAGCCGCGAATCCAAGGGCGGACAGCGTAACAACCAGCGCGCTTATTGCGGTCACCTCGCGCGGAGCTATGCCATCGAACTCGAAGGGCAACATCTCCAATGCCGGGACCGCTATCCAAACCAGGCCCATCCCCGCAATGAGCGCGGCGAGCGGTACGACACCGTTAGTCAGCGTTATTCCCAGCGCGAACACGACGTTCAGGAATGCGGGTATGGTGAGCAGCAGTCTGCGATTGATAGCCCTGCGATTGATGTAGCTTCCCAATAGAGCGCCGGGAATCAGGCCATAGTACAGGAAGCCGAGCAGCGGACCTCCCAGGCTCAGCGGTATGTTCCTCTCTTCGGCCATCAGCGTGGGCAGGAAGGTCACGATGGCCGTCCAGGTGGCCGACAGCGAGAACATCACCACCCCGATGAGCCATCCCTGCGGATACGCTCTGAGCGCGGACAAAGGTGTCTGTTGTGCGGATCGAAGAGCATGATTCAGACCCCGCGCGGGCGCCCGGCTTTCACGGGCCACGATGAGCCACGCCAGAATCTGCGCTATCAGGAAGGCCCCTTGTATGAAGTAGGCTAGCCGCCAACTTCCAAGCGTCGTTATCAGAAGCGCGCCCGTGCTGATTGCGACGGCAAGCAGCAGGCTGTGCTGCGACAGTCCGACCGCGTTGATGAGCGTGTACTGACGCCTGGCCGCCCACTGCTGGAAGAGCATCGGACGCGCCGCCAGTCCGATCATGTGGAACAGCGCGGCGAAGAAACGCGCCATGAACAGGCTCAGAAAGCTAAATGCCAGCCCTTGAGCGAACAGGAAGGGCGTCACCAGCAGCAGGGAAACCAAGTTCATTGGTATGGGACGGAAGCGCGACAGCCAGATGCCGAACGGCAGCACCGCCACCGCCGCCGTTATCCACCACACACCCTGGAGCAGTCCCGCTTGAAGCGGAGTCAGGCCCAGGTCTGAGGTTATAAACGGCAGGAATATGCCCAGTACGAACGAGGACAATCTCAAGCTGCTGATCTGGAGGTGGTGGAGCAGCAGCGTCGCCCAGCCGCGCGGACGTGTGTCTTGGATTCCTTCGGAGAGAGACGCGGATGTCATTCTAGGCGATAGTTTCTCGTAGGCTGAATAGCGTGTCTGGTCAGTGATGACCAAGTCTATCAGAGGCGAGACGGTTTACTAACCTCCGCAACCTTGTTGAATTACGCCGCGTCGGTCTATAATGTCGCCGTTGGAAAGTCAGGTCATCTAGTTCAGGGAAGAGCGTTTCAGGTATGAGCGAAAAGAATGAGTCGAAAAAGGGATTCACGCGGCGACAGATACTCAAGGGCGCGCCGATTGCCATAGCGGGCGCTGCGGCGCTTGGAATGGTAGCGCGCCAAGCGCTGCCCAAGTTCACGCGCCCCGAGCGGAGGATGCCGAACGTCCCAGAGGACTCGATCTTCGCCCCGGACAAGAACAGATACTCATAATTTCGGTTTTCACATACCATGCTGCATCCTCACATCCCAACCGGGCGCGAAGGGTTGACGGTATCGTGTATCCAAACTGCAATCCTGTTTCTTTCAATCGCCGTCGCTCTGTTCGTCCTCGCTGGTTGCTCCGGCTCGACCGAGCCCGCGGAGGAACCGGTAGATGTCAAAGACCTGTTGAGGCATTCCGGCGAAGCTACCGCCCAACTGGACACGTTCCATTTCAGGCTCGAACACAACGAAGAGGGTAGCACCCCTTTCAGCGACATACTCGATCTCAAGGAGGCAGAGGGGGAAATTGTCAGCCCGGACAGTATGTCGGTGAACTTTTCAGGCACGTTCGGCGGCGCGTTCGCGGTTCGTCTCAGCCTTATCGCCATCGGCGACGCCACCTATATGACCAACCCATTGACCGGCGTTTGGGCAGAAGTTCCGGACGAGGTAAGCCCTGTCGGATTCTTCGACCCCCAGCGCGGCATAGGAGCGATGATGACAGGTGTGCAAAACCCCGCTCTCGTATCCAATACTCAGACCGAATACATCATAAATGGCGACCTGGACACTCAAGCGTTGGAGCCGATATTCGATGCTACTCAGCCCGGAACCGTCCGCGTCGAGGTCACTCTGCATAAGGAAACACTGTTCATCAAGAAGGCCGTGATCGAGGGTCGGTTGACCGCCGGCGAACCGGAAGGCGTGGTCCGAACCATAACCCTCTCGCGTTTTGACGAGCCTATAACTATATCCCCACCCGACACCGGATAAGTATTGTCTTCAAGTACAGGCAAGCTTGAACGACCGGCCTCGGCCTATCTCCCGCTGCTTCCGGCGCTCGTCGGGGTTTTCATAGCGGCGGACGACCAGACCGTCATCGTAACGGTCCTGCCCCAGATACTTATTGACTTGGAGGTGCAGGTAAACGAACTTGACCGCGCCTTCTGGACTGTAACCGGCTATCTGCTGGGATACGTAGCCGCCATGCCCCTCATCGGGCGTATGTCCGATGTCTGGGGACACCGGAACCTGTACGTCGCCTCCATGCTCATATTCATGGTTGGGTCGGTGGCGGCCGCACTCACGACTGACCTCACCTGGTTCGTCGCCGCGCGCGTAATCCAGGCCGTCGGAGCCGGAGCCCTCCTGCCCATATCCATCGCCATAGTCGCGGACCTGTTCCCCCCGGGCAGGCGCGGCGTTCCTCTCGGCCTCATAGGCGCGTCCTCGGAGGCCGGAGCGGTAATCGGCCCGCTGTGGGGCGGGTTGATAGGACAATTCCTCGGGTGGCCCTGGGTCTTCTGGATAAACATTCCGCTCGGCGTACTGGTACTCGCGCCGCTGCTCGCGCTGCTGCGTCCGAGTCCCAGGCATCCCGCGCCGATAGACTACCTCGGCGGAGGGCTGTTGGCCGCCGCCCTCTGTGGGATAACCATGGCGCTCGTCAGGGTGGACACGCCCGATATTCTTCTCGTCGCATACCTGCTCATGGCGGGCGCGGCGTTCGCGCTGTTCATAGTCCGGCAGAGACACGCCGAATCCCCGTTGCTGCCCCTGACGATGTTTCGCTCGGCGATGTTCAGCGCGGCCAACGTAACCCACCTGCTGGTCGGAGCCGCGCTTATCATCGGACTGGCGACCATCCCGATGATGGCGAACACCGTCCTTGAGATGTCTCCCCTCGACGGCGGTCTCATGCTGATGCGAATGACTGTCGCCATTCCCGTCGGCGCAATGCTTGGCGGGTTGGCCTGCCAGCGAATGGACTCCCGTCTGCCCGCCATTCTGGGACTCGCGCTGATGGCCGCCGGCTTCGGCCTGATGAGTTCATGGGGACTGGATATCGCCGATCCAGCGATGACGCTCCATCTCGCCACCGCCGGACTCGGCTTCGGCCTGATGATAGCGCCTATTGCGCTGGCCGCGGTCAACTCCGTGCCCGAAGAGCTACGCGGAGCGGCGTCCGCCCTGGTGTCCGCGATGCGAGTAGTCGGCATGACCTTCGGCCTTGCCGCTCTCTCGGCTTGGGGAGTGGGACGCTTTCAGCAGTTGATAATTGGCATCGAGATGCCGATTCCCACGCCTGGGGAAGCGCCCGAACAGACCCAGGCGCGGATGCGAGAGTTCGCATCCGCCCTGACCGACACCGGACTCTCCCTCTTCAACGATTTCTTCCTGATTGCGATGGCTGTGAGCCTGATAGCCATTCTGCCGGCACTCTTAATGGCTATGAGACGAATTGGGACACAAGGCAAATAGACAGACATGAAGAGCGCTGGGTATTGCCTGGTTGCTTGCCTCATCCATTGATAATGTTAACGCACCGCGTTAACATTATTGGGAATGAATCGTTTCAAGGATAACGACACAGAACGGCTCTTTAACGACCAACCTGTTCGCAGCCTGCCACCAGAGATCCGACGTCGGGCAAGAATGAGGTTGCAACGGGTAGTTGCGGCAGATGTACTAACCGACCTTCGCACTCCGCCCTCCCACCGCCTTGAAACTCTACGCGGTGACCGGTTAGGACAGTATAGTATCCGCATCAATAGACAGTGGCGTGTGTGCTTTGTCTGGACAGAACAGGGCGCAATGGAGATCGAGGTCACGGATTACCATTGAGGAAGAAACTATGAATGACATCACGCCAATCCATCCCGGCGAACACCTCAAGGAGATTCTGGACGAATTGGGAATCAGCCAATATCGCTTGGCAACGGCGATTGGAGTCCCTCCAATTCGCATCAACGAAATCATCCGGCGTCGCCGGTCCATCACGGCGGATACGGCGCTTCGCATCGGACAAGCGTTGAATATGTCCCCTGAGTTCTGGATGAATCTCCAGCGAATGTACGACCTGGATGTCGCTCGCGCCTCAACCGACACCAGCTTCATACAGCCGCTCGTCGAGGCGCCGGCCTGACAGAATCGGGATTCGAGCGAATAAATTCGTTCTTGCGCCGTCAACCCATTTCGGAGTATTCCGCCTTCTTTTCCAATTGACACTGAAACGAGGCCAAACCTATACTTGCCCACAAATGACTAAGATCATATTCGTTACGGGTGGCGTCGTAAGCTCCATTGGGAAGGGAGTCAGCGTCGCTTCTATTGGGCGTATCCTCAAGAGCCGTGGCGTCTCGGTTTCGCTGATGAAGTTAGACCCGTACCTAAACGTTGACCCCGGCACCATGTCCCCCTACCAGCACGGCGAGGTGTTCGTCACGCAGGACGGCTCCGAGACAGACCTTGACCTCGGTCACTACGAACGCTTCGTTGACGTAAATCTGACGAAACTCTCCAACATCACGGCGGGCCAGATATACAGCGAGGTCATATCGCGTGAGAGGCGCGGCGAGTTCCTGGGGGGAACCATACAGGCCGTCCCTCACGTTACCGACGCGATCAAGCAGCGTATCCAGAAACTTGCCGAGGAGTCCCAGGCGGATGTCGTAGTCGTCGAGGTCGGCGGCACGGTGGGAGACATCGAGGGCCTGCCTTTCCTGGAAGCCATCCGTCAGATGCGGAACGAGGTGGGACGCGATAACGTATTCTACATTCACCTCACCTTTTTGCCCTACATATCCTCCGCCGGGGAACTCAAGACCAAGCCTACCCAGCACAGCGTCCGTGAACTGCGTGGCATCGGCATCCAGCCGGACGCCATAGTATGTCGCTCCGACCACGACGTTGACGAAGACATCAAGAAGAAAATATCCATCCACTGCGACGTGCCCGGTGAGGCGGTCATTACGCTCCCAACCGTGTCAAGCATCTACGAGGTTCCCCTGATACTTCAGGATGAGGGTCTGTGTGACCTCATTATCGAAAGGCTCGAACTGAAGGGCGTCGAACAGGATCTGGCGGACTGGCGCAACATGGTGGAGGCCATCCACGAACCCAAGCGCGCGCTGTCAATCGCGATTGTGGGCAAGTACGTTGATCTGCGCGACTCGTACATATCGGTCAAGGAGGCGCTGCTTCACGCCGGTCTGCACTTCGGTCTGGACGTGGATGTGCAGTGGATCAACTCAGAAAGCATCGAAGAAGAAGGCGCGGACGAGCTGTTGAACTCGGTGGTCGGCATCGTTGTGCCCGGCGGGTTCGGGCAGCGCGGCGTCGAGGGCATGATACAGACCGCCACCTACGCCCGCGACCACGACGTACCCTATTTGGGGCTGTGCCTGGGCTTGCAGGTGATGGTGATAGAGATAGCCCGCAACCTTGCGGGCATGAAGGGCGCCAACTCCACCGAAATGGACGTCGCCACGCCGTACCCTGTGATAGACCTAATGGACAGCCAGCGCGACGTCACCGACATGGGCGGCACGATGCGGCTTGGCGCGTATCCGTGCAGCATGGTGAGCGACAGCATTGCGGCGAAGGCTTACGGCAAAGATAGTATCGAAGAGCGCCACCGACACCGCTGGGAGTTCAACAATGCCTACCGCGAACGCTTCGAGGCCGTAAACCTCTGGCCGACCGGCATTTCCCCCGACGGAAGCCTGGTAGAGATCATGGAATACTCCCCGGCCAGGTTCATGCTCGGAACCCAGTTCCACCCGGAATTCCTCTCCCGTCCCAACAGGCCGCACCCCTTGTTCCGCGAATTCGTGAATGCCGCTCAAGACGTTGTCCGCGAAGGCGGCCAGCCGCCGCTTCCTCTGTCCCAGGGCTGAGACGAAGGCAGACCGAACAATGAAGGAAGGCAACGACGACGCGAGGGCAGGCGCCGCTCAAGCGCCGAGCGTCTATGGCGACGACGGCGTAACCATCATCGGCATGATCGGGGTGGTTCGTGAGAGTACAGCCAACAGGGGAGCCACCCTGAGCGTGTTCGGAGGCGCCATCAACCCGGGCGAGGAAGCGCCCTCAGGCGTTGACCCTGGATACATCCTGGATTTCGCCCACGCTCACGAGGACGCGGGATTCGACATGGTTCTCACCGGCTACTCCTCCTCGACGCCTGACGGTTTCGAGGTGGCGGGCTACGCCGCCGCGCACACCGAAAGGCTGGGCTATCTGATA
Source organism: Dehalococcoidia bacterium (assembly GCA_034420555.1). Classification (GTDB taxonomy): domain Bacteria; phylum Chloroflexota; class Dehalococcoidia; order Lucifugimonadales; family UBA1123; genus VXRN01. The sequence continues at coordinate 16,086 of DAOULF010000001.1, forward strand.
GCTCACCGTCCCGGCTTCGTAGCGCCCACCCTGGCCGCTCGCAAAGCAGCTACGCTGGACCAACTCACGGGCGGACGCATCGCACTGCACATAATCACTGGGGGCAGCGACGTGGAGCAGCGTCAGGATGGCGACTGGCTGGACCACGACGCGCGCTACCGGCGCACCGACGAATATCTCGACGTAATGCGGCGGGTCTGGACCGCCATCGAACCGTTTGACC
>DAOULF010000002.1:0-6157 GCA_034420555.1 Dehalococcoidia bacterium
CCGTTCTGGTGTATTTCGACAATTACAGCACGATGCGCGGTCGCATATCCATCGAGGACATCAAGAATCGCAGGGCCACCCCTGAGGACCTGGATGACGCCGACCGGACTTTCCTCGCCCTCGTCTCCATGGTAGGAAGTAGCCTGAACGACCTGGAAAACGAGATGAACTTCGAGTACCTGAAGGCGGAACTGGAGTCCGCCTCAATTGGCATAAGCGACGAGGTATTCGAGTTCTGGAAGCAGAACACGCAGCTCAGGGTGCAGTTCGATCTTTCGCGGGCAAACCCGAACGATCCGCCGCCCTTGAACATAGGCACCATCCTCCATGTTCGCGTCTGGAACGAGCGGCATCGCGTGTCAGTGCCCTTCGACGACCGCTCCAAGGGGTTTGTGTGGTTCTTCAGCTTCCTGGTGTACTTCTCGATGATAGAGAAGATACAGGAAGACCAGGACCGGGATATGATCTTCCTGCTGGATGAGCCTGGATTGAGCCTGCACGCGCTTGCGCAGTATGACTTCCAGCGCTTCATCAACGAGCGTCTGGCCCCCAGGCACCAGGTCATTTACACGACTCACTCCCCGTTCATGGTTGACCTGAACAACCTGACCAGCGTCAGGACTGTTGAGGATATGGACAACATCGGGACTACTGTCAGGCAGGACATCCTGCAAAACAGCGACGATACGGTCTTCCCTCTACAGATGGCCCTGGGATACCAGCTTGTTCAGACGCTGTTCCTGTCTCCGCATTGCCTGTTGGTCAACTCGGCGTCGGACCTGGTATATCTACAGGCGCTTGGGGAAATATGCTCCGCGGAAGGCGCCTCCAAGCTCGACCCGAGGTGGGCGGTTATTCCGGTCGGCGACGCCGAGAATCTGCCGACATTCATCTCGCTCCTCGGCGACAACTACACGAGCCTTGCTGTGCTGATGGACGCTTCGGATGAGAAGCGGGAACACTTCGATCATATCAATGAGGCCATGGCCTCCGCCGGACGCACGCCGGTTAACTGGATTGAAGTTACGCGCGTCAGGGAAGCGGGCATAGAGGACCTGCTCGACCCAGGATTCTACCTGAGGCTCGTCAACCAGGCTTACGCGCCGCACCTCAAGGAACCCGTCACGCTAAGGGCGATCTCGGACAGCAACCCGCGAATCGTCGAACGCCTCAAGACCTATTTCAGTGAGAATGGCATCAACGGCGGTGAGTTCGACCCGTACAAGCCGGCGGCCCTCCTCCTGAAGAACCACGCTATGATGCGCGGTGAGATAAACCAGGTGACGATAGATAGCGCGTCGTCCATGTTTGAACGCATCAACTCGATGCTGTCGAGCAATGGCGTGAGCACAACAGGGTACAAGGTGGGGAACGGCAACCGAATCCCGATAGGTTTCGAGCTCAGCAAGTCCGCCACAATCGCATCGGCGCTATCCAGATAGTCGGATAATAGCTGGCCCGAGCCGGCAGTTCGGCAAGGCATCTGAAACAGAAGAGGGGGCGACCACATGGCCGCCCCCTCTTTTCGTATGCGCGTTTGACGGAGGCGGCTTCAACCCTGCCCATGCGGACCCAGTGCTGTGAGTCTCGCGTTCAGTACCATAAGCCTCTGGCGGTACTCTTCGTCGGATATGTCGCCGGACTCATAGGTGTCCGTCAGATCCGAGATCATTCTGAATATCACGGCCCGCTCACCGTAAGTTTCTGAAGTTGGCGTCTCGCGCAGTTGGCCCTTAGCCTTCCAGATGGCGCCATATATCAGCAGCGCGACCATGAGCACTCCCAGCGCGACAGGAGCGGCATACTGGAACCTGATGCCTGAGAGGCTGTTCCCCACCCTGTCCGTAACGCCGGGGGTTGGGAGTCCGTCCAGTTCCAGGGAGAGCGACTCTCCCCTGGATAGTCCTTCGGATTCCAGGACCCGGTACTGTCGCTCCCCAATCATTACACGCTCAGGTTCCCCCAGACCTTCGACCGAAATGGACACGACCTCCTCCGGGGCCAGTATGCGAAGCGATTCCGCGCCATAGCGATAGGACTTGTCGAGTGTGAATGTCTCGCCCGGGTACGGGAACCTGTAGGAGAACATGATCTCGTGCTCGCCCGGCGGGACGCTGGCAAGAAGGGCGAATCCTCTGTCAACCTGAATGAAGTCCGCGCCGATAAGCCGGGTATCGAGAGAAAGTTCGGTTGCCTCAGGGGGAAGGCCGAACCTGAGCAGTTCCATTACGCCCGCTCCCGGCACATACGCCATATCCGAGTGATTGACCAGGGTGATGATTTCCAGCGCCGCCAGAGTCCGGTCTGAGGCGTCTGCCGATGCCAGCAACAGCGAGGCGTCGCTGGCAGAGACTATCGAGTCGTCGTGAGTCCCTTCATAGACGGTCAGCGTCACCGGAGGGGGTGAGCCCGTTGACATATCGAGGTCTGTGCCGTAAATGGCGTCCTGGTACCTGACGGACACGCCATACCTGGTCGAAGGGTCGTACTCTATATCCTCGAACCTGAACGCGCCCGTGTCGTCGGTGACGGTGGTGATGTCGTCGAATCCGGCGGTGGTGACACGATGGAGAGTAACGACTTGTCCAAACATATCAGACTCGCCCGCTGTGCCGCTTACAACTACGCCTTCAACAGTTCGGGACTCCGGTTGCGCGTCGAGAGAAGCGGCGTCAACCATCAAGGCCAGGCACACTAAAGAGGCGATTGCCAACACTCTGAAAGACACGCTCTGCGATACACTCCCCAAGGGCCTGATTGATGCCTTATGGTGAGTTTAGCAACGCATCCGAACTGGGTTCAACGAGACTTGGCAGGGGAAAGCCTCTCTGACAAGGCGCGGGCGGCATAGACTCCACTTCGGACAGCCCCCTCCATGGTAGAAGGCCAGTCCGTACTGGTCCAGTCGCCTGCCAGGAATAGGTTGTCAATCGGAGTGACCTGAGATGGACGACGTGAGGCAATACCCGGGACGCACCGAAACGTGGCACTGGGTTGTTTGATGATCAGGCTCTTTCGGACTACCGCGTCGCGGGCCAGAGGGAACACTCGCCTCATCTCCTCCACGAAGATTTCTTCCAGGTCGCGCTTGGGCCTGTTGATGAAGTCCCACGCGCCGCTGAGAGAGATACAGACGTACTGGCCTGAAGAGCCGGGGTCTCCCTGGATCAGGCTGCGGTTGAAGACCCACTGGATGGGACTTTCCAGAAACGCGATGAAAGCGTCTGTCATCACCTGCCTATCGTACCACAGATGCACGTTTACGATAGGCGCCGAAGTGAGGCTGGCGATGGGCTCAAAGAAGGGATCGGCGGCGAGCTTGGGATGCAATAGGTCGAGGAGCGTCTCATAAGGCAGCGCGCTGACGTAAGCGTCCGCCCGAAGAGTGGTCCCGTCCGAAAGTCGCGCGCCGCCAACGACGTCACCATCGAACAAGAGCGAGCGGACAGTCCTCCCCTGAATAACTGAACCGCCACTGTCTTGGATGAAACGACGACCGCGAACATCCGCGATTGAACCTAGTCCGACGCGGGCATATCCGATTGCGGCGTCGCGAGGCTTCTTCAACAGACCTTGCTGGACTACCATCAGCGCCATGTCCGCGTTGACGCTGCGCACGTCGTCGTTAAGCGTCGGCAGGATTATCAGATTCCAGAGGTTTTCTATCGCTCTTTCGGACTGATGGTTACTCTTTAGCCAGTCGTAGAAAGTCTGCGAGTCAAACGATTCGACATTCTTACGTCTATTGGTCAGGCTGGCCTTCAGTAGTCCCCATACGGCGCGTACCTTGTCCCCTGCTCCAAGATGGGGATAGCGAATGAAGGACGGAATCAGATGAAGAGGGCCAAGCGCTGGGGAGCTAGACAGCGTTCCTCGCACGTCATCAAGAACCACTTCCGCCCTGAGTGAGACCTGTAACACTACGTCATCATAGGCATTTATCGCGCGCAGGAAGTCAATGTAATAGGTACAGCCGCCCATGAAGACATGCTGGCCGTTGTCCACTTCCATGTCCACGTCCCGCGAGTGGAAGGAGAAGGCTCTTCCTCCGAGAAAGGGACGCTTCTCGACGAGCGTCACATCGAATCCCATTTCGATCAGAGAACGCGCAGCCGACAGCCCCGCCAGACCACCGCCCAGAACGGCGACCTTCCTCCTATTTGAACCGTTGGACACAGTAATTCAGCTTGTGCTAACGGTGGCGATGGAAGGCGAGTTTGGGTGTCATGCTGCCGGCCCAGAGCCTGGCTACCAACAGCAGTTTCTCGCTAACGCTCAGTCCGATGCGCCGTTCGAACACATCGTATCCGGTGGACTCTATGCGGTCGAGAATTCTGCTGTATAGCTGATGCAGTACGGCGGCGCAGGCGCGGGACTCCCGAGACAGCAGCGGCATGAGACGCTCGCCGGAGTCGAAGTATCCCCTGGCCCGGGTGGCTTGGAGGTCCATGAGAGAGCGGAAGTTCTCATTGTTCCGACCTTCCATCAGTTCGCGCTCGGAGTATCCGAACCTCCTGATGTCCTCCAGGGGTATATAGATTCGGTCTCTTTCCGCATCTTCCCTGACGTCGCGCATTATGTTGGTCAACTGCATCGCCAGGCCGAAGTCAACCGCGTAATCTATGGCGGCCGGGTCTTCGTAGCCAAAAATCTCGATGCAGATAAGTCCGACGGCGGAGGCGACCAGGCGGCAGTATTCGCGCAAGTCATCGAATGTCTGGAATCGAGACACATCCAGATCCATTTCCACCCCGCGGATCACGTCTTCCAGGTAGCTGCGGGGTATGGCGAAGTCGCTGATAGCGCCCTCGAGCGCCATGAAAACGGGGTCGTCTGGCTCAAGGCCCGGACTGTGGAGGCAGTTGCGGGTCTCGGCCAGGAGCCTTCTCTTCTCTTCCCGTGGCAGGTCTTCATCGGCGATGTCGTCACAGTAGCGACAGAAGGCATATACTGCGTATATCGCCCTCCGCTTGGCCGAGGGAAGTGTGCGAAAGGCATAGTAGAAGTTCTTCGCTTCGGTCTTCGCTACGCGCTGACAGTGGATGTAGGCTTGGTCGAGATCACTTGCCATATTCCTACTCTACACCTTTCCGAACAGCTTCAACTTTATAAGCGCACTAATCAGCAGGAATACCTTCTTTCCTTTATCGACTACCGGCCGCCTCGTCAGAACGTCATAGTCCTGCCGCTCGATGCTGTCCAGCACACTCATGCCGCCCCTGCTGAACAGGGCGATGTCCAGCTTGAGATTGTCGTCCACTCTGTCAACCAGGGGCAGGCCGTTGTGGAAGAGTTCCCGCGCTCGCTCCACCTGGAATTTCATGAGCCTGCGAAAGTTGTCCGTAACTTCACGCCGGGCGAGTTCGTCCTCGGAGTACCTGAATGTTTCCATGTCCTCCAGCGGAATGTATATGCGTCCCTTGGCATAGTCGCGTGAAACGTCCTGCCAGAAGTTGGCGAGTTGAAGCGCGGTACATGTGTAGTCGGACAGGCGCTGGCGTTCCTCGTCGCGGTATCCGCACACGTACAGTACCAGTTGACCGACCGGGTTCGCGGAGTGTTGGCAGTAGTAGTCCAGATCGCCGTAGGTGGGGTAGCGAGTGACAGTCTGGTCCATTCGGTTCGCCTGTATCAGCCGCAGGAACGGCTCTATTGGAATGTCGAAGGTCCGAATGGTGTTTTGCAGCGCTATCATGTAGGGGTGCTCCGGAGCGCCCGAAAAGCAGGCTTCTGTTTCCGCCTGCCAGTATTCCAGCGCGCGCAGCCTGTCGCCCTCGAACTCGTCGCCGAGATCGTCCACGAATCGGCAGAATGCGTAGATGGCATAGAAGTGCATTCGCTTACCGCGTGGCAGAAAGAACGATGCGACGGTGAAGTTCTCGTAGTGAGACCTGGCCAGGCGCGCGCATTGGTCATAGGCTTCGTCCAAGCTGACGTGAGTAGGCGCGCCGAACATCGGGGGGCTATCGAATCGGGAACCTGGCATTATCGCACCTTGATAATCCGATGGTAGCACCGGCGCACATGGGCGTCAATGCACCCAACAGGGCAATCGCATTTTGACATATATAAGAACGGATTCAATATCATGAGGTCAATTTCATTAAGGGAGAGACCTCATGGACAGTTCAATCGCGGCCCTGTTGACGGAGCGGTT
>DAOULF010000003.1:0-10707 GCA_034420555.1 Dehalococcoidia bacterium
CGACAAGCCGTCAACGCCCACCAGGAACTCGAAGTACTCGATCCCGTTCTCCTTCGCGATAGCCGCCTCGGACTCTTTAATCGTGCGGGAGGCGTCGGATATGTCCGTCTCGCCCACCGTGAAACGCTTGAATCCACCGCCGCTGCCGGATACTCCGACATTGACGCGGACTTCGGGCGCCACTTTGTTGAACTCTTCGGCCACGGCCTCGGTTATCGGGAACACCGTGCTGGATCCGTCTATCTCTATCGTGCCGGTCAAGTTAAGAACGGGCTTGTCCATCATGCCAATGAAGTCGGCGGGATCGAAATGCCGCACGAGGTTCAGGTTGTCCTGATAGTCCTGCGCGCTGAGGGGTACGTAGCCGACCTCGGCGGTCAACTCGGCGCCGTTCTCCATGTAGAACTCGGCGAAAGCCTTGACTTCGGGCCTTTGCAGGCTGGTGTGGCTAACGTAGATGAACAGTGGACGGGACAGCGGGGAGTAAGTTCCGTCGGCTATCGTCTCCACGCTGGGAACTACACAGCCCTCGCCCGAGTCCACCGCCACCAGCTTCAGCTTGTCCATGTTCTCAGCGTAGTAGGCGTAGCCGAAGTAACCCAGGGCGTTCCGGTCGCCGCTGATGCCCTGAACCAGCACGTTGTCGTCTTCGGACGCAGTGTAGTCGGCGCGCGACAAGCCGGACTCGCCGTTGACCTCTTCGGTGAAGTAGTCGAACGTGCCGGAGTCGGTGCCAGGACCGTACAGGTTCACCTTCTTATCAGGCCACGCGGGATTGATGTCGCTCCAGTTCTGCACCATGCTCTCAGGCTTCCAGAGTTCGTGAAGCTGCTCGACCGAGAGGCACTCTACGAAGTCGTTGTCCGGGCTGACCATGACCGACAAGCCGTCAACGCCCACCAGGAACTCGTAGTAGCTTATGCCGTTCTCTTTGGCTATCTCAGCCTCGGACGCCTTTATCGGGCGGGAGGCGTCGGATATGTCCGTCTCGCCAACTACGAAGCGCTTAAATCCGCCTCCGCTGCCGGACACGCCGACGTTGACGCGAACGCTGGAAGCCACCTTGTTGAACTCTTCTGCCACGGCCTCGGTTATCGGGAACACCGTGCTGGAGCCGTCTATCTCTATCGTGCCGCTGAGAGCCGCTCTCTGCTCCTTGACTACGGCGGGCGGCTGGTAAACGGCGGTCGGGGCCGCCATCGCGGCCGCTGCCGGCTGAGCCGCCGCCGGCTGCGCGGGTTGCTGCTGCGTCCCGGCCACGGCCTGCGAGCCGGGCTGGGCCTGCGCCGCGGGAGCGGCAGCGTCGGGCGCCTGTGGCCGGGCCGGCGCTTCGCTGTCGGAACCGCACGCGACGGCAACCAGGGCCACTGCGATCATTCCGAGGACAAAGAGCCCTGAAATGCCCGTCAGCTTGGATTGAATGTACTTAACCATTTTGCCTCCAAGGTTTGTACGCTTTTGTTTTTCTGTTACATGGAACAGGTTACCTGACGCGGGTTAATGTCCATTAAAGGGTCGGTTAAGGGTTCATTAACAGATATGGAAGATTTCACGAGAGCGGGGCGACACGACTGAAAGGACGCGGTTTCTCGCCACGCCGCACCTTGCGAGGGCGGCCCTCCCATGTGCTATCATCAACACCCTTTTTCAGAATCGAGGACTGCCATGACCACCACCGCCGAGCATCCAAGGCAGATCTGGGACGCGGCTCTGGGCCAGCTTCAGTTGCACGTGACTAGGCCGAACTTCGAGACATGGCTCAAGAACACCGTCGGCGTTGCCTACCGCGATGGCGAGTTCGTCGTCGGGGCGCCCAACGCGTTCGTAGCCGAGATGCTCGAACAGCGCATGTACTCTCTCATCTCGCGCACTCTGGAGAGTGTGGTCAAGTCCGAGGTAGAGATACGCTTCGAGGTCACGACACCGGAAGGAGAACCGCCCGCTCTTCATTCAGTGAACGGCGGACACGGTGAAGCCGATGGAGTTCCGGTCGAGGCCCAGCCGCCTGTTTACAGGCCCGCTTCCCTCAACTCCAGGTACACCTTCGAGCGCTTCGTAGTAGGGAAGTCCAACGAACTCGCGCACGCCGCCGCGGACGCGGTCTCAGGCAGGCCCGGCGAACTCTACAATCCCCTCGTCCTGTACTCGGACGTCGGGCTCGGCAAGACCCACCTCATGCACGCCATCGGTCACCGCGCCACATCGCGCGGCATGTCCCTTATCTATTCCACCACCGAGGAGTTCACCAACTCGTATATAAAGGCCATACGCGAGGGCACTACCGACGAGTTCAGGGAACGCTACCGCAGCGCCGACCTGCTGCTCCTGGACGACGTCCAGTTCCTCATTGGCAAGGAACAGACCCAGGAGGGCTTCTTCCACACATTCAACGCCCTGCACATGACCAACCGCCAGATAGTGCTAACCTCCGACAGGCCGGTGTCCGCGCTCACCCTGCTCGAAGACCGCATACAGTCCAGGCTCGCCGGCGGCCTCGTGGTGGACATCCAGCCCCCCGACGTGGAGACGCGCATCGCCATCCTGCGCGCCAGAGCCGAGGAGATGCGACAGGATGTACCCGATCCGGTCCTCCAGTTCCTCGCCCAGCGCATCCACAAGAACATCCGCGAGCTCGAGGGCAGCCTGAACAAGGTCGTCGCGCTCGCCGACCTCACCGGCGCGCCCGTCTCAATCGAACTCACCAGGCAGGCCGTCGCCGACGTGGTGGAAACAGCCGCGGAACGCAAGATACCCGACACCGCCGTAGTAGAGGCCGTCTCTTCCCACTTCGGCGTACCCGTCGAGGCCATAAAAGGCCGCAAGCGGGACAAGAGGACCGCCCAGGCCCGCCAGGTCGCCATGTACCTACTCCGCGAGGAGTCGCAACTTGGCCTCTCCACCATAGGCAAGATACTCGGGGGCAAGAACCATAATACCATCATGCACGGCTGCGACCGCATCGCCAACCAGCTCAACGTGGACCCTCAGCTCCGCCGCCGCCTGATCAACATCCGCGAGTCCCTATCCGCCCACTAATCCGCGTTATACGCGGATGGTCGCGCCATAGCGAATTCTCCGCGTCGTCCGCCCTAATCCTGGCCCGAGGACAGTCCGCGCAGCCGTTGCAACTCAGCCTCAGCGGCCCTGGCGCGAGCCTCAGCCTCAGCGCGAGCTCTTGACTCCGATTCAGCTTGAGTTTCGGCCAGAAGACGCCCTGCCCTCTCTTCGTCGCGCTGTTCCACCATCTCCTCGTAATCCGGCAAAAACTCGCCCCTCCGGTAGTCGTAGAACCGCGGTACGCCTTCAGTCTTCCCATCGCTCTCCACGCAGTGTATATCCAGCCCCAGCGCCTCGCTCCGCCCCCATACCGAACCGTCCGCCTCACGATGCACCTCTATCGGCTGGTACACCCCGTCCACCAGTAGATCTCCGGCCAGCGCCGCATCGTGCCAGTCCCCTCCGCTCGGATCGAACCGCCAATACTCGCCAACGCCCATCCTCTCATACCCATCCCGCTTGAACGTATAGTCCCGCCTGCCGGTACTCTCCGAAGCCACCTCCAACACCAGGTCCGGCGGCTTCCCAACCTCATCTATCACGTACCCACATCATCGCTCTTCGGGGCATCCATGCTATTATATCATGGAGCGCTCACAAGACCGCCCGTTCCAGCCCCGACCTAAAATCTTTTCCGATAACAAACAATACCCAAAATCAATTTACTTGACATAAGAGTGTCGATAACTGCCCCGAAACTGTCGATAACCATACTCACTTGTCAATAACCTCCGGGCTTGGACACATTTCATAACTTGTATAGACACCCTATCGCTCAAACATTCCCGACTTATCTACACACTATGAACAGACCCGCCAGCGCTGGAATATAGCTGGAACCGAGCGCATGACCACGACTTATCTACACTGCCGACACCCTTATTACTACTGTTAGATGTACTGAGAGAATGATTGACGAAGTAGTTATCAATATAAAAAGTGGAACCGGCGGAAATGGTGCGATAAGCGGACGCCGCGAAAAGTACGTTCCACGCGGGGGCCCGGATGGGGGAGACGGAGGACGTGGGGGCAGCATCTACTTAGAGGCCGACCCCAACGTCAATACCCTGCTTGCATACAGGTACAAGCGACACTTCTCCGCGCCCGACGGACGCCGTGGCGAGGGCAGGCTCAAGCACGGTAAGGATGGCAAGGACGTGATTCTGCCTGTCCCTGTCGGCACCCAGGTCTGGGCCGGCGAAGTCCACCCTCGGCTTCTCGTTGATCTCGACGAACCCGGCCAGAAATTCCTGGCTGCGAAGGGCGGAAGCGGCGGAGCGGGGAACAATCACTACGCCACTCCCACGAACCGTTTCCCGCTGCTCGCGCAGGCCGGAGAGCCGGGTGAGGAACTCTCCCTCCGGCTCGAACTCAAGCTCCTCGCCGACGTGGGCATAGTTGGCGCGCCAAACGCGGGCAAGTCCAGCCTGCTATCGGTCGTGTCCGCGGCCAGGCCGAAGGTCGCCAACTACCCTTTTACGACGCTCGAACCCTCGCTGGGAATGATCGAGCACCGCGGCGAGACCTTCGTCATGGTTGACATCCCCGGCCTGATAGAGGGCGCGCACGAAGGAGTGGGCCTCGGACACGAGTTCCTGCGCCACATAGAGCGGACCCGCGTCCTGGTACACCTGGTTGACGGCTCGCTCGACGACCCAATCGCGCAGTACCGCCAGATCAACGCCGAGCTCTCACAGTACGCCCGCGACCTCAGCCTGAAGCCCCAAGTGCTCGCGGTCAACAAGCTCGACCTAACCGACGTCTCGGTCCTGCGCGACGACCTCCACGACGCCTTCAGCGAGGCCGCTGGCACTGGCGAGATTCACTTCATATCCGCCGTAACGCATGAGGGGGTTGATCGCCTGCTCGACACCGTGTTGAGCGTCCTGCGGGACGCCCCCGATCCGATTGCCACTCCATCCGGCGCCAGCCCGGACGATCTGCCCATCCTCCGGCCCGCGCCCCGCCGTCGCAGGCCCTCGGTTTACGTCGAGGACGATGGCGTGTTCATCGTGGACTGGCCCTCAGCCGAGCGAATGGCCGCCATGGTTGACCCTAACGACTGGACCGCCAACGTCCAGTTCTACAACCGCCTCATCAGGTCGGGCGTGGTCAGGGCATTGGAGGAAGCCGGGATAACCCCGGGCGATACCGTCCGCATCGGCGAAGTAGAGTGGCAGTGGGACTGAGGCGACAGCCGGTTTCAGGGCGCGCTGGGAACGCTCATATCTCCGCTGGCATGAAATGGTATCAGATATGCTAGATACACCGTCTCGCCGTTCTGGATGTATTCTCCGACTTTCTGCGCGCCTGGATATGCTGATTCCAGTTCTGTTGATAGGCTCAGGTACTCGTCCAGAAATACGAACACCGTGTCGCCTCTTAGAGCGCCGCCCGACCGGATTGTCCCGTCTCCCCCGTGATGTTCTCCCCCGTCAATCCCCACGGAGTCGGGCGCGACGAGCCGACGCTCCCTGCTGTTGAACGGCAATCTCACGGAATAGTAACGTATCTCGCTTTCGTATCCCACCGTCTCGATAAACTCAAAGGCCCTTATGTTGTCTTGACTGAAGAACCACCTCAGCTCTCCACTGTTCCGCCAATAGTTGAAGTCTAGGAGGCTGGTTAAGGTGAAAAGCGTTATGAAGATAGCCGCAAGCGCCGCTGTCGCCCCGTACCCGATTCTTCTTGTCATTTCGGGATTGATCCTCGGAGACAACTCCTTTCGTACCGTGTCCATCACCAGCGAAAGTAGTGTGCTGAATCCGATTGAGACTATGACCAGCACGAAGAAGATGCCGAACAAGTACCGCCTTCCCTCCGAGCCTGGCACCACCAGTATGGGGATCATCCCGATCATCCACCCAGCCAGCAGCAGTTGATACCTGGACTGCTTTATGAAAAGGAGTGATACGCCCAGACCCAGCCAGAAGAACATCGCCGGAACGAGCGACACGATTGGTACCCTGGGCGACGCGTCTATACTTCCGCCGGACACCGGATTATTGACCAGCAGGACTGCGCGCAGTACGAGTCCCGGGACTTCCAGCCAACCTTCCGGAGACAGCGCGGACCCGCGTCCATACTCGACATCCAGATTCTCCAGCACCACCCTGTCGAAGTCGGAGATGTAGTGCGTCAGCAGACGTAAGCTGACCAGCGCGGACACACCCAGGACTATCCAGACGTATTTCTGCCTTCTCAATTCGGGGCTGATCAGAAGCGCAAGTATGGATACGCCCCAGAACCCGGCTAGGTAGATCAGGAACAGCTTGTATGTATAAAGTCCCAGACCAAGGACAGCGCCGGCCAGAGCCGCCAGCCACCAGCGTCTATGTCGGACCGCCGATACCGCAAGGTACATGGCGAGCGTCCCGAAGAGTATAGCGGACACCATAGGGAATGCTATCCGGCTCTGCATGACGAACCAGAGCGAAGCAGTCAGCATAGCGGCGGACAATATCGCCACTCTGAAGGGGAACAGGCTCCTCACCAGCAGGTATCCCGCCGGGACTATCGCCGTGCCCAGCGTCGCTGAGGCCAGTCGAATTGTGCCGATGTCCGTGTCGCCTATGCGGAGTATGATCCCCATCCACCCCACGTAGATCATCGCCTTGGCCCACACCCACGTATCCAGTCGTTCCCCGTCCAGGAACCTCTGGGCATCCCCCGCCAGCACAAGCTCATCCCCATGCATTCCGTAAGGGACTCCGCCTAGATTCCACACCCGGACCACTAGAGCGATGACCGTGAGCGTCACTACAAGTGCTATCTCAACGACACGGGATGGCCCCGTGTCATATCGGTTCAGCAGGGCCCCAAGCGAAGATTGCGTTTCCGCAAGGACGCGCGAAATGCCGGATACAGGTTTGGATTCCAACGCTCGCGCGGCGACCGTCGCTTCCGAACGCTGAAGACCGGATGGTGTGTCTCCGGCGCTCCCATCGGATAGTGTCCCACCGCAGTTCACGCAGAATCTATACTCTGCGGAGTTAGATGTGCGGCAGCGTGGACATATCCGGTCGCGGCCGATATGGCCCCCACAGTAGTGACAGAACTTGTGACGTGACAAATTAGCCGTGCCACAGTAGTGGCAGTTCACACTGCCGTTTGATGAAGACACCGATTAGCCAGCCCCCCGCAGCCGCTGCAACTCCGCTGGCGGCTGCGGCACATCGTCTATCAGGTCGTACCAGGGAACCTGGTCGGCGACGGCGACGGCCGGAACGTTCGCTCGTATGCTCGTCATCATGGAATCTCCGATTGCCCGCGCTCGATTGTCTTGCCCCCGATTGTACCACGCCCTCGGCCCATGCCTACCGTCTGCGCGGCCCGACAATCCCTTCCCCTTGACGGGGGAAGGCTAGGATGGGGGTGATTCCTTAACCAACCAAACTGATACAGCATCCGGTACACTGTTGACGTGTCCTGGCCTGCCCCGTCGTGGTATAATCCCGCTGATCCACAGGAACAGAATGAAGGATTCCGACTACCTGTTACCCACGATACTCCGCCGCCTCGCCGGCTCAGCGCAGGACCTCGCTCCCATCATACTGGTCATCGCCTTCTTCCAGATCGTGGTGATCCAGCAGCCGTTCCCCAACCTCTGGAACGTGGTGACGGGTCTGGCTTGTGTGGTTGTCGGGTTGGCGCTGTTCATCCAGGGTCTCGAAAGCGGCCTCTTTCCCATTGGAGAGGCCCTGGCCCAGGGATTCGCCCGCAAGGGGAGCGTGGTCGCTCTGCTGGCCTTTGCCTTTTGCCTGGGGTTCGGCACCACCGTCGCCGAGCCTGCGCTCATCGCCGTAGCGGGCGAGGCCGCATCAGTCGCCTCCGAAGCCGGGGTAATCCATGACAGCGACGGCGCGCGGGACTCCTATGCCCTGCGTCTGCGCATGGTAGTGGCGTTCTCCGTGGGCGCCGCCATAGTGTTGGGCGTGTTCCGCATCCTGAAGGGATGGCCCATCCATTACCTGATAATCGGGGGGTACGTGATGGTGACCATCATGACCGTTTTTGCTCCCCCTGAAATCGTGGGGATCGCCTACGATTCGGGAGGGGTCACCACCAGCACGATCACCGTGCCACTGGTGACCGCGCTGGGCGTCGGCCTGGCATCGTCTATCCGGGGACGCAGCCCAATGGTTGACGGCTTTGGCCTCATCGCGTTCGCCAGCCTGACGCCGATGATCTGCGTGATGGGCTACGGGATGGTGGTCTGACCTTGGAGTTACTGTTCCACGCCTTCCTGACTTCGCTGCAATCAACTGTGTTGGACGTGGCGCCCATTGCCGCGATACTGCTCTTCTTCCAGCTCGCCCTCCTGCGCCGCCCGCTCCCCAACCCACGAAAGCTGATCGCCGGATTTATCTGCGTCCTGGCCGGGCTGGCGCTGTTCCTGGTCGGCCTGGAACAGGCGCTGTTTCCCATCGGAGAGACCATGGCCAACCAGTTGACCTCGCCCGGCACCCTGGGAGACGCCGCGCTCGAAGGCGCCCCGGACTGGCGAGACTACTGGCTCGTGTACGCCTTCGCCGCGGCCATAGGCTTTGCCACCACGGTGGCCGAACCCTCACTGATAGCCGTCGCGCTCAAGGCCGAGACGGTTTCCGGTGGAGCAGTCCGCGCATGGGGGCTGAGAATCGCCGTAGCGGTCGGGGTGGCAGTCGGCGTGTCCCTGGGATGCTTCCGCATCGTCACCGGAACGCCGCTGCCCTGGTACATCATGGTCGCCTACGTCATAGTGATTGCGCTGACCTTCCGTTCGGTCCGCACAATCGTGCCGCTGGCCTATGACTCCGGCGGGGTTACCACCTCGACGGTTACCGTCCCGGTGGTCGCGGCCCTCGGACTGGGACTCGCGGCCGGCATTCCGGGCCGAAGCCCGCTGATTGACGGGTTCGGACTTATTGCTTTTGCCAGCGTATTTCCTATAATGACAGTGCTCGGATACGCCATTGCCGCATCCTGGTGGAAGCGCTGGCGCGATAGGCGAGCGCCTGAAACGGAGGAAGAGTCCAAGCATGAGACTCAAGTTGATAGTAGCGCTGGTCAGCGACCGTAAAACCGATGTCGTAGTCCACGCGGCGCGGGACGCGGGCGCTACCGGAGCGACCATCGTAACCAGCGTGAGAGGCGAGGGCCTGACGCCGGGCAAGACCTTCCTGGGGCTGGAGTTGGAATCCATCCGGGACATCGTCATGTTCCTGGTCGTCGAGCCGCGCGCGCGGGAAATACTGGAGCGCATCCGGGACGCGGCGCAGCTAGACTCCGAGAGCGGGACTGGCATAGCCTTCCAGATTGACGTAGAAGACGCGGTTGGCATGGTTACCCAACTGCCCACCATTTATGAGGAATTGACCCCAGAAATATGAACGCGAAATCAGAACTCCGGGTCGGCGACGTGATGGTCACCGAGATTATAAGCATCAACGGACTAGCCACGGTATCCGACGCCATGGCGTTGATGCGTCGGCACAATGTCAATTCACTGGTAGTCGAGAGGCGTGACGCGGATGACGAGGTCGGACTGGTCCTGGTTTCCGATATAGCCCGCCAGGTGGTCGCCCCCAACCGGTCGCCGGACAGGGTCAACGTCTATGAAATCATGTCCAAGCCCGTCTGGACGGTGCCGCCGGATATGCTGGCACGCTACGCCGTGCGACTGCTGGCGCGCTTCGAACTTTCCCGGGCGGTCGTCGTGGACCACGACCGCAACCCCATCGGGATAGTCACCCTGCGCGACCTGACGCTGGGAGAATAGCGCCCGCTATCCCGGAAGCCCGCCGCGTTTGCGGGTCACTCGCCGCCAGACCTCCGCAGTCGCTCCAACTCCGCCTCAAGCGCCCGCGCTCGCGCCTCTGCCGCATCACGCTCCGCCTCCGCTGCCATTCTCGCCGCCCGCTCCTCGCTCAGATCCCCAAGCCACTCGCCGGTCTCGCTGTCCCGGACGAGGAACTCCCCGTGTCCGTCCTCGCCAATCCGCCAGTAGAAATCCACGCCCAGCGCCACGCTCCGCGCCCACACGTCCCCGTTCGCCTCTACCCGTGTCTCGAACCGCTCATACTCGCCGTCCACCAATCGCTCCCCAATCAGCGGCTCGCCATAGCGCTCCCCGCCCGACGGATCGAACCGCCAATACTCCCCGGCTCCCATCCGCGCGTATATCTCGCGCTTCTCCCTCATGTCCCTGGACGCAGTGCTGTCCGACGCCACCTCCATCACGAACGCCGGCGGAGGCCCCCACTCGTCTATCCGGTAGATGCGCCGGTCCCGCTTGATCATGCGCGCCGGAACCCCGAATATCACATAGCCGTCCGGCGAAAGAAAAGAGCCGGGCCGGGCTGAGTCATACACCAGTTGGGTCGCCTGCCCTACCACCAGCGTGTACGGATCATCCGCGTACATAGCCCAGATTATAGATAGTATCCGCAGTATCGTATCGTCCTGCTGCATTCCGTCCTCTAGCGGCTCCGGTATCTCGTCAATCAGGTCATACCAGGGAACCTGGTCCGCCTCGGCCACAGCCGCAGCGTTTGCGCGTATGCTCGTCATCTTGAAACCTCCCACACCCTTGATTGCCTCGCCCCGATTCTACCACGCTGGTAATCCATGTAGGGGCAGCTCAGACCGCCGCCTTCCTCAGCCTGAAAA
>DAOULF010000004.1:0-2732 GCA_034420555.1 Dehalococcoidia bacterium
TCTTCCAGGAACATGGTTATCCGGTCGCCGGTGGACGCTTCGAGGCTTTCGGCGGCCTTCTCGTTGATGAACACGCTGTTTCCGGTGAGCGCGGATATATTCACGGCGGCCCCGCCGGTATCGGATACGGGGCCGAAGACGCCGAGGTCGGCGGTCTCGATTCCGAGGATATTCATGCGCGCAACGCTTTCCCCGTTGGCAGGATTCGTCACGGGCGCGTTCTCGGAGACGCCCGCGAGCAGGCCGTCAATCTTGTCGTACCCAGAAAGCTGCTCGCGCAGCGTGTCCAGGGTGTCCACGGGGAAGTAGGGGCTGCTGCCGGTGAGTCCGAGCGAGTCGCCCAGGTTGGCAGTGAGTATCTCGTCTATCTCGCCCAGACCGTCGGTGACCGAACTTCTGATGGAGTGGTTGAGCGTGTCGCCGGTCCCGAGCGCGGACGATATGATGAGCGTGCTGAGCATCAGCCCAACGACGATGAGGGCGGTCTGCGCGGGCCTGCGGGGTATGTTGCGAAGGCCGATCTTGAGAACTATGCGGTTGAGAACCGCGAGCGTTCCGACACCGAAGAAGATGACCAGGAAGCCGACCAGCGTCCCCAGCATGATGATGTCGGTATCGAGGCCGAATATCTCTTCCATTCACTTCTCCGGGAACTCAATCGGACGCCCATGTAAAATGCTGAAATCTCAGCAGTAGCGGAAAAGCACTTTACACTATATGGCATATTTATGCCAATACTCGCGTCGGCAGGTTCCCGGAGCGGACGCGCCGGAATATAGACCTTTCGGGCGGGTTGATCTTACCGGGGCGCGGTTCGTCCAGCGGGTGCATACCCATGCCACAGAAATCGAGCCCTAATATATCAGTTGAGACGGGGATACAGGCTCGATGTCTGTGTGAGTGAAGTTGCGGTCGAATGTTACGAGCGTCAGCCCGTGTTTCCTAGCGGCTACGTACTGATACCCGTCGTCGAAGTCCAGGTTGAAGTCTTGGCAGGCCGTTATCACATCCTTCAGGTCTTGGGGCGAGAGGCGAATTATGTTTACCTCTCCACCAATCAAGTCGTCCAAGAACCTCAGTAAGGTCGGACTCAACCGGCGACCGGTCAATGACAAACATATCGAATACAGAGCGAATTCTGTGATGAACAGCGATTGTGGCGGGGTCTCTTGAAGGAATGTCCGTGCTTCGGAAGCACGTTCTTGTTCCAGCAAGAATTCCAAAACTATGTTGGTGTCAACCAGGTACATTGTCTTTCTTAGAATGGCCGCTCACGCCTTTCATCGCCATCTCCTCCCACATCCTCAGTATCTCTTTCTGAAGTTCCACAGAGGTGTAACCGTCATAGTGTCCTTTGAGCGCTCCACCCCAGTCCAGTCGAAGACGCTTGTCACCGGGCTTCTCTTCGGGAAGCAGGGACTCGATGTAGCTGATTACGTCTTCGTGGAGCTCGGGGGGCAATTCTTTGACGAGGGTTTGGAGTCGCTCCCGGGTGTCTATCGCGCTCATGTCCGCTCCTTTCATGCGTATTCGTCTCTCCATTATCGCATAATGCCTGTTGGAAGCGTCTAATCCAGGTCGCCCCAGGTGTCGCCGGCCTTGAGTTCGACTATCAGGGGGACTTCGAGGGGGAGGGATGCTGGCATGAGTTCTTCGACGATGGCGCGCATCTGGCCCTCCTCTTCTCTGGGTACCTCGAAGATGAGCTCGTCGTGTACCTGGAGGATCATCTTCGAGCGCATATCGAGTTCGGTCATGCGCTCCATTATGCGTATCATGGCTATCTTGATTATGTCGGCGGCGGTTCCCTGGATAGGCATGTTGATGGCGGCGCGCTCAGCGGCATGGCGCACGTGGAAGTTGCGAGTATTTATGTCGGGCAGGTAGCGCCTGCGTCCGAGCGCGGTCTCGACGTATCCTTTTATCTTGCAGTCCTCTACCGTCTGCTTGACGTACTCTTGTATGCCAGGGTATCGCTCGAAGTAGAGGTCTATGAAACGCTGACCCTGTTCAGGATTGAGGTCGGTCTGGCGCGAAATGCCGTAGGCGGTCAGGCCGTAGAGGACGCCGAAGTTGAGTATCTTGGCGAAACGGCGCATATCCGCGGTTACTTCGCCGATGGGGACGTCGTAAACGAGGGACGACGTCGCGCTGTGTATGTCCTCGCCCCTGTGGAATGCTTCCAGGAGTGAAGGGTCTTTGGAGTAGTGGGCCAGAACGCGCAGTTCGATCTGTGAGTAGTCAGCGGCGAGCAGGGTCGAGTCAGGCGCGTCGGGGGCGATGAACGCCTTCCGCACCTGGCGACCGAGTTCGGTCCTTACGGGGATGTTCTGGACGTTGGGGTCGTTGGAGGAGACCCGCCCTGTGGCGGAGCCGGTCTGGTTGTACTTGGTGTGTATCCTGCCGGTGTCGGGGTTGACCATTTCGGGGAGCGCGTCAACGTAGGTTGACTTGAGCTTGGAAAGCTGGCGGTGTTCCAGAATCCCGTTCATGACGATGTAGGAGCGCGGGTCGGCGTCCGGTATGTCGCCGACGTCCAGCCTGTGCTTTAGATCGTCGAGGGTCGCGGCGTTTGTGGAATAGCCGGACTTGGTACGCCTGATGCCGTTGGTGGGCAGGCGCAGTTCGTTGAAGAGAACGTCGCCTAGCTGCTGTGAGGAGTTCAGGTTGAATTCGTGTCCGACCGTCCCGTACATGTCGTCGCGTATGGTGTCGAGGTTCTCGCTTAGTTC
>DAOULF010000005.1:0-2836 GCA_034420555.1 Dehalococcoidia bacterium
GAGCTTCGGCGCCGGGAGAAAATGGGAACCTGGTGGAGTCCGCACAACCTGTTGGTCCTGCTTCAGCGACGCGGACTAATAACTTCTACCACCTAAAAGGAAACGCTACCTTATACAGGCGCGGGAAGACGTGTCCACGCCCGTAGGATTGCTGTATCTTCCCCGCCGCTCATTTACTATTATTGAAATATCTCGATTGTGAAATTTTTCATTAAGGCGTTGAAGAATAGAATACACGTAGGCAACATTGCGGCAGAGTGAGGGTTGACACAAAATGGACTGGCTAACCAAGCTGGCTTTGAATCGGCGGACGGTAACTACGCTCGCCATAGTTCTTGTCCTGGCGGCTGGGATATTCACCTACAGGACGCTTCCGGTCGAGCTCTTCCCAGAGGTCGAGTTTCCGCTTGTGACCGTAACCACCTTCTACCCCTCGGCCAACCCGGAGGCGGTGGCGAGAGATGTGACCGTACCTATCGAGAATGCCATGTCAGGGCTCGGCGGACTGGAGAGCGTTCAGTCGTTCTCTTCAGAGAACCGCTCGATCATACTGGCAAGTTTCGAGTTCGGCACAGATATGGCCGAGGTCGAAAACAGCCTGAGTTCCTCTATCAACGGAATATCGTTCCCGGACGGGGTACCCGCGCCGATAGTCGGTCGAATCAACCCGGACTCGTTTCCAGTGCTTCAGCTCAGCATTACCGGAGACAGGGAGCTAGTCGAGCTGCAAGAGATACTCGATTCCAGGATATTGCCAGAGATTTCAGGTGTCGAAGGCGTGTTCAGGGTGGAGGTCACGGGCGAGGTACAGCGGCAGGCGCAGATCGTGGTTGATCCGGCGAAGATGCGCGAGAAGGGAGTGTCACTCTTCCAGGTCTCCCAGGCTCTCAGGGAGAACAGCGTGGCATTTCCAGGCGGTGCGATAAGCGACGGTGGAGGCCAGGTTCTTCCAATAAAGACTACCAATTCGTATGAATCGCTGGACGATCTCAGAAACCTTGTGGTCGGGTTTTCGCAGCCTGCCATGATGACCCGGCCCGGCGCGGCTCCTCCCGCTTCGATCCCCTCGGCTCCTCCGTCGGCTCCCTCCCCGGTTACGCTCGGGGACATAGCCGACGTGAGCCTGAGCGTGGGGACTGCCACCAGCGTGTCGCGCACGAACGGGAAACCGAGCATCGGGGTGTCCATCATCAAAGACCCGGACGCCAACACGATAGACGTGACGGCAGCGGTACTGGATGCGCTCGAAGGCACCGGTGAACTTCCCGCCGACGTGGAAGTGGTTACCATATCGGACAGCGGCCCGATCATACAGAACCAGATCACGACGCTGGAGCGGGAAGCGATCCTGGGGCTGATACTCGCAGTATCGGTCGTCTTCGGCTTCTTCCTGACCCTGCGTCCAAACGCCATAATCGGAGTGCTCACGACGCTGCGCCCGACCGTGGTCATAGGGCTTTCGATTCCGCTCAGCATATTCGCCGGCGTACTGCTGATGAGCTGGCAGGGGCTGGCCCTGAACTTCATGACGCTGGGAGGACTGGCCATATCGGTCGGCAGGGTGGTGGACGACAGCATCGTGGTTCTGGAGAACGTGTATCGCAACATACAGGGCGGCAGGGAGCGGTGGCGCGCCGCGCTCGACGCGACAATCGAGGTCGGCCCGGCCATCACGGCATCCACGCTTACGACGATTGTGGTCTTCATACCGCTGGCTTTCATCCAGGGGCTCGTGGGGGCGTTCTTCTTCCCGTTCGCAATTACGGTCAGCTTCGCGCTGGTAGCGTCCCTCGTGGTCGCGCTGACCGCCGTGCCGGTGCTGGGCGCGTACCTGCTGAGGCAGGGCGACCTGCCCGAGGGCGTGGGCGAGAGCGACGAACTGCCGGAGCAGGAAACGTGGCTGCAAAGGATGTACACCCCGGTACTGAAGTGGACGCTGGGACACAAGGCTATAACTCTCGTTGCGGCTATCGTGGTGACACTGGGCAGCCTGGGCATCGTGTCGCTCATTCCTATCAACCTGTTCGAGGGAGGCGACGAACGGTTCGCGAACATAGATATGTCGCTGGCTCCCGGCACTCCCGCAGAGGTAACTCTCGCGGAGTTGGAGAAGATAGAGTCCGAGATAGCTCCATACTCGGAGGTCTATATATCCACGCTCGGCAGCCCATCAGCCGCCTTCGGCGCAAGCGTTCCAGGCGGATTCAACCAGTCCAACACATTCGTCAGGCTCAGAGAGGACGCACCGGAGGACATATTCGCCACTTGGAGAGACGCGCTCGATGGAGTAGATGGAAGGTCTATCAATATCACCGAGGTGAGCAACGGTCCTCCAAGCGGGGGACTGGACGTGAGGGTCACCGGAAATGACTACTCAGATATTTCGTCGGTCACCCTACAGCTAATGAGCGAGTTGGAGACTGTTGAGGGAGTCGAAAACGTAACGAGCAACGTGAGTGAAGCGAGGGACGAGATAGTCGTCAACGTGGACCCGGGGCGCGCCGCATCCATCGGACTCAGCGCACAGCAGGTCGCCTTCCAGGTGAACCAGCTCTTCGTGGGGCAGAACGTAACCCGCGTTCAGACCCAGAACGGCGCGGTGGACGTAAATCTGAGCGTGGACTCGGCAGGGGTATCGGACGTCGAGAGCGTCAACGCGCTGGCGATCTCCGGGCCGCTGGGCGTGGCGTCCCTGGGAGAGATCGCGGACGTCCAGGTATTGCCGGGGCCCGTAACCATTACACGAACGGACGGACTTCGCTCCGCGACCATCGCGGGAAGCATAACGTCAGACGACGCCCAGGCCGTGGGCATCGCCATCCAGGAGAAGATAGAC
>DAOULF010000006.1:0-2861 GCA_034420555.1 Dehalococcoidia bacterium
CATCCTGAGCTTCTGCGGAAACACCCAACGGTATCCCAATACTACCGGGGGCTTGCGCTGCTGCCCCGCAAACGAGTCACGGACATCGCCGGTTCGGTGGATTCCTGGGAAGATGGGACGAGAAAGACTCCGATACCTGAACAACGGAGCAAGGATGTGGCGCGGCTCTATAACGCGGTCATATCGTCCATAATCGAGGGCGCTTCCAATTGGACCCTCGAGAATGGTTATAGGAACATCATTGCCACCATGGGCATCGGCCTGGACGGGACTTTCAGGAACATCATAGGCCGGGATGCTGAGGACCTGATCAGAAACCGAATCAAGAGTTGGCTAGGGAGTCGCCAACTTATCGTCGAGCATAATGACGAGGAAACGGAGTTCCGGCTGCCCAACGAATACTCCATGCGCTACGGCTCAGAACCCGATGTATTCTTCCAACAGGAACAGAGTGGAATACGGCAAATAGTGGCGACGATAGAAATAAAGGGCGGGAAAGACCCTGCGGGCGCGCTTGAACGGCTCGGAGCAATGCAGAAGAGTTTCGAGGAGACCCCTCCGGGCTGCGTGAGTATGCTGGTAGCGGGCGTCATCACCCCCGAAATGGAGTCTAGGCTCGAGAATATGGGCGTTACCAAAACGTTTCTCTTGGACGACCTGGCCCATGACGGCAAGGAATGGCTCGACTTCCTCAACGAAGTCTTCCACTATACGGTCCGCATAACCGACTCCACAATTACAGGATAACCAGCGGTACGGTTTTCTAAATGCTTCGAGGTGGGCGGTGGCGACGCAGGCGGCATTTTCCTTTTCTGCACTGACGTTACGCGGACTTGAGTCGCTCTTCCACTCGACAGAACATTCATGCTATCATGTGTCTGGTCAACCAACCGCGAATGCACCAATTTTTACATAAACAGGAGGTTATCAAAGATGATTTCGCCGATGAAAAATCCTCCGCCCAAAGCTAAGAACAGGTGATGACAGGTCACTTTCCAGGTGACCTGCCTCCTGTCACACTTGGAAACTCGTCTGGAACCGCACCTGTACGATATAAAGCACAATATATGACCGACGCTCCCGAACCGCGGACCGACGACGTGGAATAGCTGTACAATGCGCGGCGTCAACCCAAAGCCGCGAGGAGGCGACTGATGAAAGTTACGGACGTGAAGACGATGGTGGTGGAGAACGAGCCGCCGTACAGGGGCGGACGGTATCTGCTGTTCATACAAGTCGAGACGGACGAGGGGATAACGGGACTCGGAGAGCGCATTACGGGCAACACCTACTCGGACAGGCTGGGGGATTTGCAGTCGCAGATCAGCCTCATCCATGAGTTGGCAGGACTGTTCGTGATAGGAGAAAACCCCTTCAACATCGAGCGAATCTGGGACCGGATGTACTCGGCGAGGCACGACTTCCGCCATCCGAGCCTACAGGCGACGCCTGTGCTGAGCGGCATCGAGATTGCGCTTTGGGACATCGTGGGCAAGGCGGTCAACCAGCCGATATACAATCTGCTGGGTGGACAGTATCACGAGAAACTGAGGGCATACGCCTACATGCCGGAGGGCGGCTTCAGGGAGAACCCGGAACGCGCTGGCGAGATAGCGGAGCAACTGCTGGAAGAGGGCAACACGGCTTGCAAGCTGGACCCGTTCACTCCGCTCTGGCCGATTCCGCGCGACATTCCACTGTGGGAGATCGAACACGCGGCCAGGATATTCGAGAGCATCCGCAACGCGGTCGGCAACGACATGGAGGTCGGCATCGGCACGCACGGGCAGCTCACGACGTACAGCGCGATCAGGGTGGCGGACATACTGGAGCCGTATCACCCGTTCTGGTTCGAGGAGCCGGTGCCACTTGAGAACGTGGAGGAGATGGCGCGGGTCGCGGCGCACACGAGCATACCGATAGCGACGGGCGAGCGGCTTGTTACAAAGTACGAGTTCTCGAACCTGCTGGAGAAGCAGGCGGCGCAGATCATCCAGCTAGACGTAGGACAGTGCGGCGGGATCATGGAGGCGAAGAAGATAGCGAGTATCGCGGAGGCGCACTACGCGGTGATAGCTCCGCACATGGCGTGCGGGCCGGTGGCTGCTGCTGCGGCCATCCAGGTGGATACATGCTCGCCCAACTTCCTGATACAGGAAGCGAACCAGGGGCCACTGCACAAGACCATCTTCAAGGAGCCGCTGGTATTCGAGAACGGGTTCATCACGCCTCCGACGGGCCCCGGATTGGGGGTCGAGTTCGACGAGGACGTGATCAAGGACCGGATCGTGGAGTAACCTCAGTACAGGCCGGTGTCGGGGCCGATGGCCTCGATGCGGGCCTTGACGGAGTTGATGAACGCGCTGGCCTCGGCGCCGTCCATGATGCGGTGGTCGAAGCTCATGCAGAGGTTCATCATGGAGCGGATGGCTATGCCGTCGCCGATGACGACGGGACGGCGGACTATGGCCTCGGTCGTTAGGATGGCGGCCTGCGGATGGTTGACGAGCGGCTGACTGAGTACCGAGCCGAGCGCGCCCGTGTTGTTGAGCGTGAACGTGCCGCCCTGAACGTCGTCCAGGGTGAGCGCGCCGCGCCGGGCGCGTTCGGTCAGGTCGGCTATCTTGCGGGCGAGTCCGGCGACGCTGAGGGTGTCGGCGTCGTGAACGACGGGGACGACCAGGCCGTCGCGTCCGGCGGCGGCTATGCCGATGTTGACGCGGCGCTTGTAGATGATCGCGTCGTCGTCCCAGCTAGAGTTGAGCAGCGGGTTCTCTTTGAGAGACTCGGCCACCGCCTTCATTATGAAGGGCAGGTAGGTGATGTTGATTCCCTCGCGCAGCTGAAAGTTGTCGCGGATG
>DAOULF010000007.1:0-18652 GCA_034420555.1 Dehalococcoidia bacterium
TGGAGGTATGTGCCGGTGGCTCCGTCGGAGATGAGGATTTCTCCGGCGTGGAGTCTTTGGAGGAGGGTGGAGCTCATTTGGTGTTCGCCTTTCGGGGGTTTATATTTAGTTTGGTTTATATAGCACTGGTGAGTAACAGGTGGTAACAGGTGCGGTTGGCAGGTGGTAACAGGTGATTAGAACGCCTGTTAGTGACCAGAGATTCACCTGCGTTAGCTTTGGAGGACTTTTCTCTAGCTTGCCTTTTCTGGATAATATAACCTGGTGTTTATGTTTGTTGGTGAATCTGTTGGGATTTCACCCCCATCCTAACCTTCCCCCGTCAAGGGGGAAGGGACTTTTGCGTACCCTCACCCTAATCCTCTCCCAGGGGGAGAGGGGACTTTTGGCTACTCTTCTGAGCCCATCGAGGGAGAGGGGATTGTAATTGGCTGGACATTAGTTTGTATGTTCGTATAGTAGCACAGGTGGGTAATGGTTGTATAGCGGTGAGGGAAGCTGTATCAATTTGGTCGGTAGGGGATTCACCCCCATTCTAACCTTCCCCCGTCGAGGGGGAAGGGACTTTTGCGTACCCTCACCCTAACCCTCTTCCTCTGGGAGAGGGTACTTTGGCGCTCGTCTCGATAGGCTATTGGTTGGCCCAGTGGTCTATGGCGCCGGGGGTGGGATTGCGGCGGCCCTGGTGGTGGAGGTCGCGGATGCGAGCTACGAAGTCGTCGGGGAAGTTGTCGTTTATGTGGGCGGCTAGGGTGTCGGCGGCATCGGATGCTGTGCCGTCGGCGTCGGTGTACTGGCCCCATTCCCAGGCCATGAGGTATTCGTCGGCGCCGGCTGAGCCGTCGAACATGGATATGGCGTCCACGCCCTGCTGGAAGCGGGGATGGAGCTGGCGGGAGACGACGCCGGAGTCGTCGCGGGCCTGGACCTGGACGGGGATTTCTTTCCAGTACATTATGCGGGTTTGGGTCATTTTGTCAGAATCAGGATCTATAGGATTTTGGGATGTTCAGGATATTGTAGCGTGGATTGTGGGAATGTGCGATTATGCGGTGGGGTTCCACTTTCGCGGGGAAGGAGTGAGTTGCGATTCACCCTAGCCCTCTCCCAGAGGGAGCTGAGAGGGGTATGTATTGAACTGGATTGGCGGAGTCACCCCCATCCTAACCTTCCCCCATCAAGGGGGAAGGGACTTTTGCCTGCCCTTGTGATCCCTGGGGGAGAGGGGGTTTGCGATTGGGTTGTAGGTGAGTCACCCCCATCCTAACCTTCCCCCATCAAGGGGGAAGGGACTTTTGCCTACCCTTGTGAGCCCTGAGGGAGAGGGGACTTCTTCAGCATATAAGTTACGAATTGGAGGTGATGTGATGGCTTATGTGAGTGTGAATGGGGTGAGTTTATATTATGAGGAGCGTGGGAGTGGGTATCCGCTGGTGTGGAGTCATGAGTTTGCGGGGGATTATCGGTCGTGGAGGGCGCAGGTGCAGTTCTTCAGCCGGCGGTACCGGGTGATTACGTATAACGCGCGGGGGTATCCGCCGTCGGATGTGCCGGAGAGTCTGGATGATTATACGCAGGAGCAGTCGGTGGATGACCTGCGAGGGCTGCTCGAACACCTGAAGATCGAACGAGCGCACATTGGCGGTCTCTCGATGGGCGGGAATGTTGCGCTGAATTTCGGGCTGACGTACCCGGAGATGGCGAGGTCGCTGGTGGTGGCGGGGACGGGGGCGGGTTCGACGGACCCGGAGCCGTTTCGCCGGAATGTGAATATGCGGGCGGACAGGATGCGCGCGGGCGGAATGGAGGCGATGGGGGATTATCTGAATAGCGGGACGCGGGTGCAGCTTCTTCGGAAGGACCCGCTGGGGTATGAGGAGTTCAGGCAGGGGTTCCTGGAACATTCGCCGATTGGGTCGGCTTTGACGTTTTCGGGGGTGCAGGGTCGGAGGCCGCCGATCTTCGACCTGGAGGAGCGGATGCGGGCGATGGAGGTGCCGACGCTGATTATGACGGGGGATGAGGATGAGCCGTGCATCGAGGCGAGTGTGTTTATGAAGCGGTGCATCCCGAGGTCGGGGCTGGTGGTGATGCCGCAGGCGGGTCATGCTATCAACCTGGAGGACCCGGATGGGTTCAACCGGATTGTGCTGGATTTTCTGACGGCGGTGGAGCAGGGGGCCTGGGGAACGCGGGAGTGGGGGGATGAGGCGGGGGCTTTGGTGTAGTGGTTAGTTTTTAGTATTCAGTTGTCAGTGGGGTTAGTTGGGAGCGGGATGGTAGGGGATTCACCCCCATCCTAACCTTCCCCCGTCAAGGGGGAAGGGACTTTTGCGTACCCTCACCCTAGCCCTCTCCCCTTGGGAGAGGGGATAATTTAATGGTGGTTGAAGCAATATGATTGGTGGTGAGATTGAGAGGGAAGGCGGGCCTCATTTGGGGGATTATGATTTTGTGGCGCATTTGACGCGGTTTTGCCGGGCGCTTAGGGAGCATGGGCTGCTGGTGGGGCCGCAGGAGACGGCGGATGCGGTTCAGGCGGTGGAGCGGGCTGGGCTGATGTCGGAGGCGCGGATATACTGGTCGCTGAGGGCTCTGCTGGTGTCGCGGCGGGAGCAGTTCCCGACTTTTGACAGGCTGTTCGCGCAGTTTTGGAATATGGAGCCGGTGTCGGCGCGCCCGGTAGGGGAGGGGGGACCTAAGACGAGTTTCGGGCAGACGCGCACGGTGGGGCGACTTCCTCGCGGACTTGGGGTGCCTGAGGATGATCCGTACTCGAAGGACACGGTTATCCAGCTTTTGCGGTCGGGGGCGAGCGCGCATCACACGACGGGCGGACGGGACTTGTCGTCGCTGGCGGAGGGTGAGGACGCGGCTGAGATACAGAGGATCGCGGCGCGGATGGTGCGCGCGCTGGCGTCGAGGCCCGGGCGTCGTCGGAAGAGGCACAGGCGGCGGGGAGTCCCGGACCTGCGTGGGGCGATGCGGCTGAGCCTGGCGACGGGCGGGGACGCGGTGCGGCTGCCTCGTCTGAGGCGGGTACACAGGACTCCGAGGCTTCTTCTTCTATTGGATGTGAGCGGCTCGATGGACAGGCACGCGCGGCTTATGCTGAGGCTGGCGCACGCGGTCGGTCAGCAGACGGGCAGGGTGGAGACGTTCGCTTTCAGCACGGCTATCACACGGATAACGCGGGCGCTGGCGGCTCCGAATTTTGATGAGGCGCTGACGCGGGCGGGCAGGGCGGTGGAGCACTGGTCGGGTGGGACGAAGATTGGGGAGAGTCTGCGGGTGGTCAATACATTATATGAGCACCTGGAGGACAGGTTTACGACGGTGTTCCTGCTGAGTGACGGGTGGGAGACGGGGGACACGGCGGGGCTGGCGCGGGAGCTTTCGCGGATGCGGCTGAGGGTGCGGAGCGTGGTGTGGCTGAATCCGCTGGCTGGGACGGAGGATTTCGAGCCGCTGGCGCGGGGTCTCCAGGCGGCGATGCCGTATGTGGATCATTTTGTGCCGGCAGGGGATGTGGAGGGGTTGAAGCGGCTGCCGGGGTTGTTGAGGGGGAAGGTGTTGTATTCGTCATTCCCTCGAAAGAGGGAATCCAGAGGGGGGGGTGGGAGTGTTGCGGTTCCATTCCTGCTCCTGGGTTGCCGCTCCCCGTTTTCACGAGGACGACGGGAGGCGTCCCCCGGCCCTTCCCCTAGGTTCCCGCTTTCGCGGGAACGACGAGTGGGAGATGCGAGGACGACGGGGGGGGGCGTCTCCCGGCCCTTCCCCTAGGTCCCCGCTTTCGCGGGAACGACGAGTGGGAGATGCGAGGACGACGAGGGGGCGTCCCCCGGCCCTTCCCCTAGGTTCGCGCTCCCCGTTTTCACGAGGACAAGCTTCGCGGGAACGACGAGTAGGGGTAGAGATATATGAGAGGGAGTTTCCGGATAACATGAAGATTCCGTGTGTTTATATGCTTGCGAGTAGGTGGAATGGGACCTTGTATATTGGGGTGACGTCGGACTTGGTGCAGCGTGTGTGGCAGCATAAGAATGATCTGGCGGATGGGTTTACGAAGAAGTACGGTGTTCACAGGCTTGTTTGGTATGAGGTACATGAGACTATGGAGAGCGCCATCGTCAGGGAGAAGGCTCTTAAGAAGTGGAACCGGGCATGGAAGATTGAGTTGATAGAGGAAGGGAATTCGGATTGGGTGGATTTGTATTGGGAGGTAGCCCAGTAGGGGGTAACCCCGCCCGGCCCCTGGATTCCCGCTTTCGCGGGAATGACGGTAGTGGTGCAAAGGTCTCTCCCCGTTTTCACGAGGATAAGTTTTGGAAGGACTGAATAGGTGTGTGAATTCACAAATTCGTAGCTGCCCGCACCAGCCCCACCCCTGGATTCCCGCTTTCGCGGGAATGACGGTAGTGGTGTACAGGTCTCCCTTTGCGGGAATGACGGTAGTGGTGCAAAGGTCTCTCTTTGCGGGAATGACGGTAGTGGTGTACAGGTCTCCCTTTGCGGGAATGACGGTAGTGGTGTACAGGTCTTCCTTTGCGGGAATGACGGTAGGGTAGTGGGAATGAGGAACGGATCAAGGGGTGGGTGTGGTAGTATGGGGTTCAGGAGGTGGAGCGTGGTAGCGAAGAATGCGGCGGTGAGCGTGGAAGAGTCCGCTCGGACGGAGATCTTCTATCCAGAATCGGATGGTATGCCATTGCCTGATGGATTCTATCAACTCGACCATTTCACGGGGATATTGCTGGCTTTGAAGTTGTTCTTCGACAGTTTCATCACCAATGAAAGGGACAGCGGGGTCGTAGTGAGCGGCAATACGTTCATATATTATGAGGAAGGCAACCCGCGGATGTTCGTGTCGCCGGACTGCTACGTGGCGTTCGGTGTCAGCATGGACTCGATAAAGAGGTACGATACGTACCGGGTATGGGAGGTGGGGAAGGTCCCGGACTTTGTTTTGGAGATAGGGTCGCCGAGCACTGGGCGGCAGGACCTGGGGCCGAAGCGGGACTTATACGCGAGCTTGGGGATCGGTGAGTACTGGATGTTCGATCCGAGCGGCGGGGATCATTATGGGTTCGCGCTGCGTGGGGAGCGGCTGGTGGACGGGGAGTACCGGCGCATGGAGATGAGGGAGGAGGCGGACGGTGAGGTTTGGGGGCACAGTCCAGCGTTGAACCTGGAGTTTCACTGGGTCGAGGGGAGTCTGCGGATATATGATCCGGTTGGGGAGAGGTGGATTCGGACGGCGGAGGAGTTGGAGGCGGCGCGAGTGGCGGCTGAGTCTGAGCGGGCGATTGCGGAGTCACGGGCTGAGGCTGCGGAGTCGCGGGCGGCAGAGTTGGAGGCTGAGTTGAGGCGGCTTCGGGGCTGAGGGTGGGTTCCCGCTCCCCGTTTTCACGAGGACAAGCTTCGCGGGAATGACTGAGTTGCAGTTGAGGTTTCACCCCCATCCTAGCCTTCCCCCGTCAAGGGGGAAGGGATTTTCAACATACAAATGACGTGGTATGGATGTGGGAACTGGCGGAGGTTGCGGGAATGACGGTAATGTTGTGTGATGGCGGGGTTGGCGGGGCGCGTGAGGGGTGGTGAAATGGGGTTTTAGGTGGGTTGGGAAATGATTGACATTGGGTTTAGGCTTCTGTATAGTTTTTTTCGGATTTGTAGGCTTCCATGCGTTGCGCATGGCCTGACTTGCTTTATCCAGCGTAATACATTATCGGTTCTTACATACAGAGACGCGCGAGCGGCGCACAACGGGACACAAGGATGCACAGCAATACTTTCTCTTATATCATCAGCGCGCCGCTTTTGCAGAGCGGCCCATCGCCTCCGGCCTTCCGTCCAGCGGATGGTTCGAGAGGTCTCTATCGGGAAATCAATCACCTCTCTACAAACCGGTACCCAGAATCTTTTAGGGGGTTAGGAAGTGAAAAATAGGTTTGGGTTCATACCCATAGTATTACCAGCAATAGTAATGGTCCTGATAATAGGGCTGATCAATTTGACTGGGCCGCAGGCCGCGCAGGCCCAGGGAAATGTTGAGGAAAGGGACGCGCGGCTGAGTAAGCTGACTCTGACGTACGCAGACGCCAGAACGACTCCGGGCCCTAGAAATATCCCTGTTCCTCTGACTCAGAAGGACAGCGGGAGCATGGGCTTCCTGTCCAGCGTGGCTGATTACACCGCCTCGGTGGACAGCGCGGTTACCTCAGTTACGGTAGCCGCCACCGCCCCCACGGGATATGTTGTCCGGTACTACCCTGGTGGCACTCTTGGCGACTTTTCGGCCGGGGCTGACACTTGGGCATCTCCTACGCTCGTCGAGGGAAAGAATACATTCTACATCGGGGTCTTTGAGTTGGGGGCGGACGGGGCCGACCCGGCTGGTGACGCTGATTCCGATGCTTCGTACATGATTGAGCTGACGAAGAGGGAGCCGGAGATCGGCGCCACTTCTCCGCAGCTTGTTGATGCTACTGGTCTGACGGTGACTTTCACTGGGCCTCCTGCCGACGGCAGCCCCGCGGTCCTTTTCCGGAAGAATGATGGCGGAGGGCAGATAGCCTTCAACGCTGGAATCGAGGACTACGTAGCTTATGTGCCTTACACCGCGCAGAGCTTTACGGTAAACGCGACCCCGGGGACCAACGCCCTGAACGGCAATTCCGTTATGATAAGCAGGGATAGAGTTGATGGGGTGGAAGGCGATCCAACGTCGTCTCCGGAGGCGGAAACGTCCACGGTGACGCTGGGTCCGGGCGGACAGAGAGAGTTCACGATCACCGTTAAAGGCGACAATGCCTCGGTGGACTATACGCTCAAGGTTATGCGCCTGTATCCGCAGTTGGATGCAGTGACGCTGACAGACCAGGGCAATACTGATAATGCCGGCGACGTTACCGCCGTTGATATTGACAATTTCGCTGTAGGTGATTTGCAAGCGAAATCGGCGATGGTCAACCTCAATCGTTCCGTTCCTTACGAAGTGGATAGGGTTACGGTTGCCGGTGTTGAGTGTGGTACTGATGGGACCGCCGATAATGACTGTGTGCTGAACGGGGATATCACGGCCACTGGCCTTGGCGATGACTACAGGGCTACCTCCACTATAGTCAGGCCCAAGGACGCGGACAGCGACAATACTAACGGTTACCAGGTGGACCTCAAGTCCGGCGAGACCTCTACCGTTGTGATACAGGTCAGGCATTGGCTTCCAACAGAGTCGGGAGACGACGCCGCCAGCATGGGCGCGGAGGCAAGGACAACGTACAACCTGAACCTGGGGAGGCGGGCACCAATACTCGCAAACTTGGCTACTGCTGTGGGCAGCGGTATCCATGTGGTCGGTGGCGATGCCCTCCCCGCGGGGGATAACCTGATCACGCCGATACCCACTACTCCCGCGCCCCCCGATCCTGATATGACCTACAAGATTCCCGTGCGGTACGATGTGGATCGCGTGACGCTGCGAACGGCTGATGGTTTAGAGCCCAACAGTGGCAATGACCCAATGGTGGTCACCATTAGTCCTTCCGACGACAAGTCCAGGGTGGTGGGGCACCAGGTGTATCTCAACGATGCGGGCAAGGCGACGCCGATTACGGTCACCGTGAAGAGCACCAAGACTCCGACACGGGGAGTGACGGTGTACAAGCTGCAGGTGACTCGGACAAAGACTCACCTGGATGACTTGAACGTCTGCATGGACGGTGGTACGTCGCCTTGCGCTAGTGGCGACATTGACTTGGTTGTGCCCGGAACGACGACGCCCGCCCGCACGACGCCGGCCGCTGACACTCCGGCGAGAATGACGCTCGATGCGGTTAATTTCGACCCGTCAACCACGACTTACTACGCCACGACGTCTTACGCGACTAAAATGGTTAGAGTGGACCCAATTCCTGAGGAAGCCGATACTGGTCGGTTAGTTGCGTTCACCATGCCAAAGGCAACGACTACGCAGCCGCTGCCAGTGAACCTGGTGGTGGGCGACAACCCGGTCAAGGTTGATGTGGGCGTGAAGAGCGCTTCGCTTAGGCCGAACACGACGACCTACACGGTAAACGTGATGAGGTCGGCGCCCACGCCGTCGGTCCAGTTCACTCTGTTGGACAAGAACGACAACCTGCTGGGCGAGGCTTCTTACCCGTTCAAGCTGGACGCCCAGAGCAGGAGCTACGACTTCGTGGACATAAGTTCCGCGACGTTCAGCAGGAACGACTTCCTGTTCCTCAATTCGATAAAGCTGGTGACCGACAATGTGGACGATGGAGTCACGGTGTCCGTCAATAACGGGGTTCAGGTTCGCGATGTCACCGGTCGGTCAATCGAGGTTCCGGCCTCGGCTGACCTGATAACTCTGGAATTCGAAGTGCGCTACAAGACCGGAGCCGGAGACGCAGAGGATGCCTCGACCCACATAGTGGTCATCCGACGTCCTGAGAACAGCAAGCCGACATTCCCGGCGAACTCTCCTCTCAGGAACCAGGAGTTCGTGCTGCTGGTTGGCGAGAGGTTCAGCCCGGCGGGCATCAACCCGCCCATCGAGCTGCCATACGCGACCGGTGGAAACGGGGCATTGACATACGTGGTGGAAGGCGACGAGGCGAAGGGCACCGCGAGGATTCCCGCGAACCTGGACTTTGAAGCGCCTTCGGGTACTACGAACGGCCGGATGACGGGCACGCCTACGATACTGCCCCAAAGCGACGCCGCAACGCACTACCTGATACTGAAGGTGAGCGACTCGGACGGCATAGAGGACGCTTCAGATGAAGACACGATTGCGTTCTCGGTGAGGTTCGTGAGGGACCGCAGCCAGGTAACGCCGGGCGAGCTTGTGCCGCCGGACGTGGGCGAACTGTTCGACATAGTGGTGCTCTACGACAATATGGACGGCGATAATGAGAGGGATACGTCGGCGAAGCTGGAGCCGAAGTTCGATCCTGACCGCAACCTGTACCTGGCGACCGTGCCGACGGACGCGGATACCGTGGACATACACGCGCTGGCATCCAGCACGGCCATGGTCGCGCTGAATGACGCGCAGACTTCCGACAGGGACAGGAATGTAACGCGACTTTATGGCACCGGCACGCTGCACAAGTGGTCGGGGCACAAGATACAGCTTGGCACCGCCTCGCCGCTCCGCAACCGGTACGAAATTGACGTAACGGACAACGGGGAGTCTGAGACCTACACGCTGGACATAGTCCGCGAGTTGAATACGGCTCCGCGGTTCGAGAGCAGCAGCGCGCTGACGCTCAATTACTTCGAGGGAATAGAACTCGGGACGGGAGGCGACCTGCCTGCCGAGAAGCTGCCAGTGGCAGTGGACAAGAGCGGCAACGGCGCATCCTCGACGTGGATGTACTCGATGAAGCGCAGGCTGGCGACCTCGCCCAGCCCCAACAAGAACGACTTCTTGGGCCTTAAGCTCGGCGCTGGCGGCACGAATGCCGCTGACGGTGGAAGTGTGATGTCCAGCCAGCCTGGCAAGAATCCGCCGTACCTGAGCGGTACGCCAACGCTGGACACCGACGACCCGTCTGACACCCGACTCTCGGATAGTTCAGAGGTGAACGCCAGGTACACGGTGCAGGACAGCGACAAGGACATGGGATCCAGCGACACGGCTTCGGTCAACGTGGACGTGTTCGTACACAGAAACGTCGCGCTGATGTCCTACAGCGTGGACGGAGACTCTGTCAGCAGCCTGGGCAATGCTTCCAGGATGTACAGAGGCGACCTTACATACAGCTACATGAATACTGACTTGGCCGCATACACGTACAACGGCGTGGCTCACAACGCTACGATGGCGACGATAGTCGCGGTTCCCTGGGACAACAGCCAGGCCGCTTGGTCGGTGATTTCGCCGGCGGACGCGGACACAGCCGCGGGCCACCAGGTCGCTCTGGCTGCCGGGCCTAACCCGGTGACAGTGCGGGTGACCAACGGGAACGTGTCGGCGGACCACGTAATCAACATCAGCAGGCCTGGTCTGCAGGCTTCGTCGGTAGAGTTGAACGAGTACAGCGATTCTCGGAGCGACAGCGACGGGACGCTGACGGACGCAATCAAGCTGACGCCAGCCTTCAACCGCGGCGTTATGGAATACACGGCAGAGGTGGAGACATGGGTGAGCGCGATTCGCGTCGCGGCGACTCCTGTTGACATCAACGCCAGAGTGTCCGTGAACACGTTCGAGATACCGAGTCCTCCGGGATACTCGGTGGTGAACCTGCCGAACATGGGTGATACGGCTAATGTGATTACGGTGGGAGTGTCGCTGGCGAACGCAGAGTCGGCGGTGTACACGATCAACGTAACCCGCAAGGCGGACACCGCGCCCGAGTTCAAGTCCGAGCAGGAAGACCTGACGAGGACAGTGGACAGGGCTCTGAGAAGGGCAATAGAACTTCCTGAGGCTGAGGGCGGAAACGGCGACCTGACGTACTCGGTGAACGCGGAAGAGCTTCCTCCGGGACTGACCTTCGACCCCGAGACGCGGGAGATCGCAGGCACGCCGACACTGGACGAAGGATACTCGTCGGACTACGAGGTGACCTACACGGTCAAGGACGCGGACGGCAACACGGCCGCGAGCGACTCGGATTCGCAGACCTTCGTGATAACGATTACGCACGACGACGTGCCTGAGGTCGGAGAGCCCGATCCGGTGGTTGATCCTGCGGACAGGAACAAGCTGAGCGGCCTGGTAGTCACGTACGACCAGGGCGGCCAGCGGAACAAGCCAGCGACGCTTTCGCCCGCATTCGCGATGGACAGCGGCGGACCTTACTCCGTGAGGATCCCGCACGACGCCCAGAACGTGCAGGTGGAGCCGATACCGGCAGACACCGAAGCGGTAATCAACATAAACAACGTCAGGGTAGCGGGCGGAACCAAGCTGGTGCTGCCGCCACAGGCGACCATAGTGGTCTCGCATCCCGACCTGGCGGGTGACATGACGTACACACTGAATACGGTAAGGACCAGTGACACGGTCCCGACGTTCGGCGACGCGACCATAGATGACATGACCTACGTCAGTGGCGAGGACATAGATGCTATGACGCTGCCAGCCGCGACGCTCGGCGACGGAGCGCTGACTTACAGCCTCGTTGACCACGAGGGACGGATACCAGAGGGTCTGGTGTTCACGGCAGGGACGCGTACGCTCTCCGGCAGGCCAATACTGCTGAGGGACGCGATTGAGACCAACTACCGTATGACCTACACGGCGACGGACGAGAATGGCGACGATGCAACCCTGACGTTCATGATCACAGTATGCGAGGCGGATTCCGGTTGCGAGCCCACGATGCCAGAGCCGAACCCTGGCTCCATGCCGATGGGTCTGGAAGTCAGCATAAGCGGCAATACCGCTACGCTGACCTGGCAGCCTGGCGACGACGCGATGAGGCAGTTCGTTGGGGCGGTAGATCCCACCGCGACGGACATCTTCAGCACCATCAGGCCTGCGCCGTTCGGCGACGACCAGGTGGCAGCGGACGCCGACATGTATGTCATCGAGGATCTGCTGGACGGCGGAGCTGACTACGCCTTCGTCGTGGCCGGTTGGGATGGCAGCGAGTGGCACGTAGCGGTCGTTCGTCAGTAGATAGAGCCGAATCAAGACTTGCGGGTTCTCCGGTGGATCCTCCCTGCGGAGGTGAAGCCGGAGAGCCCGCAAGGGCACCCCACCAGGCGAAAGGCTAATATCAAGAGAGGAATCATCCATTATGAAAATAATCGTAGATAGGAAGCGCATTGGGCCGCTGCTCTTGATGGTGTCGCTTGCGGTAGTCGGCTCGGTAATGCTGATTATGACGGTGACCTCCGAGGGGACTGTTTCGGCTCAGCAATGCGTTCCCGCAGACCATCCATTTGCCGGAATCATCCCGGTGTGTCCCGATGATGAGACGCCTAGCCCTACTCCCGACACTCAGTGTGTTCCGGGAGACCATCCATTTGCCGGAGTAATACCGGTATGTACTCCTGTTCCCACAAATACGCCGGTGCCGACGGCGACTATGGAGCCAACGCCTGTTCCAACGAACACGTCGGTGCCAACACGGACGCCGAGGCCAACACGGACTCCGGCGCCAACGAACACTCCAGATCCGAATGCCACGCCGGTCCCGACGCCCAAGGCGAGCGCTACGCCGGTGCATACCGAGAAGGTGGCAGTGACGGCAGTCGAGGGCGCGACTACGGTGCAGCCCGACATGGCTACGGAACTGATGGCCGGTAACGTTACGGTCAAGCTCCCGGCGCTTTCGCGCGCAAGGACGTACCAGGCGATGTTGTCGGAGTCGGACGAATGCGGCAGCATGGCTGTGGCGTGCGCCTCGATCTCCATATATAACGCCGAGGGCGAGATGGAGTCAGACGTGCGGCTGATATCGTCGGCTGAGATCGAGATAATGCTGGACGCGGCCGCTGTGGACGCGCTTGGCGGCGATCTCAACGGCGCGGCAGTTGCCATCCAGGCGGATGCGCTTGGCGGCATCATGCTCCAGCTAATGGATGACGACAGCGGCGAGTGGAACAGCATTCCGAGCAGCTTCATGGTGAACTCGGACGGCAGCGCAACGGTCAGCGGTATGACGCGGCGGTTCAGCCACATCGCGCTGATGGTTTACGATGACGTGGTGGAGCGGGCCAGGATGCAGGTGAGCATGGCTCTCGGCACTCCGACCGCGACACCGGTGCCTCCGACCTCGACACCCGCGCCTCCGACGGCGACGCCGGTGCCTCCGACGCCGACACCTATGCCGACGCCTCCACCTACGGGTGACTCGTCGGTGCCGTTCCTGATGCTGCTGGCGATGGCGGTCTTCGCCTCGATGGCGGCGCTCGTTGGAACGAAGGTCATCATGGCCCGCGTGAGACGCTAATAACCAAGTCAGAAATCAAGTAGCAAGTAAAGGGCTGCCCTGATTAGATGGGCAGCCCTTTTTTTGGTTCTCGCAAACCTGTATAGTCTATGGAAAAAACGAGGTGAAGGGTCAATGTTCAAGGGATCGGTGGCAGTTTTTTCTGCGCTCTTGCTGCTGTTTGCATTTACGTCAGGGATTGTGTCGGCTGCGCCTAACCAGCAGGGTGTCCAGTCGCTCGTCGTGGAGCGGAGCGAAGACCGCGGGTCAGCTACCGCGACCTGGAACAGTGGGGGTGTGGAGTACCAGGCATTTTCCGTTGTGGAGAAAGTGATAGCGGGCGAAGACGACCCTGAAGGGGACGGCATAAAGAATGATTCTCTTCGGTGGATCGGAGGACTCCTGACCGGAGACGTCAGCACCCTGGAGATACCTGCTTTAGATCCGAGCAGGGGCTACGAATATAGTCTATATGGCATTGTCAGAGATAATGCGGGCAACTGGGTGCTGAGTGCCGAAACTGCCGAGGATGAGCCGTCGGTGGTCTATATGGACCGGGCGGCCCTGGTCGCGCTCTACGACGCTGCGGACGGGGCCAACTGGAGGGAGAATACCAACTGGCTCAGCAGCGCTCCAATGGATGACTGGTATGGAGTAAAGACTGACTCCGACGGGCGCGTGGTGGAAGTGAGTCTCTGGCTGAACAAGCTGGAGGGGCAGATACCGTCGGACCTGGGCAATCTGGCCAAGTTGGAACGACTCAACCTCATATTGAACAGACTGAGCGGGGAGATACCGTCCGAGTTGGGTATGCTTGCCAACCTGGAAGAACTAACTCTGCTGGGAAACCAGCTTACCGGGGAGATACCGGTCGAGTTGGGTAATCTGATGAACCTGGAGAAGCTGTACCTCTCGGTCGGCAATCAGTTTACCGGGTGCATCCCCAGCGCCTTGCAGAATGTAGCGGAAAACGACCTTTCGGAGCTTGGACTGCCGTTCTGCTCCTGATCTCGGATATCACATGGACTTACCACCCAGTCGGACAGGTGTGGATTCCCGCTTTCGCGGGAATGACGATATGCCATGGTATTCAAGTGCGTAACTCGTAATCACATGGACTTGATGCTTCGTGCGCTGGAACTGGCCCGGGCATCGGTGGGTGAGACGAGTCCGAATCCGCCGGTGGGGGCTGTTGTAGTGCGAGATGGGCAGATTGTGGGGGAGGGAAGGACGCAGCCCGCGGGCCAGGCCCATGCCGAGGTGGTCGCGCTTCGACAGGCGGGTGAACGCGCTCGGAGAGCTACTCTATATGTGACACTCGAACCCTGCTGGCACTATGGCCGGACGCCGCCGTGTACGAACGCTATTGTCGCAGCGGGGGTGACGGAGGTTCATGCAGCGATTGTGGACCCGAATCCACGGGTGGACGGGCGCGGCATCACCGCGTTGCGGGCGGCGGGAATCGAGGTCGTTCTGGGCGAAGGTCGCGAGGAGGCGGAAGAGTTGGTCGCTCCCCATGCCGTGTACAGCACGACCGGAATGCCGCTGGTTACTCTGAAGTTCGCTATGAGCCTGGACGGGAAGATTGCTACCCGCGCGGGCGACTCCAAGTGGATTACGTGCGAGGAGTCGCGGCGGTACGTACATGATCTCAGGGCGCGGAGCGACGCGATAATGGCGGGGATAGGCACCGTTCTCGCGGATGATCCGCAGTTGACGGCGCGGGACTCGAATGACGCGCCGCTCAGCCGACAGCCGCTCCGGGTAGTCGTGGACAGCGCCGGCAATATGCCGCCGGATGCGGCGATGTTGAGTCAGCCGGGCAAGACGCTGGTTGCGGTGTCGGAGGTCGGCGAGGATGTCAGGGAGGCGCTTGAGTCTGCGGGCGCGGAGGTGCTCTTCGCTCCTACGGGCAATGGGCGCGTAAACCTGAGGGCGCTGCTTGCCGAGCTCGGACGGCGCGAGGTGACGAGCGTGTTCGTGGAGGGTGGCGGGACGCTGGCCGGGTCGCTTCTCGACGCGCGCCTGGTACACAGGGTGGTGGCGTTCGTCGCGCCGGTGCTCATCGGTGGGGACCGCGCGCCCTCTCCGGTCGGGGGACAGGGCGCGACGCTGATGTCGGACGCGATACGCCTGAGCGGAGTGAGGATAGAGCGGTTCGGCGCGGACGTGGCGGTCATTGGGCGTTGTGGTTAGGCTCTAGTTCCTGGCGTTGATTGTTCGCCCTCACCTCAATCCTATCCCTCAATGGAGAGGAGGCCAATCCTACGCTTGTCTCTCTACGGTCGGAATTCCTGATTTGGTATTCACAATTGCCTTCTGTTTCGCTAATATCTGGTTCGAATGGATTGCCGAGCGGCGAGCCTCTTTGAGGGTTCCCGCTTTCGCGGGAATGACGATGAGGATTGCCGTTCAGAGGGGTGCGCCAGATGTTTACAGGGATTGTCGAGGAAGTCGGGAGTGTGGTGGAGGTGTCCGAGACCGGGCTGGGTATCAGGGCGTCGGTCGTAATGGAGGACATCGCGGGTTCGGACAGCATCAGCGTGAACGGCGCGTGCCTGACTGTTACCCAAATCGAGGATGACGTGTTCTGGGTGGATACCGTTCCCGAAACGCGGCGCAGGACGAACCTGGGCGGGTTGAACGCGGGTTCTCCGGTGAACCTGGAACGCCCGCTTAAGGCGGACGGACGGTTCGGCGGTCACGTCGTGCAGGGGCACGTTGACGCTACTGGGACTGTGCTCTCGATCACCCCGGAGGGCAACTCCCACCTGTTCGAGTTCGAAGCCCCGGACAGCGTGATGCGCTGCATCGTGGAGAAGGGATTCATAGCTGTGGACGGGGTGAGTCTAACAGTTGTAAACTGTACCAATCACACATTTGTCGTGGCCATCATTCCCTACACCCTCGAACACACTCTGTTTGCGGGATTGAAAGTCGGAGACGCAGTGAACCTGGAAGCGGATATTATGGCGAAGTACGTTCTGAAGGGAAGTGAACTATCTGTTCATGGATGAATGAGGTCGAGGCGTAAGCGAGACGGCCCATTTCTGACTTGAGGATCCTTCAATGAGCATAGCTACAGTCGAAGAGGCGATTGCCGATATACGGGCGGGGAAGATGGTCATCATCGTGGACGATGAAGACCGCGAGAACGAGGGCGACCTCGCCATGGCCGCGGAGAAGATCAGCCCGGACGCCATAAACTTCATGGCGACGCACGGACGCGGCCTGATCTGTGTTCCGATGCTGGGCAGGCGGCTCGAAGAGCTCAGGCTGCCGATGATGACGCAGGACAACACCGCGAGGCTTGGCACCGCGTTCACTGTATCGGTGGATGTACTCAAGGGCGCGACGACCGGAATATCCGCGTATGACAGGGCGGCAACCATCAGGGCGCTGATAGATTCCGGCACTCTTCCTGAAGACCTGGGCAAGCCGGGTCATATATTTCCGCTCAAGTATATGGAGGGCGGCGTACTGAAGCGCGCGGGCCAGACGGAGGCGTCCGTTGACCTAGTGAAGATGGCGGGGCTTTACCCGGCGGCGGTGATATGCGAGGTGATGGCCCAAGACGGCACGATGGCGCGTATGCCGGCGCTCACCGATTTCTCGCGCACTCACGATGTGAAGATTGTAACGGTCGCGGACATCATCA
Organism: Dehalococcoidia bacterium; assembly: GCA_034420555.1. Taxonomy (GTDB): domain Bacteria; phylum Chloroflexota; class Dehalococcoidia; order Lucifugimonadales; family UBA1123; genus VXRN01. The sequence continues at coordinate 16,555 of DAOULF010000007.1, forward strand.
CGTACCGGCGTGAGCACGAGAAACTGATAGAGAGAGTAGCTGAGGCCAGGGTTCCGACGGAGCACGGAGAATTCAGAGCCGTATCGTACAGGAGCATCACGGACCCGAACGAGCACATCGCCCTGGTGAAGGGGGATATAGATTCGGAGAAGCCCGTGCTGGTCAGGGTACACTCGGAATGTCTGACTGGGGACGTGTTCGGAAGTGTGCGCTGCGACTGCGGCGGCCAGATGGAACTTGCGCTACAGGCAATCGAGAGGGAAGGCGCGGGTGTCTTCCTGTATATGCGCCAGGAAGGTCGGGGCATAGGAATCCACAACAAGCTGAAAGCCTACGCTCTCCAGGACGACGGGATGGACACTGTTGACGCGAACATCGCGCTCGGTTTCGCGCCCGATCCCAGGCAGTATGGTGTTGGGGCGCAGATACTCATAGACCTGGGCGTGAAGAAGATGCGTCTGCTGACCAACAATCCGCAGAAGCGCGTCGGGTTGGAGGGGTTCGGCCTTGAGATAGTGGGCCAGGATCCCATAATAGCCAGTGTGACGCCCGAGAACCGCCGCTACCTGGAGACCAAGCGCACTCGGATGGGGCATATACTCGATCCGATACCGGAGGTAGCCGAGTGACCCGAGAGATACAAGGTTCGCTGAACGGAGACGGTCTTAGGGTCGGCATAGTCGTTGCGGCGTTCAACGACTTCATAACGTCCCGGCTTCTGGACGGCGCAAAGGCGGCTCTGGTCAGCCACGGTGTTCGGGACGAGGACGTTACAGTCGTTACTGTCCCGGGCTCTTTCGAGATTCCGCTGGTGGCCAAGAAGCTGTCGGAGGCGGGCCAGTATGACGCGGTTATCTGTCTGGGCGCGGTCATCCGTGGTGAAACGGACCACTATCACCATGTCGCGGGGGAAGCGGCGAAGGGCATTGCCAACGCCTCGCTGTCGAGCGGCGTGCCGGTCATCTTCGGCGTTCTGACGACGGACACTGTGGAGCAGGCGATCAATCGCGCAGGCGGCAAGCAGGGCAATAACGGGTACAGCGCGGGCGTCGCCGCCGTCCAGATGGCGAACGTGGTGCGCGAACTGGACGTGAACTAGATAGTTCACGTATGGCGACTTGTGGCTTGCCGCTCCTCGTCCCCTCCCCTAGATTCCCGCTTTCTCGGGAATGACAATGGGGAAGCAGGGAATGACAGCCCTGCCTAGCTGGTAGTGAAGGTGTCGCCGTGTGTGTACTTATGCCAGGCGTTGTTTTGATAGACTGTTACGTTTCCAGGGCCGAGCGCCGTCCATCCATCGGGGCCGCTCAGCGCACCGCAGCGTCCATCTACTCCGAACACGGCGTTCAGTTCTTTGGGCGCGGAGGCACCGAGGTCTCGCAGGGTTGAGTCGGGGTCGGCGCGTTCGTGGTGGGGAAGCGTAGCTATTCCGTCCGCTATGCCGAGCGCGCGTCGCCACTCCCGGAACCGCATCCAGCTTCCCATGACCATAGCTCCCGCGCTCGATCCTGCCAGCACTGCGCCGTGTTCCAGCGCAGAGGCTATGCTGTTGAGCAGTGTGGACTCTGAGATGGTCTCAAGCAGGTGGGCCGGATTGCCGCCGGTCAGATATATAAGATCGGCTGAAGCGATTTCGGAGGCGAGGCCGGCGTCCATAGCGTCATTTCGGTCGAGCGCCATCAGGGGGTGTGCGTCCGCTCCCAGTGAGGTGAAGTGCCGCACTCCGTTCTGAGCCGCTATATCCGGCCTCTCGAAGGCCGCCGCGGTCGGGACTATGAGTGTGACAGGAGCCGACTTGCCGGTCGCGGCCAGGATGGTCTCGTCCATTGGCTCACAGCCGTCTCTAAATTCGTCTCCGCCTACCAGGGCGATCTTTCCTATCATATTCAGAGCCTCCGAAGTATGCGTTTGTTCGGCATTGTAACAGGGGAATGTGTATTTCTCAGAGTGACGATGACGGCAGGAAGCCTCGCAAAAGTGGTTGGACACCCTCACCCCAGCCCTCTCCCTCAGGGAGCTGAGAGGGGTAGGCATTGAAGTTGGATTGGCGGAGTCACCCCCATCCTAACCTTCCCCCGTCAAGGGGGAAGGGACTTTT
>DAOULF010000008.1:0-14306 GCA_034420555.1 Dehalococcoidia bacterium
GCGTCTCGATGCCGAGCGACAGGGGCGTCACGTCGAGCAGCAGCACGTCCTTGACGTCGCCGGACAGCACTGCCGCCTGGATGGCCGCACCGATGGCCACCGCCTCGGACAACCAGACCAACGTCGAGGTCCACGTCGTCCAGGGCGAGCGCACCATGGCCGCCGAGAACAAGTCCATCGGCAAGTTCATGCTCGACGGCATCCTGCCCGCCCCGCGCGGTATGCCCCAGATCGAAGTCACCTTCGACATAGACGCCAACGGCATCCTCAACGTCTCCGCCAAGGACAAGGGTACCGGCAAAGAGCAGAGCATCACGATCACTGCAAGCTCCGGCCTCTCCCAGGAAGAGATCGAGCAGATGGTCACCGACGCCGACCGCTTCGCCGAAGAAGACGCGCGCAAGCGCCAGGAAATCCAGACCCGCAACAACGCTGAAAACGCCGCCTACGCCGCCGAGCAGATGCTCAGGGACAACGCCGACAACATCGCCGACGACCTCAAGAGCGAAGTCGAAGGCAAGATAGCCGCCCTGCGCTCCGCCCTCCAGAACGACGACATAGCCCGCGTCGAAACAACCCTGAACGAACTCCAGGAGTCGCTGCAGAAAGTCGGCCAGGCCGTCTATTCCCAGGCCGGAGCAGGCGCAGGCCCCGGTGACATGCCGCCCCCACCCCCCGGCGCCGAAGGCCCCACAGACAGCGGCCCGGACAACGATGACACGGTGGAGGGGAAGTTCCGGGAAGTGTAGTCGAACAATAAAATCCCTCTTCTGCTGATCGGTCTAAGGCTTGGCTGGAGAGGGATTTATTTTTGCAGATTAGGTGAGGAGTTACTATGGCAACAAGCTTCTACTATGTGTACGCACTGAAGGACCCGCGCTTCTCACCAGCGAAACCATTCTACGTAGGTAAGGGTACCGGTAGTCGTGCTTTCGATCACCTAGTCACTCCTGATCGTACTCGGAAGTACGTTCGTATTAAGGAAATACAGAATGTTGGTCTCACTCCTTTAGTAAGTATTCTAGTGGACAATCTTTCGGAGACTGAGGCTCTCAAAGTCGAGGCTGAGTTCATATCTGCATTTGGCACTGAGGAAACTGGTGGGCTCCTCACAAATGCGGTTGTACCTACCGGACTCGGTGTAAAGAGTCGCAGCAGTGCTACCGTACCCCAAGGTTCGATAGAAAAGGCACAACTAGGACTGGCGATGCTTAAGGATGCAGTTACAGAATTGGCAAGTGCCAATCCCAATGGCATCACTAACGCCGATGCAGCTAGCCTGTTGGGGCTACGCAGTGACTACCGGGGACGGCAAAAGGACTATCTGTCATATAGCGTATTGGGGTTGCTCATGAGAGAAGGGAAAGTGAAACGTCTTGATGGAGGAGGCAGACCACGCCATGTAGCCGTTACGTAATTCGAGCACAAAAAGTCTAGTCCCTAGATACCACGTCAAGCTTCATCAGGTCGGTTGAGTTATCAGTTGAGTTATCAAATGGTAATCCGCTTCCCAACTCGCTTCTATCTCCCGAAGTATGTCATCTATATCTGCTGTTGGAAAACTGAATCTTGATGCGTTGGCAATAGCACGTAGCTTACGTTCCACAGTCCTGGAACGTGAGGGTGCCAGTTGCTCTGTGAATGCTTCTTTTTTATCATATTCCATACACCCTGATCTCCCGCCCATTCAGCCCCTGAACCTCCCTACTATTCGTCCCTCCACCTGTCAGCCCCGCCAGCCGCTCCACCTGCTCAGCCGACACCTCCAACACCTCCGACATCACATGCCACGCCACCCCCTCCGTGTACGGCGGGGTAGTCAGCGACCCCGTATAGACGTAATATCCGCCACTCGTAGGCAGAAACTCCGACGCTAACAACCCCGAGGCCGGAACATCCGCCTCGCCCAAGCCAGGCGCCGCTTCGATAACCGCCTCTATCGCCGCATTCGGCTCCCCCAGCCGGTACAGAATCCCAACCACCGCGATCTCCGACTCTCGCCTGTGAACCAGGTGAGCCTCCAGCGCGAACCGCCGCCCATCAACCGTATGCTCACTCGGATTATGCGTATGTATCTCCACCAATTGGTACGAATCATCCTCAATCCGTATCCCCCCACCGTCCTCATAGTGGACCTTCACAAACTCCCCCGTATTTTCCAGGTACGCCGCGCCGCCCTCATACTCGAACGACAACCGCGCCGCCCCTCCGTCAACATACCCGCTTATATCCACCGGCGACTGCCGCCCGACAAACTGCTTATCTACATGGCACGACATAATCCACCTCGCTACTCAAGATACGATTCCCGTCCTGCCTCTATCTCTCGGAGCATATCCTCTACTATCCGTACCACTCAAGCCCGGTCATTAGGAGGACAGTGCGCCTATGAGCCGGACTGCCACTCTCTGAGCGCCAGGATGTGATTGGGGCCCGTGCCGCAGCATCCTCCGATTATCCGCGCTCCCTGCTCACTCCACCCCTTGGCGTATTCCAGGTACCGCTGTGGGTCCATTCGGCCTGCGGCACGTGGGAAATGGGCATAGGCGCCGAAGGTCCCAGACCAATTCTTCCTGACTATTTCTAGTCCGGGCCCCGTGTCGTCCACCGGCGTGTGCATTATAAATACCGCCGCGACGTCCTTGTCTCTGATGGCGTCCATGGCGTCTTGAAGGGTTTCACCTCCATGCCTGTCCTGGATGCCCAGGTAAAGCCCGCCTCCATCCCTGACCAGCGAGAGCCCGACCCACACCGGAAGCCCCAACTCCTCTGCCGCTTCTATCACCGCCAGCGTGTCCGAGACCCGGACCAGCATCTCGCCCACCGCCACGTCCGGGCCGCCTTTGACCAGCTCTCCCAGTTGCTCCCGGTAGGTCTCCAGGGCTTTCTCATAAGGTACCGGAACTTCCGCGTGCGCCTTGGGCGCCATCGTAGATACGGAGGCCGCAATGACCACCGAGTCCTCTGTCCCGGAGTTTCTCCTTGCCTGTACGGCCGCTTCGATTCCCAGCCTGTTGGCCTCCGCCACCTTGTGCTCCAGGTCGCCGTGTTCCAGCATATCGCGCCCTGTGCCGAAGGTGTTCGTGATGATGACCTCGGCGCCCGCTTCTATGTACTCCTGGTGAATATCCCTCACCACCTGGGGATGGGTAAGCATCGGCCCGCCCGACCAGGTGGTGGGACTTGCCAGCCCTCGCCTCTCGATCTCCGAGCCCATGCCTCCGTCCATCAAGATAGTCTCTCCGGCTGCCAGGCGGCCCTGCAATTTCTCAAAGTTGCTCATGTTTCTCTCCTGGTGCAGGTTGAGGCCGATGTCCTGCTGTCCTAACTGGGTCCGAGCGTCCGAGCTTTATACAATCTCTTCGTAGATCTCCGTCTCATGCGTGGACGCCAGCGCGGGGTAGATTCTTTCAAATATCTCAGTTATTGATCGCGTGGCGCGCACCTCGCTGCGCGAAGCGTCGTAGGCCGCTACGGAATCCCAACGCTGGACTGTGACCATCGTCCCGTGTGGTCCAAGTACCTTTCTGTACACGCTCAGGGGAGGAAAGCCGGCCTCAACCGTAGCTTTCTGAAGTTCCCTCAGATTTTGCTGAAGTCCTCCTCCGCCAGGTTTCGGAGTGTAGGTTCGTCGAACGATAATCAAGAGCGTCTCCTTCGTGATTTGAGTCGGCGAAAGATCAATACGGTCAATCTCCGACCGGGGCAGACGAGCCCCCTTCTATTCAGGACCGGTGAAGAGCGACGGTTCAGTTGTACCATCGTTCTCGATCACTGGCAATAGGATCGTGTTTCCTTTAGAGGGTTCAAGATCACCTACCTGAAGCTGATGTCGTGTGGGACAATACGGGCAATCATGATCAGGACGCTGCGGCGGTGTCACCAGATGCTTACAAACCATCGCCCGTGACGAAGTTGGCTGTACAAGTATAAGGACCAGAGAACAAGATGAAGAATCCGACTTCATAATTGAAATCGGAGCCGCCAAGTTCCACGAGGCCATAGAAAAGTGGAGAGCCTGGGATGAATCCGGCGTAAAGATCCCGGACAAGAGGGACCATGACAACTATGGCGATGGCTAGCGAACTTGGTCGGTGACGAATCCGAGAGCACGGAAATGTCCGACAAATGCCATCCTGGTTGAAATAGAGGGTCTAAAGAGCGAAGCCGTCGAAGTGAAAGTTCGGCGGCCTCTGGGCTGCGCCAACTATGGATGAAGGGCAGCTTGCACTATATCCTAGCCTGCTTTTTTGACAAACGCAACTGTGGAGCGTTACCGTCTTCATCCGTGCCATGTGGTACAATGTTCTTCGTGGCGGCACCCTGAGTTCCCCGGTCGCTCTCTGGCTCACCCCTCGGTTCCTCGTCAGTTCCCCCTCCGGTCCTCTTTTGGCTCATTGCGTCTCCTGCATTGGCGGCTGCCTACTTACCAACTATCTAACGAAACGGAGAAAAATATTGAATTACGAGGACAGAACCCTATCCTGTGTAGAGTGCGGTCAGTCATTCACCTTCAGCGCTGATGATCAGGCTTACCACGCCGACAGGGGCTACTCAAATGAGCCCAAGCGCTGCCCTGACTGCCGCCAGGCGAGGCGCGCCCAGCGCGGCGGCGGAGGCGGAGGAGGTTATAACCGATCCCCCCGGGAAATGCACCCGGTCGTTTGCGCCGAATGTGGCAAGGACACCACCGTGCCCTTCAGGCCCAGAGGTGATCGCCCTGTGTACTGCAACGACTGCTTCAGACAGCAGCGCACGTCGGCCTCCGCGGGCCGATACTAGGCTCCCTTGTCAAGATAGAGGACGACCACTGGGCGTCCTCTATCTTGACATAGACCATTAGAATAGAACGGCATTTCGCATTGCGACCGAGACGTTGAATAGTGGCGCCGGTTCGTGAGGTAACGCAACCCTTCGACACCTGTGGGTATCGTCGTGGGATTCGTAGTGGGCGTGCTGCTGCCCACATCGGGTGTTGCGGGATCGCTGGTGATGCTGTATCTGATGACGAAGAACTGGGAGCGCCATACCGTCAGGGCAGCGATGGCTTTCTTTCTTGTGACCCTGATGCTGTCAGCCGTTATTGGCTTTGCCGTTGCCGGATTGTACACATCTCAGCGACTCACACTCATAGGCATCGTAATAGTCCCATCCATAGCTGGCCTGGCTCTAGGAGCAATGCTGGTTGGTCGCATAAATGAGTGCATGTTCCAATACATCGTCATAGGCGTCATCATAGTATCCAGCGTTGTGGTCCTGAGCCAGGAAATCGTAGGATTGTGATACCGCTAGGACGGACCGGAACAGTCATTGTTCATTGGTCGCGCCCTTGTGTACACACTTTGAGTCGAGTCGTAAGTGTCGTGGGCCTAGTTCTTCAGGAAGCCCACCTTTTCGTACTCGCCCTTCACGATTGGCCTGGCGTCAACCTCCAGCCAGTCTTCCAGAAGCTCGGTGTACACGCTGCGGAAGTCGAGATTGAAAGCCAGATCGCCTTCGACCAGATCCTTCGCCTGTAGGGACGGGTAGTAGCTGTGGTGCCCGCCCTGCACGCCGTCGCCGATGACGAACGCAACCCCGCCGGAGCCGTGGTCCGTCCCGTCGCCGTTGTCGTTTACGCGTCGTCCGAACTCCGAGAACACGAATATGAGCACGTCCTCGCTCTGATCGTGCTCCTTCATGTCAGTGTAGAAGTCGTAGATGCCGCCTGAGACGTCTTCGAGCAGCCCTGCTTGCAGGTTGATCCCGTTGGTGTGGGCATCGAAGCTGCCGTGCTGGGTGTAGCAGACGCGAGTGCCGATGTCGGCCTGTAGTACCTGCGCCGCGCTCTTCATCGCTTTGGCGAAGGAGTTAGGGGCGTATTCGACGGTCGAGGAGTATTTCTGTGAGACGCTGTTGATGATGTCGGCGCCACGCAGCGCGTCCAGCCCCGTCTGAGTCAGATAGTCCATAACAGGGCCGCTTCCGATTGCCTGGGAGTACATGTTCTTGAAGACGTCGAGAACCTTCTCCCGGCGGGCATCGTCCTGCATGTGCGGCATGAGTCCGTAGGAGTCCAGGCTGCTGACACACGCGACAGGTACGCCCGGGGCTGCCATAGCCTTGGAAAGACCCGCGCCGAAGTTTACGCCTCCCACCGGGTTCTCGCCGTTCGGGTCCATCTGCTTCAGCGCGAGTCCAAGCCACCCCTCCAGGGCGACCGTCGTCGGCTCCGCTGTGTGCCAGATGTCCATGGAGCGGAAGTGCGACCTGTTGGGAACCGGGTAGCCGGTGCCGTGGATGATCGCGACCTTGCCCTCATCGTACAGGTCCTTGATTGGCTGCATAGACGGGTTTAATCCGTAGTCGTCGTCCAGCGGAATAACCCTGTCCTCTGGAATGTTGACCAGCGGACGGTTGTCGTAATAGAGCGGGTTGTTGTACGGGACCACGCAGTTCAAATAGTCGTTTCCACCTGATAGCTGGGCTACGACGATCTTGCGGTTCTTGCTGTCACTCACGATATATTCTCCCAATGTCTGCAGCAGTGATGCGGAAGATCCCCGGGGATCCTATGCCAGTTCGTATATCTGGAATCGGTGTCTGCCTGTCTCCAACACGTATCCGCAGCCCTTGTCGTCCACTGCGACCGCGACCGGGTCCCAGAAGTATGGCTCGATTCGGGCCGACTCCTCATTGATGTCGTCGGTATCCACCTCGAAGACGGGCACGTAGGAGGAGCGCGCACGCTCCTCGTCCTTCTGAGCGGTTATGTACTCCTGCGCCCAAGCTCCCAAGTGAGCCTCGCCGCGCGCCTTCGCGATGAAGTTGCCTTCGGGGTCAAGGACTTGCAGGCGCTGGTTGCACCAATCGGCCACCCACATATTGCCCTCCGAGTCCACCGCGACGTCGGAGGGACGGTAGAATTCACCGTCGCCCGTACCCGGGACGCCGTACTTGGCGATGAATTCGCCGTCGGGAGTGAACTTCTGAATCCGGTCGTTTCGCCAGTCGGCGACATACACGTTGGCGTCACGGTCCTGCGTGATACCCCAAGGGAGGTTGAATTCGCCGTCGCCGTCGCCGAAAGAACCCCACTGGGATATGTATGCGCCATCTTTGGTGAGGCGCTGGATTCTGTTGTTCATGTGATCGACGAGAAGCATGTTGTCATCACGGTCGAACGCCATGCCGGACGGAGCGTTGAACTCGCCGGCGCCGCTGCCCTGTGTTCCCCAGGTGGTGATCAGGTCGCCCTGCGAATCGTACACGGTGATCCTCTGAAGGAAGTCATCCGCCAGGTACAGATTGTCTTCACCGTCCAGCGCGAGGGCAGTGGGGCCGATCATATTGCCGGGCTCCCCTCCATGGCGACCGATCTGGCCGTAGTAGTCGTGGTCCCGAGATACCATCTGGATTCCCACTATCACGGTCTGATTGCGACTGCTGCGGCTGGCGACGAATACTCGCCCGTCGCCCCTGATGACCATTGCGGTGGGAAGGTGGAAGCCGCGGCCTCCGTTGTCCGCGTTGAAGCCGACGTTGTCCACGTATTTGAGGTTGAGCGCGACTGTTGTCATACCGTCCTGTCTCTCTTACTGGTTTTGAACGTATTCAGACCGCCCCCAACCCCTAGATTCCCGCCTTGGCGGGAATGACGATTGGGCACTTGAGTATGTCATATTTACATGTACCTGGTACTACAGCATCTGGTATTCCTGGGTGGACACGATCAGTTGGATCAGGTTCACGACCACCTCCTCCGTATCGGCGGCCCGGTCCTCGTCGGAGAGGCTCAGCCGTCCATACGTGCCCGCGAATTCGGTGAGGTTCGCCTTCGTGCTGTCCAGGACTTCCATCGGACCGAGAACCTCCAGACAGGCATCTATCAGAGCTTCGGGTGAGATGTCGTCGTCGCCGGCGGCGCGGCCGATGCGTTCGATTATCTGCCTCACTCCGGGCCTGGTCGGATCGCCCAGAATTCTGCTCACAAAGTTTACTCGCTCGACATACGTTCCGGTATTGATCCACTCGGTACCGCCCTGCCAACCCTCGACGCTTGGCGGGCCCATCAGCGCCTGGCCCATGCCAGAACTGGCGCGAACCGCATCGTAGGTCTCGTAGCAGGGGAGGTCCATCCTTCCGGCGAGCCGCAGGGTATTGACTACCATCTCAGTGGGGCTCTTCGTTCTGCCGTATCGGAGAGCCTCATCCTTGAAGAAGTCGGATGTGAACAGGGTTCTGAGCATATGTTTGATGCTGTGGCCCGATTCGAAATAGGCTTCCGTCATGGCGTCAATCGCTTCGGGATTCGTAGGCGGCGTGTGCGGCCACTGCGGCACAGGCGGCTCGTCGGCCACGAAGTAGTGGTAGAGGTGACGGGCAATGTATCGCGGCGTGGCCTCCTGCCTGCAGATGATCTCAACTACGTCTTCGCCGTTGAAGTCGCCGGTCTCGCCCAGAATCGTCTTCTGGCCATGGTCGTGATCGTCGTCGTCGTACTCGAACTGCCAGGTCATGTTGCCGTACGGACGCGAAGTGTTGTTGCGCATCTTGATCATCATATAGGCCGGGTTTAGCACTCCCCAGCCGGTGAATGCGCGCGCGCACTCCTTGATGTCCTCTTCGGTGTAGTTGCCGACGCCCATGGAGAAGAGCTCGAGCAGTTCCCGACCGTAGTTCTCGTTTATAGAGCCCTTATGGTTGTCCTGGTTGTCCAGCCACATGATCATGGCCGGATCGCGGGACAGCCGGACGAGCAAGTTGTCCATATTGCCCATCCCATGATCCCGGAACATGTCTATCTGGCTGGTCACCACCCGGGTCTGAATGAGCTTGTAGGACCCGGTAGCGAAGACACGATGCCAGAAGAGACACATCTTCTCTCGCAGGGGGTAGTCGGTGACCGCCATGCGGTACATCCAGTGCGCCTGGGCGCCGCCGCTATGAAGGTTCGACTGTTCTACGTGATACCGGCGGATCAGGTCATGGGGAATGTCGTCATCCGCGGCGGGGTTCAGCAGCTCGTCCAGGACGGCGTCGTACCCCTTGTCCATCGCCCGGTCAAGCTCGTCCGGGGTGGCCCCAAAACCCGCTCGCCTGAGAAGGTGGGCCATGAGCCTCAAGTCCTGCCTGCTCTCGACTGCGACCATAGCGCTACTCCTTCGTATTCATGAATCTTCAACACACTGGAAATTTATAGGTCGCGCGGCAAGTCTGTCAAGGATTTGGTCCAAAGTGGCAGGGTCTTTTCATAGTGGGCATTGTTCAAGAGTAGGCCGCCCCCTACCCCTGGATTCCCGCTTTCGCGGGAATGACGGCCTAGAACTTTGCAAAGGCCCTACCAAAGCCGATCTCATCCAAATGAGATCTTACATGGAGAATCGAAATAAACGGAGCCGTACGTAGTGGAGACTGGGCCGGGATTAGTCGCGTGTGCGGTCAGCCGGTGAGGCCTGGGGCCTGGCCATGCGGTAGCCGACGCGGGGCTCGGGGAAGATGTACCTGGGGCTGCCGGCGTTGTCGCCCAGCTTGTTCCGCAGGCGTTTTACGTAGCTGCGCAGGTTGCTCCTGTTCCCGGTATCCTTCAGGCCCCGGACGCGCTCCAGCAGTTGGTCGAAGGTGAGCGCCACGCCGGCGTTGGCGGCCAGTTCGTAGAGCAGATTGTACTCGGTGGGAGTGAGGCTGACCGGACGTCCGGCGACGCTGACGGCGCGACTGGCGTAGTCCAGGGTCAGGTCGCCCAGCACGAAAGGGTCGAGCGGCTCTTCCGGGGGCGGGGCCAGCGACCGGCGCAGGGCGGCCCGCACCCGGGCCAGCAGCTCGGTTGGGGAGAAGGGCTTGATTTTTTAGTCCACGGCGCCGTGCTCCAGGGCCCTGGCGATTATCTCGTCGCGGCCATACCCGGACAGGAAGATGACGGGCGCTTCTCTGATGCTCAGCATGTTGCCCATCAGGTCAATGCCGTCGCTTCCCGGCAGAGTCAGGTCCAGCAGAACGAGGCGGGGCCGGTCGGACTCGAACAGCCGGAGGGCCTCTTCGGGGTCGCCGACGAGCAGGGGCTTGTAGCCCGCCCCCGATAGGATGTCGCGGACGTTGCGCAGGGTCATCGGATCGCCGTCCACCACGAGGATGCTCCCCTGGTCCCCGGTCTCCGAGCGCGGGCTGTCGGGAAGGAGCGCGGTCCCGGCGCCCACCCCTTCGGCCACGGGAAGGGTGAAGGTGAATCGGCTTCCCTGGCCCAGGCCCTCGCTCTCCGCCCAGATGCGGCCGCCGTGCGCTTCCACGATTCCCTTGCAGATGGCCAGGCCGAGACCTGACCCTGTTGCCTCCCGCCTGTGCAGGCTGTCGTCGTCGAGATGCGAGAACTTGCGGAACAGGAGGTGAAGGCGTTCCGGTTCCACGCCGCGTCCACGGTCGGCCACGGACAGCGCCACCGAGTCGTCCTGGAGCGCGCCGCTGAGCCGGATGTCGGACGTGTCCGGCGAGTTGCGGACTGCGTTGGAGAGCAGGTTGCCCAGCACCTGGACGATGCGCCGCGTGTCGGCCATTACGCGGGGCAGGTCGGGTTTCAGGTCGAGAACGATGTTTCTGCCCCAGCCGCCCGCGAGGAAGGCGTTTCTGGCTTCGTCCACGAGGGAGACGACTTCGGCGGGCTCGGGAGATACTGAGAGTGAGCCGGTCTCGATGCGGGCCACGTCCAGCAGTTCGCCTATGAGGTCCCGCATCCGGTCGGACTGGGACTCGATGATGCGGACGAACTGGAGCACTTCGGTCTTGTCCAGGGAGTCAATGGACTCTCGGAGGTTGACGGCGGAGCCCTTGATGGAGGTGAGGGGCGATCTGAGTTCGTGGCTGACCATTGCCAGGAACTCGGACCGCAGTCGCTCGGTCTCGACGACGTCGGCCATGTCCTGCATGGTGACCACCATGGAGTCCACGGGGCCGTCGTCGGAGAGGATGGGCGTGGCGTTGAGCAGCACGGTGACGCTACGGCCGTCGGGCGCGCGCAGGACGATCTCTTCGGCTCGCAGCGTCTCCCCGATGCCGAGCAGATAGCTCATGGAGAACTCTTGCAGGGAGACCTCCCGCCCGTCGGCGCGCTTTAAGGTCATGACGTTCAGCAGGTCCTCGGGCGTCTGGTCGGGATCGCGCAGGCTGTCCACTATCCTCCTGGTCTCGCGGTTGAAGGACTTGGGCATTCCGGTCGCCGCGTCGAATACGGCTACCCCCACCGGGGAGGTGTCTATGAGGGTCTCCAGGTCGGCCCTGGCGCGCAGTTCCTCGCGGCGGCGGCGGGCGTTGGCGATGGCCATGGCGGCCTGGGAGGCGAACATGACGAGCGTCTCTTCGTCCTCCCGGCTGAACTCGCGCCCCTGTGTCTCGTGGGCAAGGTAGATCGTGCCGATGCCGACTCCCTGGTGGCGGACCGGGGCGACGAGCAGGGAGGTCACGGATATGCCGGGCAGGAAGTCGGGCATGTCCAACGCCTTCAGGTGGCTGTCTATGTCCGAAACGCGGAGCGGCTCCAGGAGCCCGCTGAGGTAGTCGAAGAATCCCTGTCCTTCGGGCATGTCCCAGAGGGCCTGGTGCTGATCCTCGGTCAGGCCGGAGACGATGAAGTCAGACAGTTGCCCGCTATCTCCAAAGACGGTGATCGCGCCGTAGCGTGAGGAGGTGAGGGAGCGCGCGCCGTCCACCACCACCTGGAGCACGGCGTCGAAGTCGAGGTCTTCGGTGATGCGCAGGCTGGCCTGGCTGAGGCGGGAGAGTCGGTCCCGCAGGGCTAGTATCTCCTGGTCGCGGCTGTCTTGATGGTGCATGTGTGGTTCCTTACGGCGCGGTCATTTACTTCCGTTTATAAAGGACAGGTGGCTTCACTGGTGGGCCACTGGTGACTGACAGGTGGGTAACAGGTGATTAGAACGCCTGCAATTCACCTGCAATTCACCTGCGTTAGCTTTGGGGGGGATTTTTCTCTTCTGCGATTTTGGGCCGGTATAGCTTGGTATTTATGTATGTCGGGGTCCAGGATCATGGTTGGCGTTCTCCGTTGTTAGTTTGCATGTTCGTATTATAGCGTATTGGGGTGTGGATATGTAGTCCTATGGGAAACCAGGGGGATTTTAGTGTACAAGTGTTCTCGGATTTTCGGGAAATTGCAACTGGATTGCAACTGATATTGGGTTGAAATTCACCGTTGGTACATCGTTGATATGGTATTCTTGCCAACCGCATCAATACTTTATCTCAATAGTGGATCGCTAGTACATCGCTTTTGAGGGATGTGTGTCAAGCCTGAATACAGGCGAAGCCGTAGCGAGCTACTGAGATAGCATATCAACGATGCGACATTCAGATACAGAGGATAGGAGGAGAAGATTTCAGAAGTCCCTTCCCCCTCGACTGGGGAAGGTTAGAGCCTGCCCCGTACTCGATACAGGGAAGTTCACCCACATCCCAGGGATAGATATTTGAAGTATTCGCGCTTGAAATTGGGGGTTCACCCCCATCCTAACCTTCCCCCATCGAGGGGGAAGGGATTTTGCCTACCCTTAGCCCGTACTCTCATCTTTCCCCTGGCGGCGACGCTGGCAATTGTCGCGATTATCGCGATAGGGGCCGTCTGCGCCGCCACCGCCCACGCCCAGCGGGTTGACGATTCCCTTCCCCCCTTGCCGACCTGACTATAACCTCCGAAAATAGCGATGCTCCATGGGTATTCTGGACGGTTACCGTGAAGAACAACACCGTCGGGGCTCATCCGGGAATGCATGTCCATCTCTTAAAGGTGCGGGTCACTCTATGGGATCAGGTCCGCAGTACCAGTACGGAGATATGGACCATCAGGGACCTGCCGCCCGGGCGCAGCACGACCCGCAGAGTTAGTTCCTTGTACACTATCCCGGGAGTAACCACTGGACCGGCAAAGGTGGCGCAGCGGCTCTATGCCGAAATCATCGAATCGGACCCGGCGGAGTCGCCGCGCTTCGGGTTCAACAATGCCACGGAACACTGGGCCATTGTAAGCTTTTCTTCGACCCCCGGCTTTGATGGGGGTAGCTTTTTCAACAACGGGGACTTCGGCTTGTACATCTCCGGCATATCCGACCCATCCCCGGAGCCGGGTGGAGCGACGATCTTCACGGTGGCTGCCTATAATGACCCTAGCGACCATGGCGCCATCCCTGGCGCAAGAAACAGTTTCATAGATCATAGTGTGCACGATTTGCAGGTCGAAATCAGCCTTTCGCCGGGCCTGTCCTTCGCCGGGACCCAGCCGGAGCCGCCGTCCATCGTGATGTCCAGCACGACGTTCGATACGGCCACCGGTATCTGGGACGTGGGCACCATGGGGAGACTGCTCGCCTCGAAACCCCTGTCGCTCCCGGTGGCGGTCAACCTCACCGCCGCTAGCCTGGATGACCTGCCCCTGGAAGAGCGATGCCTGACGGCGAAGGTGGTCAGGGCTGTGCCCTGGTTCGCCTCCGGCTTTAAGCTGGCGAACGACACCGCCACCGCGTGCCTGGGGAAGGCGCTGCTGGCCCAAGGCGAAACAGCCCTGTTCGATTACCTTGACTGCGTCGGCGCCACGTCCACTCCCTGCACCAGCGCCGACACGGTGGAGATTGTGGTGGAACCAGAAACCGGCGGCTACCATCAGCCCGAAGCAGTCATCGTGCATATCCAGGACCCCCAGGGACGGCATGACGGGAAATGGAGGACTGGCAGGACGACACGCCATGGCTCAAGCGTTCCTGACACATCGGGAGTCGAGGCCACCTTCTCATTCCTGCCGCAAAGCTACAACGCATACACCTTTGCTCTCAGCGACGTGTCGCCGAAACAGCGTCCCGGCGCATTTTCGATCATAGGCGGCACCGATGCAGACGTTACCCTCCTGGACGCGGATACACAAGCATCTTTCGGGCCGTTCGACCTTCCCTCTAGTATAACGTCGGAACCATATCCTGCCATCCTGGTTTTCAGCGCTCTCGGCACGTACAAGATAAATCTAACCGTTGGAGCTACCAAATCGGGCATCGCATACACCGCCAGCGGCGCCTACACCTTCCACGTGGGCCCGATGGCGGACCTGGAGGTGCGGGACGCCGGACCCAGCCCCGCCGTAGCCGCCGACCGTCGGGCCTACACCGTAATGGCCGTGAACAACGGGCCGGACATCGCCCCCGCCGTCGAGGTGACGCTGACCGGGGCGCCCGAGGATGCGGAGGCCGTCCCCAGCCATGGCAGCTACGACCCCGTCAGCGGCGTCTGGACCATCGGCAGGCTGAGCGGCGCCGACCTGCACGGCGCCTCCGGCCATG
>DAOULF010000009.1:0-3690 GCA_034420555.1 Dehalococcoidia bacterium
CTGGGAAGGCGCTCTTTCCCGCCAGTGTGGTCATTACCGGGATGTTGGTGAGTTCGGCGAACTCTACCAGTTCGTCGGTGGCTTCGGCGTACATCACTCCCTGGCCCGCGTTGATGACGGGGTTGTCCGCCGCCAGGAGCGCGGTCACCAGGTCTCGCACATCCTCCGAGCTCGCGCCGGACCTGAACTTCTTCACCGGCTTGTATGAGTCCACCAGCGCATCGGGTATCTCCTGGACCATCACGTCGCGGGGCAGTTCGAGAAGGACCGGGCCAAGCCTGCCGTGCTTGAGCTGGGTAAAGGCCATCGCCATGAGTTCAGGGATGCGCTCTACCTTGTTGACCAGCGCCATCCACTTGGTGATTCCGCCGTAGTTCTTGACGGCCTCGAAGTTGGGATGTACGTCCATGCTGTTCATGGGCTGCCCGCCCGGAAGGCATAGGATAGGCACCGAGTCCGCGAACGCCTGCGCCACGCCGCCGAATGCGTTCTCCGAGCCCGGGCCCGTCTGCATGGTGAACACGCCGATGGTGTTGCCGTTCTTGATTCGGCTGAAGCCGTCGGCCATGTTGACACCGGCCCGCTCCTGGCGGGAGAGGATGGGGCGTATTCCCTCTCGCGCGCAGGCGTCAATGAGCGACTGCGCGGGGAACGCCGCTATCCACTCGACGCCCTCTTTCTTGAGTATCTTGGCTATTGCCTGGTCTCCGTTCAATTTACGTTCTCCTTGGTGTTAGTTTGTAATATCCGGTTATCAGTTTTCAGATGTCGTCGCCTCTGTCTCGGATGAACAGACGCGCTCTTGGTGGGCGAATCGAAGTATCTCCGTTGGACGGAGGTACATTTTCCAGAAGGGCGAGCAACTCTTTTACGCTCTTAATGCCATCCTCTATCTCTTCTTCAGGCATCCATGCCTCGTAGAAGTTGGCGTGCATACCTTCAGCCACCGCAAACAGTGGGCGAATTTGCCTCCAGCCTGTTTCGCTGACTATGTGATTGACGGCTATCCTGATTTCTCTGTGGGACTCATGGGGCAAGCCGCGTAGGGCTGCTAGAGACTTCACATACTCGGAAGCCGCGCCCCACGCCTTTTCAGACGCCTGAAGAAAGTCTCCCTTCTCGAATTCGGCATCGGCCTGCCGAATGTAGCGTTGTCCGGTTCGCTTGTACTCGTCGGACAGCGCTTCCGGGGTGGTATAGGCGGTAGTCATCTAAAGATATTCTCTCCCCGACATTTTTTGAGCCATCCTCCACACCGACGGATACGCGGTTGAGGATGGCTCATTATAGCAACTATGCCGGTATTCAGGGGCTATCTCACCCTGGCGAATTTCTGGAGGCGCATTCCGTCCAGCACCTCTCCGATGTACATATCGCCGCGCGAGTCCACCGCCACGCCATGCGGCGCCCAGAACTTTCCGGCTTCGTGAGTGCGCTCGCCGCCCCACTGCGACAGAATGTTGCCCTCGTCGTCTATGATGGTCACCCTGCCCTGGAGTTCCGGCACGTAAATCTCGCCCTCAGGCCCGACGCATAGGTCGGTAGGCTGCCGAAATCCGTCGAACATCTGCTGAAACTCGCCTTCCTGGTCGAAGACCTGGATGCGGTCGTTCTCGCGGTCGCACACCAGCACGAATCCATCGTGGTCAATTCCGATGCCGTGTGGCAGGTGGAAATCTCCGGGATTTACTTTCCCTGGCAGTCCCCAGGATAGCAGTAACGAGCCGGTATCGGTGTAGCGATGGACGCGGGCATTGCCGTAGCCGTCGGATATGAAAATGTCTCCTTCATCGGAGACGGCTATGCCGGTGGGCAGGTTGAACGGCCCGGCGGCGCGCGGCACAGGCTCCGCGTTGGTAGTGTATCCGGTGTCCGATGCCCTGCCCGTGCCGATCTTCAGCGTCATTCTGCCGTCCGTGTTGTACTTCATTACGGTGTGAGCGTCCCGGTCGGCGAGATAAACGCTGTCGTCGGGGCCGATATGAATTCCGTGTGGGCCCGCGAACACTTCATCCCAGGTATTCAGGAAATTGCCGTCGCTGTCGAAGATCATTAGCTGGTGTTCGCTGCGGTTGTAGGCGTAAACATTGTCTTTGCTGTCCACGGCCACGCCCGCCACCTGGTGCCACTCATAGCCTTCGGGGAGATTCCCCCAGTCTTCCACGAGTTCGTATTGATAGTCTCCTTGTCCGTAGGTCATGGTGTGCCCTCCAATTGCAGATGCCGCCCGAATCCGGTCTTGGAAACAGGCGCAAACTCTCTCCCAGTTCGGAGCGTACTATACGATTTAGGGTTGTAAGGGTCAAGTTGGGCGCGTCTTTGGATCACATTGCCGGTTTCGGAATCAACCTCTGCAAGAGAAAGTCGTCCTGACATCAGGTAAACCGCTTGCAATCCCTTTTTCGATGGGATAAAGTGGGTTAACCACATTAGAGAGGCGAATAATAGTATCAGCGGAGGAAATATGATGTGTAGTTGCACATGTATCAAGGCTGGGCTGAGCGCATCCACAGCAGTCGCACAGATCCGGCCAGATGACAACCCCAAATCCTTGGTGACCATCGAACGCGAGCCTATGATAGGCGAAACACCCCAACGTGCGTTCGATGATTGGCTCACCCCCAATCCCCTCTTCTACGTCCGCAACCACTTCGACATTCCAGATATCCGGTGTTCCGAATGGAAACTTCGCATTGACGGCGTGGTGTCGCAGGACTCCCATCTAACCCTCGACGAATTGAAGAAACTTCCGCGTGTTACGCTGCCCGTCACTATGGAGTGCGCAGGCAACAACCGCAGCGACCTCGACCCACCCACTCCTGGCAACCAGTTCCAGAACGGAGCGGTGAGCACCGCCTACTGGGCGGGCGTTCCACTCAAAGACGTTCTGGCGATTGCCGGAATCGGCGACGGCGCGAGGGAAGTCCTGTTCGAGGGGCACGATTCAGGCGTCCCCGCTCCTGGCGAGCCGGAAACGCCCTACCTGAGAAGCCTGCCCATTGACGTCGCCATGCACCCGGACACGTTGCTCGTATATGAGATGAACGGATGCGCCCTGCCCAAAGAGCATGGCCACCCGCTCAGGCTCATGGTTCCCGGCTGGTACGGCATGGCGTCGGTGAAGTGGCTGAGACGGATTACCGTGCTGGACATGAGCTACGAAGGCTTCTTCCAGACAGACCGGTACATAATCGAGGACGAAACCGGCGAGACCGTTCCCCTTAGCAACATCGGAACGAAGTCCGTAATCGGTTCGCCCGCCGAAGGTGATGAAGTCCGTATGGGCGATGTCTGCGTGACCGGCGTCGCCTGGTCGGGAGGCGAGAGAATATCCGCCGTTGACGTGAGTTGCGACGGCGGCGATACATGGGAGCGGGCCGACGTGGTTGGCCCATCCGAGCGGTACGCTTGGCAACTCTGGCGCTATTCCTGGAAGCCTCCGGCTCCGGGTGAGTACACGCTGATGTCCCGCGCGATAGACGCCAGCGGAAACGTTCAGCCGATGAAGACGCACTGGAACCGGCTTGGATACATGGTAAACGGTGTACGTCCGGTACAGGTCTCTGTCCACGCATAGAGATACTGTACCAATTTAGTCGGCGCTGCCAGTGGCGAGAAAATTCCCTTCCCCCTTGATGGGGGAAGGTTAGGATGGGGGTGACTCCCCTACCGACCAAGCTGATACAGGTT
>DAOULF010000010.1:0-9883 GCA_034420555.1 Dehalococcoidia bacterium
CCGTCAGGGCAGCGAGCAGGTTGTGAGCGGAGCCGACGGCGTGGGCGTCTCCGGTGAAGTGGATGTTGACCTCATCCTCCGGCTCTATGAGGCTGAGTCCGCCGCCGGTGCCGCCTCCCTTGATGCCGAATATCGGGCCGAGCGATGGCTCTCTCAGAGTGGCGACGACGTTCTTGCCCAGCCTGCCCATCGCCTGGGTGAGACCGACGGTGGTGGTCGTCTTGCCTTCGCCCGCAGGTGTGGGCGTTATGCCTGTAACGACGACCATCTTGCCGCGCCGTCCGTCGTCTCGAATGGCGTCGAGGTGTATCTTAGCCTTGTGGTGACCGTATGGGATGATCGCGTCAGGGCTGAGTCCCAAGTCCTCTGCTACGTCCATGATGGGCCGCATACGATAACCTCCAGTGAAACGCCGCGCGACAGGGCGCAGGCTTGCTAGTTGACAACGCGGATTGTAGCATAAGCCACTACCAAGTAAAACGCGGGGAGGGCGAGAAATGAGAGGCGTCGTATTCACCGGAGACCGGAACCTGGAAGTGCGGGACCTTGGAAAGCCGGAGCCCGGTCCCGGAGACGTGGTGCTGAAGATGATGGCGTCCGGGCTGTGCGGCAGCGACCTTACGCGGTATCGAATGTCGGCAGATAGGCTGGGGCCGACGCTGTTCGTCGCGGGACACGAGCCCTGTGGCATGGTCGCGGAAGTAGGGGATGGCGTGGATTCGGTCAAGGTGGGCGACAGGGTGATGATGCACCACTATACCGGCTGCAATACCTGCTCGATGTGCAGGATAGGCTACACGCAGATGTGCCTGGTCCAGAACACGGTGTACGGCAGCGCGGCGGACGGCGGACACCAGGACTATCTGCTCTGTCCGGCTTCGACATGCGTGCCAATGCCGGACGCCCTTTCTTTCGAGGAGGGCGCGGCGGTGGCGTGCGGCACCGGGACCGCGTTCCATGCAATCAAGCGGCTGGGCATTTCGGGCGTGGATACGCTGGCGGTGTTCGGACAGGGGCCTGTCGGGGTGAGCGCGACGATGTTCGGCAAGGCGATGGGCGCGCGGGTGATAGCGGTGGACGTGATACCGGAGAGGCTCGCGCTGTCGGAGGAGCTGGGCGCGGACGTAGTGATTGACGCTTCGAAAGACGACGCGGAGACGGTCATACGCGAATTGACCGACGACGAAGGCGCGGACGCGACGCTGGACGCGACCGGAATCCCAGACGTGCGAATCAACGCCGTTGACTCCGCGCGCTACTGGGGTCGTGTGTGCTTCGTCGGCGAAGGGAACACGACCACGTTCGACATAAGCGCGCAGATCATCCACAAGCAGCTTACGATCTACGGCTCCTGGACGTTCAGCCTGTCGGGACTTGCGGAGGCCGCAAACTTCGTGGTCAACCGCGATGTGCCTCTCAAAAAGCTCATAACCCACCGCTACGATCTTGACCAGGCGGACGAGGCGTACAAGCTGTTCGATACGGGCAGAACGGGCAAGCCGGTGTTCGTCTGGGAGTAGGCGGGCAAATGTCTCAAGTTGCGTATATAATGGCGAGGTAGATCGGGATAGAGAAAGGAGAAGGGTAATGAAAGAGCGTGGAGACACGATTATTGGCGAGGGAACTATCAAGTTCGGAATCGAGTACAGGGACCTGCTGCACGACCAGGGCGTGTGCATCCATGTGCTTGGCGACGTGAGCGAGGACGACGAGCATGAGCTTCTGAGGTTCGACTGCTTCGACCACGAGCCGCACTACCACTATGGCCCGCAGAAGCTGAACGAGAGGCTGATGCTGGACAAGACGACAGCGGGCGACTCGCTGGACTGGACGCTTGGCAACATCCGAAGCCGGCTGCCGGACATGATAGATCGAGCGCGGTATCCCGAGCTCGCTGAGGCAGCGCGGGACGCCGACCTGAGCTCCGAGATGGACGAGCTGGAGTCGCAGGCGCGCGCGCTTGCGGTGTCAGGCCGCCGCACGGTGATGCACGACCGGGGCGACGTCATCCTGGAGGCCGGGCCGGTGCGCTTCGGCGTCGAGTTCAGGACGTTGGCGAACGACAGGGGCGTGGCGATCCACGTGCTGGGCGACATCGGCGATGAAGAGCAGGAACTGCTGACGTTCGACTGCTTCGAGGTCGCGCCGCACTACCACTACGGGCCGAGGGCGAAGAACCAGCGGCTCTACCTTGACATGACGACGACGCCGGACCCGCTGGGATGGGCGCTCGACCTGTTCAAGGGCGGCAAGCTCGGCACGATGCTGGAGAGAGCGGGCTACACTGACCACGCCGCCCGTCTGAACCCGGCGCTGGTTGCGAGCGCGGTCTCGGAACTGGAAACCGTGTCCCGGGATATGGAGACGGCGAACGCGCAGTAGGGAGTCGCAGTCAACCATAGAACACAGGCGCGCGCTAATCGTCAAAGGTGGCGCGCGCTTTTTCATCTCAGGTTGGCGACAGGCTATTGGTAAGAGCGCAGACGCTTCTGGGTTATCAGGATGGGGAGGGTGACCAGTATCAGCAGGGCGCCGAGTATGCCTATGGCCATCTGGCCGCCCAGGGCGTCCGCGATCATGCCCGCTGGCAGCACACCCAGCGGCATGAGTCCGAAGTTCATCATGAAGACGCTCATCACGCGACCCCGGTACTGATCTTCCACGACCTCCATGATTAGGCCCATATTTATCGTCCGGCGTCCGGCGTCGCCGAGTCCGACGAGGACCATGATGATGGCGCCGGCATAGTACAGCGGGAAGGCCGCGATAAGCAGAAGCGCACCTCCTGATATGAACGATCCGATTATCAGAAGCATCCCCCTGCGCCAGTCGCCCAGCGCGGCTATGGCGAGCGAACCCACGAGCGAGCCTCCGCCCATTATCGCCACCAGCAGGCCCATAGAATCCGGCCCTCGGTGGTAGATGTCCACTACGAATACGGGCAGGAGCATTCTGAAGGGCGAGGCGAGCAGGGTCGTTGCTAGTCCCATTACCAGCAGGACAAGCACCATCCTATTGCCCTTGATGTAAACCAGTCCCGCGCCGATGTCCGCGAACATATTCCGCTTCTGGCTAGGCGCGGCGCCTCTTTCGGGCTTGGGCACCAGGGTGGTGACGATGACCGACAGGATACTCAGGCCGGAAATTATGAAGTACACGTTCGCGGGCCCTGTCAGCGCGTAGAGTCCCCCGGCGACCGCGGGAGCGATCAGCGTCATCGCGCTCATTCCCGCCGCGTTCAAGGCCATGGCATTGCCGATTCGCTCAGGACCGACTATCTGCGGGATGATAGCCTGTCTCGCGGGCATCATGAATGTCCAGACCGTGCCCTGCAATATCGAGACGATAAGCAGGTGATACCACTCGATCCTGTCGGTGAATATGGCGGTCCCGATGATGAGCGCGAATATCGCGACTATGAACTGTCCGCCCTGGATGAGACGCTTGCGTTCGACCCGGTCGGCAATCACGCCGCCGAACGGCGCGAGAAATAGCATCGGAATAGCCATCCCCGCGCTGACGAACCCCAGCAGGGCAGCGGAGCCGGTGAGGTCGTAAACCAGGTAGCCCCGCGCGAGCATCTGCATCTGCATTCCGCCCATCATGGCCATCATGCCGAGCCACAGGAACAGGTAGGCGCGGTTATTCAGAGAAGAAAAAGTC
The DNA here is from genome assembly GCA_034420555.1 of Dehalococcoidia bacterium. GTDB lineage: Bacteria > Chloroflexota > Dehalococcoidia > Lucifugimonadales > UBA1123 > VXRN01. The sequence continues at coordinate 3,664 of DAOULF010000010.1, forward strand.
TGTCGCCAGCCGCGGGTCTGGGTGTTGCTGGGAGGGAGAGTCGCGCTTCCGGAGCGGGGATTGTTTCGACGGGCGGTTTGCCTATCGGAGGATGTATGAGACGCGGGAGTCGTTCGGGTGGACGGCGATGATCCGTCCTCCGAGGAGGATGAGGGTGGCTCTGTTCTCATGTATCGAGTTTACAGGAAGGGGAAAGGGGGAATCAATTTGGGGATGGCGCGCTCGTCATTCGCTGCGCCGTCGTTCCAGTTCGGCTTCCAACTCGGCGATGCGTTGTTCGGCGGCTTGACGCGCCTCCTCCGACTCATTGAGCGTCGGGAGGAACTCCCCGCTCACAGGATCGCGGAAGCGTAGAATACCGTCGTCCCACCAGAACTCCAGACCCAGGACCTCGCTGTATCCCCAATGACGACCGTCCGGCTCTATGACTATCTCGATAGGCTCGTACCTACCATCCACAAGCGTATCGCCCGCCAGTGGCGCATCGTGATATTCCCCGCCGCTAGGGTCGAATCGCCAGTATTCGCGCACTCCATAACCGGCGTAGCGTTCGCGCTTGTCGGTATAGTCCCGACTGCCCGTGCTCTCCGAACCGACCTCCAGAACCAGGTCCGGTGGCTTTCCAACCTCGCTTATGACGTAGCCGTTGCGATGGTAAACTAGATTTGGGTCGGCCAGTCCGTCGGCGAAAGAGCCGTCAGGGTACGGACTGTCCGTGTCGTCGGTGTCGGCCCACAGGTATCCGCTCGACCCGATGAATACGTCGTCTCTGTCGTTGAACCATAGGCCCAGCGCCGAGACGAAGGCGACGATCCCGGGAATCTGCTCCATCATGTCAGGCTGTCTTGGGGGATCCGGCAGCGGCTTCATGTCCGAATAGTCCGATACGCGGCGCTTCGTGAGTGCTGTCTGTGCAACCATGGTCGTGTTCTCCGCGACGATGCTTCACCTGAGTCTCCGTTCAATCGGTGTTGCGCGTGGCAATTATAACATTGGATCAGCACTGGCAATAAGGCGGCGGCACGGGTCATAGCTGTTGATGTCAGAATCAGGATTTACGGGATCAGAGGATGTATTGGATGAAGTCTGAAGGGCATGGTTGTCGTCTTAGCTACTACGCGGACTAGGTTAGTATAGGTTCGGATGTGGGGTTCATGGTGGTTCGTCGTTGGGTACGCCGCCACGCCACATGAGTTGCTCTCCGGTTTCGGCGTCAAGAACGCCTTCCAGAGCCAAGTGTCGGAGCGCATAGATTCCGCCCAGGCGAACCGAAAGGACATCGCTGCCAAGCATCTCTGCGCCCTGCTGGTAGCGTTCATTCAATAGACTCTGTTGCGCTACGTCAACTTGTTTCTGGGCCGCCATACTGCGCCATATAGCAAGCGGCAGAGCTATCAATCCCGCGATTACAAGTCCTATATTGCGAATCGTCGCGCTATTCGATTCCATACCGGTGCCTTCCGTTCGCAACCAACCCCAGGACACGATCAAGACAATTGCGATGAGCGCGACGACAATAGCTGCCAATATGACCAAACGAGGTGGAATAGGCTGCTTTTTGGTGGGTACGAAAGCGCGTCTGTCGAACCTGGGAGTCCTTGACCAGAACGCAGCAACCCATTCTTTAGGGCGGCAGAATATCGACTTTAAACGGCTCATTTCGGCGTCTCCACCAGCAACCCGCTATCCACCGCGCTGTGTCTGTGAGGTGCTGGACTTCCTCCGGCGTCAGGGGACGGCGTAGGATGCGGATGCAACCTCACCGTAATTATTCAAGTCCACGATACTCATTCGCAAGACGTATGAAATAAGGATCCGGACGTTGCTGGGGATTTAAGGGGAGATGGACCGAACCGAGGGTTGACCCAAACTCATCTACTCCGCCCGCCAGACCCAGCCGCATGAGCTCATTTACGGCGTCGGAGTTCAAGCGCATCACGATACCTTGATCACTATTGTCCAGGTAGATCAGGCCGTTGTCGAACGCCCTGTGATACGTCGGAGACAGCGCTATTCCATTGCGCACGTCATCTACGCTCCTTGCGCCGGAGGATACCGGTAGTATGTGAGCCGCGTCCACCAGGCGCAGTTGTCGTCTTGTGACCGCGCACCTGTTCTCGTATGCGCTTAGCACCTGTCGTCGAAAGCTGGCTGAACGTGACCAGCGCGAAGTCTCCCGGACGATAAGCTGCCGTCGCTGGCTCAGGTTTGACATATCTTTCCCAATAATCTCTTCCAACTCCGAAGCTCGCTTCACGAATTCGAGAGATGCCGAGTCTTCTCCCAACTCATGGAGGTCGGCGGCATACTGGCAGTAGAACATGAGGAGGTCGCTTCGTATCCCGACTACAATCTCGTCATTGGACTTCGTTTCAAATGCCAAGCCGTTCTGCATCGCGTTATTGAGCGTCTGTATGTTTACCTGCACTGAAGGAGAACCCGACGTAAATGTAGTGTGGCGAGCCAGGTCGTATCCTGCGAAGACATTCCTGTTTGGCTCATAGCCAAGCAGGACAGTGTAACCGTCCGGGTTGATTGGCAGTGGGGACTGCACGGAGGTCATCTGTATCCGATATTCATTGGGAAGTGAAGGCCGTCCGCCGGGCGTCAACATCCAACAGTATGCCCACATTGAGACTTGCCGAGTGTCTTGCGCGATCAGGTATCGCCTTGGATGGGCCGAGTCGTCCGGCGTGAGCAACCCCACACTTCTAGCTTCAGTTATCGCGTCAAGAATCGCGCGATTTATAATTTCTCGGGACGACAACGCCATTTCACTTATTGACCTTGTCTGTTACAGGTAAGAAGTCATTGCGCTTTAGGCGGACGAGTCTGCCCCCCGTCTTCAGGAAGGAGGGTTTCATCATTATCTTCCCACAACAACCCTGGGCGGTTGATGCTATAGGACCGGTCTTCCTTATGAGAGGGTCTCTTTTGCCTATTGTGATCGTGGGGTAGAAATCTTCCCTGAGCGCCCAGCAAGTACCGCTCTTCGATTTCACCACAGATCCATTTTCGCCCCAGCGTTTCCGCGACTTCTCCAGTAGCACAACTTCCAGCAAACGGATCGAGTACCAAGTCGCCCGGATCGGTTAAGAATCTCACAAAATACTCTGGGATTAGTGTCGGAAACCTCGCGGGGTGAACTGGAAGGTCGTTATCTTCACAGTATCGAAGGTACTGTGAGTTACTCTCCGTATTGGCGACCGCGAGTAGGTTCGGCGGAATCGCCGCGCCGTTGTCCGTGGAAAATTTCCGGCTGATGTCATGTCCACTAGGTCGTCTTTTGGAACGGTATCCCGTTTCAAGCAAATTGCGCATACTCTTGCTGTATGGAGTGAGAACCCTTCTGTTGCTCGCCTTCGGCCAAGGAGTGCGCGACAGCCAAAATATGTTGTTCACGGCATCCTTCACGCGGATCCTTCTGATATTTACCCACTCCGCCGGGGTTGGCAACTTGGAAGGATTCCACCAGAAGAATTCTTGAGCGAGGTGGAAGTCGAACTCTTTGCATAGCGCGATTAGAAGCTCATACTGATAAAGGCTCTTGGTAGGCATACCGGATTGCCAGGCGCCTCCAATATCAATGACGAGCGAACCGCTCGGTTTGAGTATCCGCGCGAAATGTTCCGCGAATGGCCTGAACCATGTCAAGTATTCATCCGCATCCGCATTTCCGTACTCTTTCTTGCGTACTAACCCGAATGGCGGACTGGTCATTATCAAGTCAACCGACTCATCACTGATTACTTTGTCCATCAGGACAACTGAGTCTGCCCAATACGCTATGCCCTGAAGAGTTCGGATACGCACTTCAGGTTCTGGAGGCCCCCCGATGCGCGGATGGTCGGAAGTCGGCATATTATCTGACTGTGTTTTCATTGTCATATGATATATCGCTTATGAAAGGACTTACAGTGATTTGACATACCATCAACCCGTTTCAGATTATCCAGCATTGCGGGTGGTGGCGATAAGTTGCCTGTTGGTGATGGTCATGATTCTTGTTGGGCAGATTTGATCGAGGACTGAACGGCTCTTCCGGCGATGGTTTCAGTCTGCCGTGACCGCCGCAGGATCGGCCAGAAAGCGGGTCTGGTACGTTGACCCAGTGGAATGAACTGCGAGTGTGTGAGACAGTGAATTAGGTTCGGGTATCGGGTCGCCGTCCTCGGCAAGAATCTCCAGGTGAGACGCCACGGCCTCCGCTATCAACTCTTTAGTCTCGTCTATGGTATCGCCCGTGGCGACGCAGCCCGGCAAGTCGGGCAGATACGCGGCGTATCCGTTGTCACTCTTTTCGATAAGGACTATGAACTCCATCATAGCAATCCTGCCTGTCTCATTATGCTTCTCCACGTCTTGGGTGGGAGGTCCTTGCTCATTCTTCCCGCTATTGTAACCATCCCTGGCTTGGAAGGGTGTTTATAGTGGCGGTGGCTGCCTCGTGTTCTATCTTCCAGCCATCCGTCCTGCGTCACTATCCGAATCGCGTCTCATACTTTGGGCATACTATCTCCGTTGCGCTGGGAAGGCGCAAATCGGATGGGTCTGGGCTGCGAGCCGCACTCGCCCGCCGAGGCGGGAGGCGCTCGCAGGTGTTCAGCCCAGACCCGTCGTGAGTTCAGCGGCCCGATTGGAAGGCTGAGCCTTCACCCTTATTATAAGAAGATGGATGTCGGCCAGCAGGGATTGCAACCCTGACTCATTTCTTGCCACACCGAGCATAGTCTGATGATAACATAACTGCGCTATGCTCCTAACGACCTTATGTGCTAATATGACTTCGTGGAGTGGCAACGCTCACATCGTACAATGTATAAATCGCAATTTATCAATAGGCTCCACGGAGCGAAAGAAAAATTTCCCCCGTAGCTAAAGCAGGTGAAATGCAGGTGAAATGCAGGTGCATTTTCACCTGTTGCCTCATTAGTCATTCACCAGAAGCCACCTGTACAATTATAAACCGACATTTATTACCCGGATCACAATGGAGTTTGAGATGAGCAATTCGTTTGGCAAGATGTTCAGAATCACGACCTGGGGGGAGTCTCACGGGCAGGCGGTGGGGGTGACTGTGGACGGGTGCCCTCCGCAGTTTCCGATAGAGGAGGCGGATATTCAGCGGGAGCTTGATCGGAGACGTCCCGGGCAGAGCGTGATCTCCACCCAGAGGCGAGAGGGCGACCAGGCGGAGATAGTGTCGGGTGTGTTCGAAGGTCTGACACTTGGGACTCCTATCCAGATTATCGTCTGGAACCGGGACGCGAGGAGCCGCGACTACGAGGAGATGCGGCTGAAGTACAGGCCCTCCCATGCGGACTACTCCTACCAGGCGAAGTACGGAATCCGAAACTGGATGGGCGGCGGACGCGCCAGCGCGAGGGAGACGATTGGGCGTGTTGCGGGTGGCGCTATCGCCAAGAAGTATCTCGCCGAGGAGTTCGGGGTTGAGATCGTGGCCTATGTGAAGAGGGTGTATGACCTCGAGGCGGACGTTGATTCCAACCATGTGACGGTTGCCGACGTGGAAGAGAACATGGCGCGCTGTCCTGACCAGGATATGGCCGCTCGGATGATAGAGCGTATCCAGCAGGCGCGGAAGGACGGCGATTCTCTAGGTGGGGTGGTCGAGTGCGTAGCTCGGAACGTGCCGGTCGGTCTGGGGGAGCCCGTGTTCGACAAGCTGGAGGCGGACTTAGCGCGCTCGGTCCTGTCCCTTCCGGCGTGCAAGGGATTCGAGGTCGGATCGGGATTCGCCGGAACGTATATGACCGGCTCCCAGCACAACGACCCGTTCTACAATGACTCGGGCCGGATACGGACTCGAACGAACAACTCCGGCGGCATACAGGGCGGCATATCCAATGGGGAGAACATTGTCATACGCGCTGGGTTCAAGCCCACTGCGACGATCATGCGGGAACAGAATACAGTTGACGTGGAGGGAAACGAGACGACGCTGATGGGACGCGGACGTCATGACCCATGCGTACTGCCCCGCGCCGTCCCCATTGTAGAATCCATGATGGCGCTGGTGCTCGCCGACCACGCGCTGAGGCAGAGGGGGCAGACGGGGAGCATGGGGGTGTAGGGTTTTCAGTGATCAGTTGTCAGTCATCGGTTCAGGGCGACCACAAGGGTCGCCCCTACGGGTTTTGCGGCGTTAGACGACCGGTGAAGTGCCGCCGTCTATGTTGATGGCGATGCCGGTGAGGTA
>DAOULF010000011.1:0-17703 GCA_034420555.1 Dehalococcoidia bacterium
AGCCGTTGACTATCAGCGCGAGTGACGCGCCTAGAATCTCCGCGAGGAAGCCGGAGGCCAGCAGCCCGAGCGGCAGACCGTACACGGCTAGGGAGCGCAGCCCCATCACGCGACCTCGGATTTCGGGCGAGGTCACGCTCAGCAGCAGCATGGACATCGTTACCATCGTAAAAGATTGCGCCAGTCCCGCCAGCGCGAGGATGCCGGTCGCCGGGCCGAACCATGCTATCAGCGCGAGCGCGAGGATGCTCGCGTGCCAGCCGATTCCGGCGAGGGTCATCACCACGCCGGGCCGTCGCAGGCGGGGCAGCGCCGCTATCGTGACCGAACCGATCATGGAGCCGGCGGAGTACGCGCCGAGCAGTTGTCCGAGTCCCACTTCCCCCACATTCAGAACGTCCCTGGCGTAAACCGGAAGCAGGCCGTTGTTCAGCGGGAACCCGGACAGGTTTACCAGGAACGCGAGTAGAAGAAGTCCAAGCACCACCTCCCGCGTGCGGACATAAGAGAACGCTTGCCCCAGGTTGGATAGAACGGACTCCGAACTGCGTGTCGCCGTCGGCTGATTCGGGACGCGCAGACGCAGCGCCAGGGCCGCGCCGCCGAGGTACATTCCGACGATTGCTGCGTAGCTCCAGGCCATTCCGTAGCGCGCCAGCAGGACGCCGCCGACCATGGGGCCTACTATCTGCATGATGTCCCTGCCGGAGCGGGTGAGCGCGACCGCGTTCATTATGCCCTCGCGCGGAACGATGTCAGGGATGACGGTCTGCCGCGTCACCGTGTCGAAGGCTCTCGCCATGCCCACGATTCCCACTATGATGAATACGTGCCAAGCGCCAAGAATGTCCCATAAGATGAGTGACAGTATGACGATGGCGGAAGCGGCGAACCCGAACCTAACCGCCCTGAGCAGTCGTTCGCGCCGGTATCGGTCAACCACTATCCCGTATAGGGGCGAGAAGAGCGTTCCGGTGAACCTGAGCGCGGCGTACAGGCCGAGAAGGAACGGTGAGTTGGTCTCCTGGAGGATGAACCAGGCCAGGACGAGGAACTCCATCTGCTCCGAGCACGACACCACCGAGTCCGACAGCCACAGATAGCGGAAGTCCCTGCCCCGAAACGCGCTCCCGAACCTGGAGACCGTGGCGGTTACTCGGACGGGTCTATAAATTGGTCGCATAACCCGCACCTGTGTGGACCGACATGGAATCCAACCGAGTCATACGATCAGCATGGCATCGCCGAAACTGTAGAAGCGGTATCGCGCTTCTACGGCCTCGCGGTACGCCGCCAGGACGTTCTCGCGGCCCGCGAAGGCCGACACCAGCATCAGCAGAGTGGAACGGGGCAGGTGGAAGTTGGTTATAAGACCGTCTATCACTCTGAACTCGAAGCCCGGCGTTATGAACAGGTCAACCCAACCCGCCCCTTCTTTCAGCAGCCTGTCCGCTCCATCCCCCAGCATGGCCGCGTTCTCCAGCAGTCGGACGGCGGTCGTGCCGACCGATATGACCCGTCTCCCTTCGGACTTCGCGCTGTTTATCGCATCGGCTGAGGAGGCGGACAACTCCCAGTACTCTGAGTGCATCTCGTGTTCGGCGGCGGACTTCGATTTCACTGGCCTGAACGAGTCCCAGCCGACGTGCAGCGTGACGAACGCCTTCTCCACGCCCATGTCGTCCAGCCTGTCCAGAAGCGCTTGTGTAAAGTGCAGTCCGGCGGTGGGGGCCGCCGCGCTGCCTTCGCGGTCCGAATAGACGGTCTGGTATCGTTCGGGGTCTTCAAGCGACTCATGGATATAGGGTGGCAGGGGTATCACGCCCACGTCCCGAAGCGCGGACTCATCCTCGAAAGACACTATCCGCGTTCCCGCCTCTTCAACTTCCAGAACGCGGCCACGCGCCTCTCTAACGCCGTCTCTGTCGGTGACAGTGAACTCGGCACCGTCGCGCATCCTGCGCCCGGGACGGACGAGCGACCTCCATATCCCTTGCTCGATACGTGTCAAAAGCAGCAGTTCGATCTCCCGACCAGATGGCTCGCCGCGCCCATTGAGCCGGGCCGGAAAGACCCTGCTGTCATTGAACACGAGCAGGTCTCCTTCCCTAAGAAGGTCGGGCAGGTCGAAGAAGCGGCGATGTCCGACCTGCCCGTTTGCCCTATCGAGCGTGAGCAGGCGCGAGTGGTCGCGTGGCTCCATCGGAGTCTGGGCGATCATGTCCGGGGGCAGATGATAGTCGAAGTCGGAGGTCAGCATGGGTGACATGATAACGGAACGGGCTCAACGGAAGACATTGGGACGTGTCCCTATAGGGAAATGAATCGAACTTAGTCTCCACTACCGGCGGAAGAAGCCGGGCGCGCCGACGTTTGGGGGGCCCTTCTGTAAAAATCCGGGGTTCGGTAGATATACGCGAGGAATGCGCCGAAGCACAGCACGAATACAACCATCAGGCTCGAAAGCTGGAACCCCTGGATATAGAATCCCTGCGCCGCCGAGTCCGAAAGCCTTGAAATACCTGCGGGCAAAGCGAGGGCCAGGACCGCCGCAGCCGTGGTAGCGCCCAGCGCGTGGCCCATCTCCCGCGTCGTCTCCATCATCCCGGACGCGACCCCCCTGTGTTCCAGAGGCAGCGAGTTCATAACGGTGGCGTTGTTGATAGGGTTGAACATATTGGTGCCGACTGAAATGGGTATCATCAGCAGGGGCAGCGCCCAGAAAGGTATGTCGGCGGCGACCGTGCTGAGTACAAGGAATCCGCCCGCGATGACCACCATCATCACCGGCCTCATCAGGCGCGGCTGATACCTGTCATAGACCCAGCCCGCGACCATAGGCATGAACAGTCCGAGCACCTGGCTCGGCAGCAGGACTATCGTCACATACAGAGGCGGTTTTCCGAAGCCCTCCTCGACCAGAACGGGCACAAGCGTCATCGTCGCCAGCATCGAAAAGTGGTAGGTCACGTTCGCGGCCAAGGACAGTGAGAACGGGGCCTGCTTGAAGTGCCTCACGTCAACAATCGGGTTGGCCATTCTGCGCTCTACGAGGAAGAAGACCCCCAGCATCACGATGAACAGCAGGTGCATCGGCAGATGATAGGTCAGCGCGTCGGGGCTGGTGTAAGATTCCTCCCCGCCGTGCAGATGCGACCCAGACAGGACCAGGACCACGCCCGCCGCGACGAGCAGAACGCCGCCGAGCCAGTCCACCGGCCCGTCGTCCTTCTCGGTCTTCACGTTCGCCTGGCTGCGGACCATCGGAATAGAGGCCACAGTAGCGAGCACTCCGATGGGCACGAAGGTCATGAAGACCATGCGCCACCCCACGAACTGGAGCAGGACGCCGAAGAAGGCGAGCCCGATCAGGGTGCCGAAGCGCGCCCCGATTATCGGCACGGCGAAAGCGCGACCGCGCTCCCTGGGCTCAAAGTTCGCGGCCAGGATCGCGTTCGCGTTGCCCATGACCATTGCCGAACCGAGTCCCGCTATGGCGCGCCACACCGAGATGTGCCAGAGTTCCTGGGACACAGCTATGAAACCCGACCCGGCGGTTGAGAGGACTATCCCGATGAAGAACACCCGCGCGTGTCCGTAGCGATCTCCGAGTCTCGCGCCGAGCAGGACGAACGCGCCCAGCATCATCAGGTAGATGATCACTATCCAGGCAGTGTCGTCTATTCCGGTGTTGAACGCTTTGGCAAGCGTGGGCAAAGATATGGCGACGGGCAGGCTGGATAGCTGGACGAGCATATACGCCGCAGTCAGAGCGAGCAGAGTCTCTTTGCGACTCCGCGTATTCAGCAGCAGACGAAGGTCCGCGAACATTTCCTATCCTCTGAGTGGCCGGCTAATAGTGTAATATACGGCGACCGCAGGCGCATTGGCCGAAAGTATGACCCAAGACTGTCCAATCGGCTGGGGCGAATCTGGCTCTTCTCCCGATTCGCGACAGGCACCCGCGTGTCAAGATTGCTCATGCTCCGGCAGCCAGATATGAAGAACAACGGCGCAATACTATCACAGCGAATAGAATATCGGCGATACTAACTTTCGCGACGTTGGAGCGTTTTATAGTTGGACAGCCGGTTAAGTGTGTCTAGACTCTTGGCGCTCCCCTGAGAGAAAGGCAGCAATGGAAAACAGGCCCGCAGACAGGCAGGTCGAACACATCGTGAAACAGGCTCAGGCCGGCGAGCAGGCGGCTTTTGCCGAATTGTACGAAATGTATTACGACCCTATATACCGATATGTGTCTTTCAAATGCGGTAACAGGATCGAGGCTGAAGACCTTTCGGGAGAAGTCTTTCTGAAGATGATCGAGTCAATACACACGTTCAGGTTCAGGGGCTTTCCATTCACGTCCTGGCTGTACAGGATTGCCCACAACGTTGTAGTGGACAATTTCAGGCGCAAGGGCCGTCGCCCAACCGTGCCGCTGGATGACGCAATCAACGCCGCGAGCGACGCGCACAGCGACCTTGAAAGGCTCGCGGAGGTCAGCCTGACCATGAGGGAGGTAGTCAGCGCCATGGACAGGCTTACCGACCTGCAAAGAGAAGTCGTAACGCTCAGGTTCGCGGCGGGTCTATCTATTGCCGAAACCGCCAAGGCCGTCGGCAGGAAGGAGAACGCGGTCAAGGCTCTCCAGCACGCGGGCATCAGGAAATTGAGAGACGTATTGACTCCACCCAGTTGCATCAAGCCCACTGCCGCCACGGAGTCCAAGCTGTGAATTTTCTATTAACAACCAACAGACCGGGAGGCGCATTATGAACGGGGAATTCGTTGAGGCCCTGAACGACTGCGTGGAGCGGCTCACGAAGGGAGAGAGCATTCAGGACTGCCTGAATCGCTATCCCATCTACGCCGATGAACTCAGGCCACTCCTGGAGGTCTCAGTTTCGACTATCAGGGCCGCGGAAGAGCTTCGACCCGACCCCTCGGCCAGGCAGCGCAACTTCCAACGCTTCTCCCAGGCAGTCTCCGAAGCGTCCCATGGTAAGCAAGAGCGGACGCCCTGGTGGCAGCCCTGGAAGTTCCGCAAGTTCACGCCACTGGCGCGGCCTGTTCTGGTCGGGTTCATGGCAATCGCCATCATGCTGACCGGTGTGGGCGCGACCACGGCCGCCGCCTCTAACTCGGTGCCGGGCGAGCCCCTGTACTGGGTGAAGACCACGAGAGAGAACGTCGAAAGCAGGCTGCCGCGCTCGGACGAAAGCCGGGCAAACTACGAAGCCAAGCTCGCGCAGGTGCGCGGAGATGAGGTCAACGAGCTAATCCTGCGAGGCGAATTCACCAGGGCGGACGGCACGATGAGTCGAATGACTATTCATCTCAAACGCTGCGCAAAGTACGCGGGCGTTACGGTCACGGTCAATCCGGTGGAAATGCCGTTCAAGCCAAATCCCAGCATGGGCAGCGACGAAGCGAACAAACTCATGGAGCGTTTGGAAAACGACCGCAGGGTATTTAAAATGAAGGCCGAGCGCACGCAGCGGCAACTCACACGCGAGCAGCGGCAGTTCACACGCGAACAGCGAGATCACATGGAACGCTTTCTAAGGGAGGCCGACCTTGGATACCGCCTGTTCATTGACGCGGCGCGCTCTGATTCCCCTGTTCGTCGTCCGTTCATAATCGTTCCCGTCCAAAGCTACGAAACCGGACGTTAGCCACACTGGAGTAACAAAACCTGATGAGATTCCTGAGAAGAATAAGGCGGTGGCAGGTAGTGACCGCCGTCATAATCATTTTAGTGGTGGCAGTCGGAGCGTTCGTAGTATCTCAGAGACCCTCAACCGAGGACAACGTGGACATAGAGGACGACGAGCAGATAATACCCGTCCGGCGCGGCGACTTAATCCAGGAAATCACCATTACGGGCAGCCTCAGCCTGCCCAACAGGGAGACGCTCACGTTCGGGTCGTCCGGTGTAATCGCGGAGATCATGGTCAAGGAGGGCGACAAAGTAGCCGAAGGCCAAACCCTGGCGGTCCTCGACCAGGAGGACATCGCAGCGCTTGAGGAGAAGGTGATCGAAGCGAGAGTCGCTCTCCGGGACGCAGAGGAAGCGTTGGAGGACTATATGACACCCTCCGAACTGGACATTGCCCGCGCTCGCAAAGAGGTCACCGACGCTGAGGCCAGGCGCCAGAATGCCCTGGACGCCCTGGACGAATTTCTCAAGCCGCCTTCCGAGGTCTCGATATCCCAGATAGAAGCGAGGGTAGCGGGATATGAAGTCGAGTTGGAAAGGATAGCGGAGGATATAGAAGACCTCCGTGAGCCGCCCACGCAACTCCAGATAGACCAGGCCCGGAAAACCATCTCAGCCGCCCGCCTGGAACTGGAACGCGCCCAGGAAGCGCTGGAAGACGCCCTGACCGAAGACCCGGATGAAGCCGACCAGATTCAGAACGCCCGGAACAACATTGACTCCGCCTCGAGAGAACTGTCTCATTCCGAGTCGGAACTCGATGTGGTGCAGCGCGAGTGGGACGTAAAGCTGTCGGAAGCGAGAGAGGACGTCAGCGACAAAGCCGACGCCTACGCCGACGTGTTCAGCAAGTGGCTTGGCATAAGCGCGGCCCCGGAGGCGTTCAATCCCGAATACGAGACAGCGCTGTCCGATCTGAACGTGAACCTCGAAGCGCTGTTCGATCTGTCCACCCGGTTCTCGGACCTGGAGGAGGGCGGGTACTACTCGGAGGGTCTCCCGTCCGACGACCCCTCCACAGCCTGGAACGAATCCACAGTGTTTCTGTGGTTGAATCTGAACCCGACTGACCTGGAGGTCACCTGTGAGCCGGGCGACATACCCCGCATCGGCTCGTGCATCGAGGAAGAGTTCCGAGCCCCATCCGAGCTATACGTGTCAGCCGTGGACAACCTCGCAGAGTTGGAAGTACAAGCTGACAGGAGTGTGTCTGCCGCCAAGACTGCGTTCGAGAGAGCCGAGAACGCGCTCAACGTCGCCGAGAAAGTCCTCGAAGACCTCACCGAGCCTGCCGGTCCGTCCGAAATGGTGGACATGGAAGCCGCTGTCCAACTTGCCAAGACCAATCTGGCCGACGCGGAAGAGAGCCTCCAGGAACTCCTGGAGCCTGAGGATGTTTCGCTCTCGGTGCAGAACCTGGAGGCGCAGGCGGTACTGGCCCGCGCAAACATCAGGCAGGCGCAAGAGGACATAGAGGATCTTATGGAGGACAAGGACGAGACCGAGCGCGCCGTCCTGCTCGAAGATATAGAAGTCGCGCGGCTCGACCTGGAGCAGAAGCGGGATGACCTCCAGGACCTGATAGAGCGAGACCCCGAATCGCTCGACCTCGCCGTGCTTCAGGTGAACGTCGCGTCCGCCAAGGTCGCTCTGAGCCAGGCCGAACAGCGACTGTCCGAATCCACCATCACCGCCCCGTTCGACGGCTTCGTGTCCAAGCTGGACGTGGAGGAAGGTGACGAGGTGGAGCGGCATACGAACATCATGGTAGTGGTGGATACCAGCGTCGTGGAACTGGACGGCGGAGTTGACGAGATTGACGTTTTGGAGACTCAGGTCGGAGCGAAGGCGTCCGTGGAAGTTGACGCGCTGCCCGACCAGGAGATTGTCGGCGAGGTTTCGTCCATAGCCGCCGAACCCGACTCAGGACAGGGACAAGGCGGTGGCGGCATAGTCAGCTATCCGGTCAGGATTCGGCTGTCCGTCCCCGATGGCGTGGACCTGCCCTCCGGCCTGAGCGCCGTGGCGTCCATAACCGTCAGCGAAGAACTTGGTGTGCTTCTCGTTCCACTCGACGCGCTGCGCGGAGCTTTCGACAGCCCGACGCTGAACGTGGTGATGCCTGGCGGCGAAGTCGTGGAAACGCCTGTGAAACTGGGGAACAGCGACAACTTTCTGACGGTGGTCACCAGCGGAGTTGAAGAAGGCGACATGATAATCACAATAGCGCCCGAGGAATCCGAGGGTGAATTCGACGTTACTTCCGGCCCAGGCTAAGCCAAGGCCGGACGACACAGGCAGGAACACACGCCAATGCTGATACATCTGGAAGACATCACCAAGATATACAAGATGGGGGAGATAGAGGTGGGCGCGCTCCAAGGCGTCTCGCTAGATATAGAGGAAGGCGAGATGGTGGCGATAATGGGGCCGTCCGGCTCAGGCAAGTCCACACTGATGAACGTCATAGGCTGCCTCGACGCGCCGACCGACGGGAAATACTTCCTGGACGGGCAGGAGATAGGCGCGCTGTCCGATAACCGGCTGTCGGAGATACGTGGTCGGCAGATAGGCTTCGTGTTCCAGACCTACAATCTGCTGCCCCGGATGAGCGCGCGCGCCAACGTGGAACTTCCGCTGGTGTACGGAAGCGCGTTCGGTCGGAAGCGTCGCGCTCTGGAGGCGCTGGAGCGCGTCGGACTCGCGGACCGAGCGAACCACAAGCCCACGGAGATGTCCGGTGGGCAGCAGCAGCGTGTCGGCATAGCGCGCGCGCTGGTAAAGCGGCCCCGCATCGTGCTGGCCGACGAACCCACCGGCAATCTGGACAGCCAGTCCAGCGAGGACATAATGGAAGTTCTCAAGGGCCTGAACAAGAACGAAGGCCAGACCGTAATCGTCGTAACCCACGAACTGGACGTGGCCTACGAAACCGACCGTATCGTATCCATGCTGGACGGACAGATAGTGGGAGACAGTTCGGTAGCCAGCCTGAAGGCGGAGAGCGAAGCCCGGAGAGTGGCAGCGACTTGAATCCCATAGACATACTCGTTACCGCGCTGACCTCCCTGACCGCGAATAAGATGCGCGCCAGCCTGACCCTGCTCGGCATCGTCATAGGCGTGACCGCGGTGATAGTGCTGGTGTCTATGGGCCGCGGCGTCCAGGCGTCAATCACGTCCGAGTTCGAGGGGCTGGGGGCGAATCTGATTACCGTGACCGCGGGCTCCACAGAGGGAGGATTCGGAGCGTTCTTCGGGGAAGGGGGCGACGAAAAGACGCTGACCTTGGAGGACGCATACGCGATACGCGACTCGGAATACGCGCCTTCCGTGGCCGGAGTTGCCCCGGAAATCAGTACCTTCTCTCACGTGGTGTCCCGCAGGAACGAGGACTGGGCGCAGGTGGTGGGCGTAACGCCGGACTATGAAACGGTTCGCAACTACAACGTGACGTCGGGCGACTTCATCTCGTACAAGCACGTCGAGGACGCGGCTTCGGTGACGGTCATCGGAGCGGGCGTTTCAGAGTTCCTGTTCGGATACAGAAACCCCGTCGGCCAGACCATCAAGCTCAACGACAGGCCGTTCACCATCATAGGAGTGCTGGAAAGCCAGGAGGGGCTCTTTGGATTTCTGGACAATCGCCTCCTGGTGCCTATAACCACCGCTCACTATCGGATTGACCATCGCCGAAACGAACAGGGCGAGATCTCTGTGGACAGCATCAACGTTCAGGCCGTCTCTACGGAAGCTATCGAAATCGCCCAGGACGAGGTAAGCGCGATTCTGAGGCTGCGACACCGCATTACGGAAGAAGACGACTTCACCGTCTCCACACAGCAGGACGCCATAGCTGCCATAGAGAGCGCCACACAGGTCATCGTCATATTCCTCGGCAGCATAGCGGGCATAAGCCTACTGGTCGGCGGCATCGGAATTATGAACATCATGCTGGTGACGGTCACCGAGCGTACGCGGGAGATAGGCATACGCAAGGCGATGGGCGCGAAGCGGCGCGACGTGCTCTTCCAGTTCATGGCCGAAGCCTCGATGCTCAGCTTCACGGGCGGTCTCGTGGGTCTGGCCCTGGCCTACGGAATAACCTCGGCCATAAGCGGACAGCCGATATTCGGCCCCGATTCCGAGATAATCATAACGATCACTCCCGACATCGCGCTGCTTGCCTGCACGGTGTCCATAGGCATCGGACTGTTCTTCGGCATATACCCTGCTGTCCGCGCCTCCCGCCTCCACCCCATAGAGGCGCTCAGATACGAATAAGGGACAATCTGTTCCATAATGAGTTTTGGCCATTGATGAAGCGAATTTCCGAAATTCCTTTATACATTAGTCTTGCAATTCACCTACGCATGGGTAGTACAATATCCTCTTAGGGGTCGCTGACTAGGTTCACTGTCGAATTTACCCGCCTCCCCATTCCTCAAAGGGAGGTTCGCGTAGCGAACGCTGTATGATAGAAATAGCCCGAATCATCGGTATAGCCCTCAACCACAAGTGGCGGCTCATAATCGCCTACTTGAGCATGATCGGGGCGCTTATCTCCTTTGTACTGATCCCCCCCTATATAAGAAGGGCCATAGACGGAGTGGTCGATATAATCGGCAACACCGGGGAATACTCCCAGTCCGCCCTACTCACCACGATAGCCATCATCTTCGGCCTCATGGCTCTCAGAGGCGTATTCTCATACTTCCAGCAATACCTCGGCGAGGCCGTTTCACAGTTCGTATCCTACGACATCCGAAACAAGCTGTACGATCATGTCCAGCACATGAGCTTCGGATTCCACGACCGCCACCACACCGGCTCGCTCATGTCCCGCGCCATCACCGACGTCGAGAACATCAGAATGTTCATCAACATGGGTTTGGTGCGAACGCCTTACTTCATGCTCCTATTCCTGGTTGTCGCCATAATCCTGTTCGTCAAGGATTGGCGGCTCGGACTGATAAGCGCCAGCTTTATGCCGGTCGTAATGATCTACTCCGCCATTGTCAGGCTCAAGATGCGGCGGCTCTGGCTCATCGTCCAGCAGAAGATGGCCGAAATGAGCAACGTACTACAGGAGAACTTCACAGGCGTCCGCGTGGTCAAGGCATTCGCCGCCGAGCCGTACGAAGAGGCCAAATTCGACGCCCGCAACAAGGAACTCGTCGGCTACTTCATACAGGCCGAGAGAATGCGCGCGTCCAGTACCGCGTTCATGCTCTTTACATTCCTTCTCGCCGTCGGACTGATACTATTCTTCGGCGGCCGCCGGGTTATGGACGGACACATGACTCCGGGCGAACTGGCCGAGTTTCTCATATACCTCCAGATGCTCCAGATGCCTGTGCGAATGGCCGGCTGGCTGGTCAACTCCTACGCGCGCGCCGCCTCCGCCGGACAGAGATTGTTCGAGATACTCGACACCAAGTCTCCTGTCCAGGAAGAAGAACACGCCCGCGAGATGAGACGGCCTCGAGGCCGCGTCAGGTTCGAGAACGTGACCTTCAGCTACGACCATACCAAGCGAGTCCTCAGAAGCATTGACCTGGAGGCCGAGCCGGGCCAGGTAATAGCCCTTCTCGGCCCGCCCGGAAGCGGCAAGACCAGCATCGTAAACCTCATCCCAAGGTTCTACGACGTCACCGGAGGCCGCATTACCGTTGACGGTAGGGACATCAGAAACTCGACGCTCAAATCTCTGCGCGAGAACATAGGAATCGTCCAGCAGGACGTGTTCCTGTTCAGTACCTCCATACGGGAGAACATCGCCTATGGAAACGCGGACGTTTCACAGGAGCAGATAGAACAGGCCGCCAGAATCGCGCAGATGCACGACTTCATCGAGTCGCTGCCCGACGGCTACGACACCGAGATAGTCGAGCGCGGCGCGAACCTGTCCGGGGGGCAGAGACAGCGCATGTCTATCGCCAGGGCCGTGCTGCTCGATCCTCCTATCCTGATCCTGGACGACTCGACCTCCAGCGTGGACGCCAGGACCGAGGAACTGATCCGCAGGGCGATGGAGTCGGTGATGGCGGGCAGGACAACCTTCGTAATCGCCCACAGGCTCAGCACCGTCCACCGCGCCGACGTAATCATCGTTATGAAGGACGGCCAGATAGCCGAGCAGGGAACTCACGATGAACTCGTCCAAATGAAGGGTGGTCTGTACAGAGAGATCTACGACCTTCAGCTAAAACCGCAGGAAGACGTCATGCGTGAGATCGAATCTCCCATTCCCGTCGCCGGCGACTGAAGACTAACGACCGGAAACAAAAACCGCAATCCAGGAAGGACTAGACGCCTATGATGATGGGCGGAAGCGCGTTTGGCACAAACTCAGCCAGACGCGGACATATTGACGAAGAGGTATTCGGCTCGGTTTACAACCAGCGAGTCGTGCTTCGGTTGCTGCCCTATATATGGCCTTTCAAGGGACTGGTCATATTGGCCACCATCTCCATGCTGATATACACAGCCACCCAGGTTGCCGTCCCCTGGATCATTGGCGTCGCAATTGACGATTACATATTCGCAGGCGACTTCGAGGGTCTGACCTGGATATTCGGAATCTTCATAGCCATCGCGGCTACCAACTGGCTCACCAACTTCACTCAGCAATTCTCTATGGAGAAGGTCGGGCAGGGTGTCCTCTACAACCTGCGCCGCGATGTGTTCCATCATGTCCAGCGACATTCCGTTTCCTTCTTCGATAGGATGGAAGTAGGCCGTCTTATGTCCCGAACGCAGGGAGATGTCGGCCAATTACAGGAGTTCAGCGCGCTCGTCGTCATGACGCTTGGCGAACTGCTTGGACTCTTCGGCATCATAGCGGCGCTGCTGATAATGAACTTCAAGCTTGGGCTTATCACGCTGGCGGTCCTGCCCCTGCTGATACTAACCATGATCATCTGGCAGCCTCTGGCGCGCAAGGCCTTCATGGAGATACGGCGCACAATCTCCATCGTCAACGGCGAACTCAACCAGAACATCACCGGCGTCCGCGTCGTTCAGGCGATGAACCGCCAGGACCGCAACCTCGATAACTTCAACAGGCTGAATGTCGACCATCGGGAGGCGAACCTGTGGGCGGGCAGAATGTCCTCCGGCCTCATTCCAGCCGTTGATATCCTCACGGCAGTGGCTATCGGGCTTGCCATATTCTTCGGCTCCCAGATGGTCGTGAGCGGCGAACTGGCGGAAGCGGGCGTGCTTGTGGCCTTTATCCTCTACATTCAGCGCTTCTTCGACCCGATTCGGAACCTCACGATGATGTACACCCAGCTCCAGCGTTCCATGGCGTCCGGCTCTCGCATATTCGACCTGCTGGATTGGGAACCAGATCTGGTTGACGCCAAGGATGCCACGACGCTGCCCGAGATCCGGGGCGAGATAGAACTCCAGGACGTCAGCTTCAGCTACGTGGAAGGCGAGGACGTGATAAGGAACGTCAGTCTCCACATCGAACCCGGCGAGGTCGTCGCAATCGTCGGCCCCACCGGCGCGGGCAAAACGACCCTCATCAGCCTCATGTCCAGATTCTACGACGTAGAACCCGACCGCGGTGCCGTACTGGTGGACGGGCACGACGTAAGAACCGTCGCCAGAGGCTCCCTGGCCAGCCAGATGAGCATGGTACTCCAGGAACCCTATCTCTTCTCCGGTACGGTCAGAGAAAACATCAAATACAACCACTCCGAAGCCTCGGACGAGCGCATGATAGAGTCCGCCATCGCCGTGGGAGCCCACGACTTCATAATGGAACTCGAAGACGGCTATGACACCTTTCTCGCCGAGCGCGGCGCCAACCTGAGTGTCGGACAAAGACAGCTCCTCAGCTTCGCCCGCGCCATAGTCGCCGATCCCAAGATACTCATACTCGACGAGGCCACCGCCAACATAGACAGCTACACCGAACTGCTCATTCAGATAGCCCTCACCGAGCTACTGAACGACAGAACCGCCGTGGTGATAGCGCACAGGCTGTCCACGATACGTGGTGCGGATAAGATAGTCGTTCTCAATTTCGGCGAAGTAATGGAAGTCGGCACGCACGAAGAACTCATGGCGAAGGACGGCCTGTACGCCCACCTCTACCACATGAACTATGCTGCCCGCGAAGAACCCGCGACTTCGACGTCCTGACACGGATGAGTCGCTCAAACACGCTCTTCAACGAGTGGGCGTCTTCGCTCAGTATGCTGCCCACTCGTTGACATAAAATAGGGGTAGAATTACACTCGACTTTGTGTTCACAATTGCGATAAGGGGATTTCATCATGGCGCGAAGAGTCGGATACCATGTAAACAGGCCCGGAAGGCGACATGAAGACGACGATGTCCAGATTCCGATTGCCGCCGACCTGAGTTCGGTGCCCGGAACTCCTACAAGGGACAATGAGATCACCTACTACACCAGAGAGTATCCGCTGGAAAGCGTCGCCGTGGAACACAGCGCCTCCTCACTTTGGGCCCTAGACGTTCGGGAAGACGCCGCCCCCGAGACCGCTGAACTCTACCGCAAGCACCAGTCCGAAATCGAACCCGTCGTGGAGTGGCTCAAGTCCACCAGGTATATGGAGCCGACCGCGGATCCCGTGCCTGGCAAGGACGTGACCGAAGCGATACGTGCCAAGGCCCGCGAACTGGGCTACGGGGAGGTCGGTTTCACCAACTTCGACCGACGCTACATCTACAAGAGCAAGCGCGAGTACGTCCGCGCCGAACTCAAGCACGCCATCTGTCTGGCCGTCGAGCAGGACTACATAGCCACCCAGTCGCTGCCCAGCCTCGATGCGGAAGAGGCGCACGGCGAAGCCCACATGCGGCAGGCCGAAATGGCCAAGCAGCTTATGGAGTTCATACACTCGCTCGGATACCCTGCCCAGGTGTGGGGCCCGACATGGCACTTCGGTCCCATGATACCCCTGTTCGTACAGGCAGGGCTGGGGCAGCTAGGTGTGAACGGCCAACTTCTCTCCCCCCACTTTGGATCGCGCGCGCGGCTCCAGGTCATTACCACGAACGCCCTGATTACCCACGACAGGCCGGTTGACTACGGCGTCACCAAGTTCTGCGAGATATGCCACATCTGCTCGATGAGATGTCCGGGACGGGCGATCAATCAGAACAAGGTCTGGTTCAGGGGGGTCGAGAAGAGCAAACTGGACTTCCGTCGCTGCCGCCCGGTGATGACCCGCTACTCCGGCTGCGGCGTGTGCATGAAGGTTTGCCCTGTCCAACGCTACGGACTGCCCGAAGTGATGAAATACTACGTAGAAACGGGAAGGGTCATAGGCAAGAACAGCGACAACCTGGAGGGTTACAGCCTGCCCGACAAGGGGTACTTCCCGCCTGGACGCCTGCCCAAGTTCGAGGCGGGGTTCTTCGATATGCCGATGGGAAGGTCCGAAGACCTGGTCATGGACGAATACCGCGAGCGCGTCCAGGAACTCAACGGCGACCACGACTGCGACGATGACCGCGAGGCGCTGTGGGACGAATTCCGTACCAAGCTGGACGACGCCCTCCAGAAACGCGACATCCCCGTGGACATGGGCATGGATCTGGGAGGATAGGTTCCGGCACAGTGAGTCAGCTTGCTGAGGCGGCTCGTCTGCGCCTCAATCCGCGGAAAGTGTTCTACGGCTGGTGGCTGGTCGCGGTCAGCGGCTCGGTCATGGTCATTTCCACCACTCCGATGTTCCATGCGATGGGACTCTGGTTCGTGGCGCTGGAGCATCACTTCAAGTGGAGCCGCACCCAGCTTTCCCTCGCCTTTGCCTTTACCCGCATAGAGGGCGGGATACTGGGCCCCATCGAGGGCGTTCTCGTAGATAGATTCGGCACGCGAAGACTCGTGCTAATCGGCATGACCATCATGGGCATCGGCTGGATCTTGTTCAGCCAGATACAGAACGTCACGATATTCGGCTGGGTATTCCGCGACCTGTGGATGTTCTACCTCATATACATGATCATCGCGCTGGGTCAGGGCCTCGGTAGCTGGCTCCCCTTAATGACGATGTTGAATAACTGGTTCAACCGTCACCGCGCCAAGGCGATGGGTTTTTCCAACTCGGTAAGCAGGATAGGCACACTCGTGCTCATACCGGCCATCGCCTGGGCGATTGACCCCAAGTTCGACAGGCTGGGCTGGCAGACGACGGTGGCCATCATAGGGGTCGTCGTGCTGGTGGTGGTATTCCCGATCACCAGACTCATTCGCAATCGCCCCGAAGACTACGGACTGCTCCCGGATGGCGACAAGCCGGAAGACCAGGCCGATGAACAGACCGAGCGAAGACAGAGACCAAGAACGCAGGACGCGGACCAGGCGGATTTCACCCTCAAGCAGGCGCTTATGACGCCCGCGTTCTGGTTCATCAGCGTCGGCCACGGTTTCACCTCCATGATCCTCATCGCGATGATGGCGCACCTGGCCCCAATGATGGACGACCGTGGATACTCATTGCAGACTTCCGCTTTCGTCATAACCGCCTATACCGCGGTCTCGATGATATTCCAGATAGTTGGTGGCTTTGTCGGCGACCGCGTGCCGAAGAGATACGCGCTGTTCGTCTTCACATGGATACAGGCGAGCGGCGTGTTTCTGCTGACTTTTGGTCCCGCGACACTTCCGGTGGCCTATGGGTTCGCGCTGCTGTTCGGCATAGGTTTCGGAGGACGCAACCCGCTCACAGTTTCGATAAGAGGCGAGTATTTCGGACGCAGGTCGTTCGGCAAGATCATGGGAATCTCCCAGGTGCCGATGAACATTCTGCTGCTGTCTGCGCCGGTACTGGCCGGCATTGTTCGAGACAACACCGGCGAGTACACCATCGCGTTCGCCGTTCTGGCCGGTCTGAATATGCTGGGCGGGCTTCTGTTCCTGTTCGCTCTCCCTCCCAAACTCAAGTGATATTGGACTCAGTTACCGAAGACGATATATGAACAAATATATCAGTTCAGCCAATCTGATTCAGGTAGCTCCCGTCGCGTTCCTGTTCACCTTCATGGTCGGAATGTGGCTTCTGAGAACGGAGGCTTTCATCTCTGATGATTCGTACTTCTATCTGGTCATCTCGAGGAACCTGGCTCTTGAAGGGCACCAGACGTTTTCGGGGATCATGTCAACCAATGGCGCTCACCCCCTGTGGTTATACGCTCTAACCGCATATTCCTGGATCGTATCTTCCATTTTCGGTCCCGAGTCCCTGAACAGTCCTCAGTTTGCCCTGCCGTTGAGCGTCGCGCTGTTGGCTGGCGGATGCGTGGTCTGGTGGAAGATTGGCGGCATACTGCGGATACACCAACCCACACTGGTTTTCATACCCTTGACGTTCGCCACCTTCTTCGGCGTCCTATACTCCGAAGTACACCTCCTCTTCTTCACCCTATCCCTTCTTGTCATGTCCGTTATCAGCAGGGAACGCCATCGCGGACGCCTGGGATATGCACTGATTGGTGTGATAGGTGCGCTTGTGGTCTTATCACGGCTGGACACTATTTTCCTCATAGGCGCGCTGGGCGTTCTGTTGCTCATAGTGGACAGAGACTTTCGCGGCCTGTCTGTGATGTCATTGACATTCCTGGCTATTACCATTCCCTACTTGGCTTCCAACTATCTTATCTTTGGACACGCGATCCCTGTCAGTGGCTATACCAAGTCAACCTTTCCTGAAGTGTTCATCAGGGGATTTCAGACTCAGGGTGGGATCCTGGCAATGTCGTTCGAGGGATATTCCATAATCTTCGGGATAATCCCTATAGCGTTCGCCCTCGCGCTTTGGCCGACGTATCGGGATAAGCGGACGAAGTTGGTCATTGCCGCCATACTCGGCGGCGCGATACTCCAATTCGTCCAGATAGCCCTGTTCGCCCGGAGTCATACTAGTTGGTACTGGTACTATCTTGTGCCTGTTACCGCCGGGGCGTTGGCCGTCGGAGACTTGCTATCGCCTGCGAATC
>DAOULF010000012.1:0-26048 GCA_034420555.1 Dehalococcoidia bacterium
CGGGGTGGATATTCAGATAAAGCTATAGTTCACCCTAACCCTAGCCCTCTCCCATCGAGGGAGAGGGGATATTGGAAATTGAGATGCCAGTACACGGAATTATCGGAAAGAAGATAGGAACGACCCAGATGTTCCGCGAGGACGGAAGGGCGGATGCGGTCACGGTCATACAGGCCGGGCCATGCACGGTGACGCAGGTCAAGACCGAAGATACGGACGGCTATGTCGGGGTGCAGCTCGGATACGAGGAAGCGAAGTCGCTGAACAGGCCGGCCTCCGGCCACTTGAAGAGCGTGGACAAGAATTTCCGGTTTCTTCGGGAGTTCGGCGTAGATGACGTTTCCGAAGTGGAGCTGGGCCAGGCGATAGACGTCAGCCTTTTCAACGCCGGCGACCTGATTGACGCGACAGCAGACTCGAAGGGCCGGGGCTTCCAGGGCGGCGTGAAGCGGTACAACTTCCGCGGCGGCCCGAAGACGCACGGCCAGTCGGACAGGCATCGCGCTCCCGGATCGGTGGGCGCGGGCAGCACTCCGGGCAAGGTAATCAAGGGACTGCGAATGGCGGGGCACATGGGCAGCCAGCGGGTGACGGTACGCAAGTTGGAAGTCATCGAGGCGGACACGGATCGCAATCTCATTTTCGTAAAGGGCGCGGTGCCCGGGTCCAGGAACTCGCTCGTGCTGTTGAAGCGGTCGGGGAGCCGGAAGCGGAAGCTGAGGTAGGGGCAAATCGAGGGGATCACCCTCACCCCCGTATCGGAGTACGGGGCAGGCTCTAGCCCTCTCCCATCGAGGGAGAGGGGATTTTGATGAAAAGAGTGTCAAAGTGGAACTGGAACTTAGAAATATAAGCGGCGAAGTGACCGGCAGTATCGAAGTCCGGGACGACGTATTCGGCGCGAAACTGAATCCGGCGCTGATGCACCAGACGCTGGTCGGCCAGTTGGCCAACCGGCGACAGGGCACGGCCAAGACGAAGACGCGCGCGGAGGTGTCGGGCGGCGGCGCGAAGCCGAGGCCCCAGAAGTACACCGGCCGTTCGCGGCAGGGATCTATCCGTTCGCCGATATGGAAGGGCGGTGGCGTTACCTTCGGGCCGAGGCCGAGAAGCTACAAGCATCGCACTCCGAAGCAGATGCGCAGGAAGTCTCTGATAAGCGCGCTGTCGGGCAAGGCGAGAGATGGCAGCCTGGTCGTGGTGAACAACTTCGATTTTCCCGAAGCCAGGACCAAGGCGGTCGCGGAAGCTCTCAGCAACCTGGGGGCAGGCCGCTCGGTGCTGCTGGTGGCGGACGGCGCGAGCGCTGAAGTCCTGCGGGCTGCGCGGAATATCCCGCGCCTGAAGATGGGGCCGAGCCACACCCTGAATACGATTGAACTGCTGAGCCACCGCACGGTGATTATGACCGAGCAGGCAGTGAGGAACGCGGAAGATATTTGGGGCGGCAGGTTCGAGCGCAAGCGGGTCGCGGCAGCCGCAGGGGTGGAGGAATAGACGATGGACTTGCATCCGTTCGAGATTATTCGGCGCCCGGTCGTAACCGAGAGCAGCACGTTCTTGCAGGACAGCGGACGCTACACGTTCGAGGTGGCGGTTTCGGCCACCAAGCACCAGGTCAAGGAGGCTGTTCAAGAAGCCTTCAACGTCGAAGTGCTGAAAGTAAACACCATGATGGTGAAGGGCAAGCGGAAGCGGATGGGACCTCGCTTCGCCACATCCAAGAACTGGAAGAAGGCCATCGTCCAGCTTGCTCCCGGCAACTCTATAACCATATTCGAGGGCGTGTAGATATGCCTCTTAAAGTACAAAAGCCTATGACGCCGGGCCAGCGCGGTCAGATACGTCAGACAACCGACGATATTACCGCGTCGAAGCCCAAGAAATCTCTGCTGAAGCCGCTGAAGAAGCGCTCCGGCAGAAATCACCAGGGACGCATCACGGTGCGACACAGGGGCGGCGGACACAAGCGCCGTTACAGGGTGATTGACTTCAAGCGGGACAAGCCGGGCGTGCCCGGAGAGGTCGCTTCAATAGAGTACGATCCCAATCGCTCTTCCCGCATCGCGCTGATCAAGTACCCCGACGGGGACTGGCGCTACATCCTCGCTCCGAACGGGCTGGAAGTGGGCGCGACCGTGGAGGCGGGAGAGCGGGCCGAGATAAGAGTCGGCAACGCGCTGCCGCTGAGGGCTATCCCGGCAGGTACGCAGGTACACAACGTAGAGCTGCACATCGGACAGGGCGGCCAGATAGTTCGCGGCGCGGGAACCAGCGCCCAGGTTCTGGCGAAAGAGGGCAGATATACCCTTCTGAGGCTCCCGTCCGGCGAGATGCGGAACGTCCTGAGCGACTGCATGGCGACGGTGGGACAACTCAGCGCGCTCGATCACAAGAACACGAAGCTCGGCAAGGCGGGCCGCAAGAGGCACCTTGGGCGTCGCCCGGAGGTCCGGGGCGTGGTCATGTCGCCGAGAGACCACCCGCATGGCGGCGGCGAAGGTCGTTCGCCCATCGGAATGCCGAGTCCGAAGACGCCCTGGGGCAAGCCCGCGCTTGGGTACAGGACTCGGAAGAACAAGCGCACGGACAGGTTCATCGTCCGGCGCAGGTACAACAGGTAAGATTGCGCGCGGCCCGGTGGGGGTCGCCGGAAATTCAGCGAGGAATGGAAGATGTCGAGGTCTATCAAAAAGGGTCCGTTCGTGGACGAAAAGCTGTCGCAGAAGGTGGACGCGGCGAGGCGGAGCAGTTCTCAGCAGGTGATACGCACCTGGTCGAGGGCTTCTACCATCATGCCAGATATGCTCGGTCTGACGATAGCGGTACACGACGGCAGGCGTCACGTGCCGCTGTTCATCACGGAGAACATGGTGGGGCATAAGCTGGGCGAGTTCGCGCCGACGCGCACGTTCCGCGGCCATTCATCCAAGTCCGAGCGCGCCTCGGCAGTGAGATAAGGGAGCGGAAATGCCTATCAGCGCAACAGCCAAGAACACCGGCATCTCCGTCAAGAAGCTGCTGCCCGTGGTGGACATGGTGCGCGGCAAGAACGTCGAGGAAGCGCTGGATATGCTGACGTTCCAGCCAACCGTGGCGGCTTCGCACGTGGCGAAGGTGGTGAGATCGGCGGCGGCGAACGCGGAGAACGAGATATTCGCCCGACCCGCGGACCTGGTGATAACCGAAATTTACGCGAACCAGGCGACCAGCCTGAAGAGATTCCGAGCCAGGGCGCGAGGTCGCGCCTCCAGAATACTGAAGCGCAGCAGCCACATTACGGTGGTAGTGGACGAGATCGAGGAGCTATAGCTTGGGCCAGAAAACTCACCCGATAGGATTCCGTCTGGGAATAGTCAAGGATTGGCAGGCGCGATGGTTCGCGCACAAGCAGGAGGACTACCGGAACCTCGTGTTCGAAGACCTCCAGATACGCAATCTGATCTCAGACAGCTACCCGGACGCGGGCATTTCGCGGGTGGACATCGAACGCAGCAACAATGACGTCACTATCACGATACATACGGCGCGCCCAGGCATCGTGATTGGGCGCGGAGGCCAGCGGGTCGAAGAGTTGCGCAAGGACGTCGTGGCGCTGATCAACCGGAGAGCGCGGCTGAACGTGCAGGAGATCAGGCAGCCCGAACTGGACGCTTACCTGGTTGCGCGAAACGTGGCGGACCAGCTAGAGCGCAGGATCGCGTTCAGGCGGGCAATCCGCCAGACGCTCACGCGCACGATGCAAGCCGGGGCCGAGGGTATCAAAATTATATGTTCAGGCAGGCTGGGCGGAGCGGATATAGCGAGGTCGGAGAAGGCGATGGACGGCCGTGTGCCTCTGCACACGCTGAGAGCGGATATTGACTACGGACTGGCCGAAGCGGCGACGGAGTTCGGGCGCATCGGCGTGAAGGTCTGGATATACAAGGGAGACATTCTTCCGGAGACGCCTCCCGAGCCGGAACCGGAGGAAGAGGTAATTTCCCCAATCGAAGTGACGCTGACGGCAAACCCTGAGCCCGCTGTCCAGACGACTGAGGCAGCTCAAGAGGCGAAAGACGATGCTCCAACCCAACAGAGTTAAATTTCGGAATATGCACAGGGGCCGACGCAAGGGCGTGTCGGTCGCGGGCAGCAAGATCAGCTTCGGCGAGTTCGGGCTGAAGGCCACCGAGTCGGCGTGGGTGAGTTCGCGCCAGATCGAAGCCGCGCGGCGCGCGATGACGCGCTACGCCCGACGCGGCGGCAAGCTGTGGATTCGCGTCTTCCCCGACAAGAGCGTGACGGCCCGCGCGGCAGAGACCCGAATGGGCAGCGGCAAGGGCGCGGTTGATCATTGGGTGGCGGTCGTGAAGCCGGGTCGCGTTCTCTTCGAGATCGCGGGTGTGCCGGAAGATACGGCGCGAGAAGCTCTGAGGCTTGCTTCTTCCAAGCTGCCGATGGGCACCAAGGTAGTCACGAGACATACGCTTTAGGAATTAGGAATCACCCTCACCCTAGCCCTCTCCCATCGAGGGAGAGGGGATTTCAGAATGGATATGAGGCAGAACGATGGCGGTAGATGATCTCAGAGGAATGGGCGACCAGGAACTGGTTGACGAGTTGTATGACACGAGGCGCGAGCTTATGAACCTGCGTTTTCGCGCTACGACCATGCAGCTATCGGATATGAATCAAATCAAGAGGACCAAGAGGCGCGTCGCCCAGATACTTACGGTAATGCGACAGCGTGAACTTGAGAGCGTGGTGGAATGAGTTACGAGAGAAGAAAAGTCCGCGTAGGCCGTGTGGTCAGCGACAAGATGGATAAGACCGCTGTGGTCGTGTACGAATGGAGCCGGCCGCACCCGATATACAAGAAGGCGGTGCGTCGGCAGACCAAGCTATACGCCCACGATCCGGAGAACCGCTGCTCACTTGGCGATACCGTGAGGATCGTCGAGTCGCGCCCGCGCTCGAAGACGAAGCGGTGGAAGGTCATGGAGATACTGTCCAGCATCGAGATAGCCGAGGTGCAGCCGGAGGAGATTTCGGTGGACGAGGACGTGCTGTCTTACGCGGCTTCCGCCAGCGCCGAGAGAGCGGAATCAGACGAAAGTTGAAGTGTGACAAGCTATGATCCAGATATATTCCAGGCTGAAGGTAGCGGACAACTCGGGAGCCAAGACGATTAGCTGCATCGGCGTCCCGGGAGGCAGCGGAAGGCAGTACGCGCACGTCGGCGACATAATCGTCGCGTCTGTGAAAGAGTCCGCTCCCGCCGCGCAGGTACGCAAGGGCGAGGTGGTGAGAGCCGTCGTAGTGCGCACGAAGCACCCCACCAGGCGGGTGGACGGGTCTCACATCAAGTTCGACGACAACGCCGCGGTGATAGTCAACGAGGACCGGATGCCCAGGGGCACCAGGATCTTCGGCCCCGTGGCGAGGGAACTGAGGGACAAGAACTTCATGCGAATCGTGTCCCTGGCCCCGGAGGTGCTTTAGATGCGTATCCGCACTAACGACATGGTGATAGTCACCAAGGGGCGCGACAGAGGCAAGAGCGGCCGCGTAATAAGCGTGGACAAGAAGCGCAACAGGGCGGTCGTCGAGGGAATAAATATAGTAACCCGCCACCAGAGGCCGACCGGCCCTTTCCGGCAAGGCGGCATCATAGAGAAGGAATCGGCTGTGCCGGTATCCAATCTGGCGTACTACGACGAGCAGTCTGATACGTCCGGGAAGATCGGGTACAGGTTCCTGGCGGACGGCACGAAGGCCAGAGTTTTCAAGAAATCCGGTGAAGTGATCGAATGACGCAGCAAGAGCAACAATCTAATAATGCAGGGGCTAATGGTACAGGCGCCAACAGCAACGGCGCGACCCCAAAGCCGATGCCGCGCCTGCTGGAACGGCTCAGGGCCGAGATCGGCCCGCAGATGATGCGGGAGTTCGGTTACACGAGCCCGATGCAGATACCCAGGCTTGAGAAGGTCGTTCTCAATATCGGTATGGGCGAGGCGCTCCAGAACGCCCGCGCAATGGAGGCGGCTACCTCGGACCTGACCGCAATCAGCGGACAGAAGCCGATAGTCACCAGGGCAAAGAAGTCCATCGCGCAGTTCAAGATACGCGACGGTATGCCGATTGGCCTGACCGTAACGCTCAGGGGCAGGCGGATGTACGAGTTCTATGACCGTCTGGTCAGCTCGGCCCTGCCCAGGATACGGGACTTCCAAGGTGTGTCCAGGAGTTCGTTCGACGGACGCGGCAACTACTCCCTCGGACTGAGGGAGCAGGTCATGTTCCCGGAGATTGACTATAACGCGGTGGACCGTATGCGCGGTCTTCAGATAGTCATAGTCAATACCGCGCCGAACGACGCGGAGGGCCTACGGCTGCTGGAACTGATGGGTATGCCGTTCGCGCGGCCTGGACAGGCCCAGAGGGAATTCTAGGGCCATGATCTAGGATTGCGGCAGAGGATATTTATTTGTGCATAGGAACTGAAATGTATGGATTCCCGCTTTCGCGGGAATGACGGGACTATTTGGAGAAGAGATAGTGGCCAAGAAGTCTGCGATAGCGAAGAACGAACGTCGCCTGAGGACGGTCGCCAAGTACGCCCCGGTCAGGGCGGAGTTGAAGGCCATCGCCAACGACATAAGCCTGCCCCAGGAGGACCGGATGGAGGCGCGGCGCGCGCTGGCGCGTTTGCCCAGAGACGCCAATCCGAACCGGGTGCGCAATCGTGATTCGGCAACCGGCAGACCGCGCGGTTATATAAGACATTTCGGTCTGTCGCGCATATCGTTCCGGGATATGGCTCTTAAGGGCTTTCTTCCCGGAGTTCGCAAGGCCAGCTGGTAGAGGGACGAAAAAGAATGTCAGTAACAGATCCGATAGCGGATATGCTAACGCGCATCCGCAACGCGGTAAACGCGCGACACGAGACGGTCAACATCCCGGCCTCCAAGATAAAGGGCGAGATGGCCAGAATCCTGACCGAGGAAGGCTTTATAGAAAGCTACGATCTCGTCAGGCAGGGAACGCCCCAGGCGACCATCCGAATACGGCTTCATTACAGGAGCCGGAGCGAGCCTTCGATAATGGGCCTCAAGAGAGTTAGCAAGCCCGGGCTGCGCGTGTATGTCGGCAAGGGCGAGATTCCCAGGTACTACGGCGGCATAGGAGTGGCGATGCTCTCGACTTCCCAGGGTGTGATGACCGGGCGGCAGGCATGGCGTCTTGGTGTCGGCGGCGAGCTTCTGTGTTACGTCTGGTAAGGAGATTGGTATGTCCAGAGTAGGAAATCAGCCGATTGCGCTTCCAGCGGGAGTGGATGTGCAGATCGCCGGCCAGCAGGTGACCGTGAAGGGCCCGCGCGGCGAGCTTACACAGACCTTCCATCCCGAAATGGGGCTGTCTAGGGACAACGGCGCCGTCGTTGTCGCCAGACCGAGCGACTCCAACGAGCATAAGGCGCTGCATGGACTCACCCGCAGCCTCATAAACAACATGGTGCTGGGAACGAGCAACGGTTTCGAGAAGGTTCTCGATCTCGTTGGCGTCGGGTACCGCGTGGCGCAGAACGGCAAAGGCATTACGCTGAGCGTGATGCTCAGCCACCAGGTTGATATTGACCCCCCGGACGGAATAACCCTCGAGGTCGAGGGCAACAACCGGATTCACGTGAGGGGAATAGACAAACAAGCGGTTGGGCAGTTGGCGGCTGAGATAAGAAAAGTCCGTCCTCCCAACGTATATACGGGCAAGGGGATTAGATACTCCGGCGAGATAGTGCATCTCAAGCCCGGCAAGAGTGCCAGGAGAGCATAGGGTGGCTAAGGCAAGAGTGCGAAAGACGCGCCGTCAGGTGCGTCACAAGCGGGTCCGCAGGAAGGTGTTCGGAAGCGCAGAGCGTCCGCGCATGGCGGTGTTCCGCAGCCTGAATAATATCTACGTCCAGATAATAGACGACGCGCAGGGTCATACCCTGGCAGCGGCGTCGAGCCTGGACCCGGACGTGAGAGGACGGATAAACGGCGGCAAGCCCAAGTCCGAGGTAGCCGCGCTGGTGGGCAGCGCCATAGCCGAGCGCGCCCTGGATAAGGGAATCAAGAGCGTGGTCTTCGACCGGGGCGGCTTCAAGTATCACGGCAGGGCAAAGGCGCTGGCCGACGCCGCGCGCAAGGGAGGGCTGGTTTTCTAATGACTATGAATTTCTCGCAAAGGCGAGATCAGGAAGACCAGGAGGAGATGCCCCTCGTAGAGAGGGTCGTCCGAATATCCCGTGTCGCCAAGGTCGTCAAGGGCGGCCGTCATCTCAGGTTCAATGCCGTGGTCGTCGTCGGAGACGGCGAAGGACACGTCGGCATAGGCATGGGCAAGGCGGACGCGGTTCCAGACGCCGTGAGGAAAGGGACCGTCAAGGCGAAGGCCAATATGATAACCGTCCCGCTCCAGGGCTCGACCATTCCGCACGAGGTAATGTCCAAGTACGGCGGCTCACTGGTAATGCTCAAGCCCGCCGCGCCCGGCACCGGCGTCATAGCCGGCGGTTCGGTTCGCGCGGTGGTGGAGCTCGCCGGCGTCCGTGACATACTTACCAAGTCCAGGCGCAGCAACAACCCGGTCAACGTGGTCAAGGCTACGTTCGAGGGCCTGAAGAAGATGAGACTTCCAGAACAGGAATTCGCCAGAAGGCGACAGACGGTCGAGGAAGTCAAGGAACGTCAGCGGATACAGGCTGAACGCCGCGCGGCGCGACAGGCCGAGAGAGAGGCGGCTGCGGCAGAGGCGGCGGCCCAGCCTCAGCAGGAAAGTTCGTAATAATAGAGATGAACACCCTCACCCCCGTATCGCGGTACGGGGCAGGCTCTAGCCCTCTCCCATGAGGGAGAGGGGATTCAGCAGGAAAGTTCTTAAGATATGGCGAAAATAGCTATAACCTGGAAGAAGAGCGCGATTGGCTACGAGAGTTCGCAGAAGCGGGCCATCGAGGGCCTCGGACTCAGGCGACTTCACCAGACGGTCGAGCATGAGGACACGCCTTCCATAATGGGAGTGGTCCATAAGGTACGGCACCTGGTCGAGGTGAGGCCGGTCGAATCGGACGGGAATTGAGAATTATCAATTAAGAATTAGGAGTTGAGGGAGTCACCCTCACCCCCGTATCGCGGTACGGGGCAGGCTCTAGCCCTCTCCCATCGAGGGAGAAGGGATTTTGAGGATAGTTTCAGAACAGGCGACGGATACAAAATGCAGCAGCATCTTATGACATCCCCGAAAGGGGCAAAGAAGAACAGAAGGCGCGTTGGCCGGGGCGACGGCAGCGGAAGAGGCACATACTCAGGCCGTGGTCTGAAAGGGCAGAAGTCGCGCAGCGGCAAAGGCCCGATGACCAAGTTCCAGGGCGGGCAGCTATCCCTGCTCAAACGCCTTCCGAGCATACGCGGATTCAACAATATATTCCGCCAGGAATACAGCGTGGTGAACGTTGACCAGCTATCCCTGTTCCCGGAGGACAGCGAGGTAACGCCGGAAGTGCTGAAACAGGTCGGTTTCGTCAAAGATCTCAGGAACCCGGTCAAGGTACTTGGCAGGGGCGAGATAGACGTGGCCATAACTATTTCCGCGCAGCGCTTCTCGGCGTCCGCAAGGCAGAAGATCGAGGCCGCGGGCGGATCTGTAACGGTTTTGGATTAGTGTAGCCCCTGATTCCCCACGCGGGGAGTATCTAGGAGTCCAGTTAATGCGCCAGGCGCAGGCAGCAAGAGCACAGCAACAGTCTTCGAGGCCGCAGCTAATACAGTCCATGATAGACGCGATGCGGGTCCCCGACCTGCGCGCGAGGATACTGTTCACGCTGGCGATGCTAGTCGTGTTTCGATTCGTCGCCCAGATCCCGGTACCGGGTGTGGACACCCAGGCATTGTCCCAGGCGTTTCAGCAGCAGGAACTTCTGGGTTTTCTGAACCTGTTCAGCGGAGGCGCGCTGGCCAACCTGAGCGTGGCCGCTATCGGTGTGTACCCGTACATCACCGCGTCCATCGTAATGCAGATCCTGGTCCCGGCGGTGCCAAGCCTGAAGGCGCTCTCCCAGGAGGGAGACTACGGGCGGCAGCGCATCAACCAGATTACGCACTACGCGACTGTGCCCATCGCCTTCCTCCAATCTTGGGGACAGCTTACACTGCTCAGGCAGTCCGGCGTTCTGCCGGGCGTAGATTTCGGCCTGAACATAGGCACGCTCGCAATGCTCATGTCCATGGTTGCGGGAACGATGTTCCTGGTATGGCTCGGTGAGCTTATATCCGAGCGCGGGCTCGGCAACGGCATCTCGCTGATCATATTCGGCGGCATCGTCGCCGGCTTCCCGACTATGGTTGGGCAGGGGTTGCTGGACAACAATCCAGGCGCGGGCCTGCTTCTGCTTGCGCTATTCGCCTTCGGTATCATCTATGTGATAGTGCTGTTCAACGAGGCCCAGCGGCGCATACCCGTCCAGTATGGACGCAGCATATACAGGGGCGGCCAGATGCAGAGGCAGTCCGGCTCGACGTTCCTGCCGCTGCGCGTGAACAGCGCGGGAATGATTCCGCTCATCTTCGCCTTCAGCATAATCATTCTGCCCGCTACGATATTCAGCTACTTCCAGAATCCGCTGTCGGACTCGTTCTTCACCCGTCTGGCCAGATTCTTTACGGACACGCTCGACCCGTCCAACTTACCGTACTGGATAGCGGTGTTCATCCTGGTGGTGATCTTCACGTTCTTCTATACGCTGGTGATATTCCAGCAGCAGAACCTGGCGGAGAACCTCCAGAGAAACGGCGGGTTCATCCTGGGAATCAGGCCCGGCAGACCGACCCAGGAATATCTGAACCGGGTCATAATCAGAATAACCTGGGGCGGAGCTCTGTTCCTGGGAATCATCGCCATCCTGCCGTATTTCGTTGCGCTGGCTACCAACGTCAGGGCGCTCACGCTTTCCAGCACGAGTCTGCTGATTATGGTCGGCGTCGCGCTCGACACGATGAGACAGCTCGAATCGCAATTGCTCATGCGCAATTACGAGGGCTTCATACGGTAAATTGAGAATTATGAATGAGTGGGTTGCCGCTTTCGCGGGAATGACGGAAGGCACGGAGTCAGAACTGAATTGAACGTAATCCTCATGGGACCGCCGGGGTCCGGCAAAGGCACGCAGGCGGCCAATCTGGCCGAGCAGCTTGGCGTGTACTCCGTATCCTCCGGCGACCTCTTCAGGGACCACCAGCGACGGAACACCGAGCTCGGACAACTGGCGCGCTCGTACATGGAAAAGGGCGTGTACGTGCCGGACGACGTGACCATCGGCATGATAATGGAGTGGATCGAGGATCCGGACCACTCCGGTGGCTTCGTGCTGGACGGTTTTCCCAGGACACAGGCTCAGGCTCAGGCTCTCGATGACGCGCTATCGGACAGGGGCGGCATTGATCACGTCATCCTCATCGGCGTGTCGGACGACGAGCTTGTTCGCAGGCTCGGCGGACGGATTATATGCGGCGAGTGCCAGATCCCTTACAACCTGAACTCATCGCCTCCATCGGTCGAGGGCAAGTGCGACGACTGCGGCGGAAGCCTGTACCAGCGCGACGACGACAAAGCCGAGGTGGTCGCCAGGCGCATCGAGGTCTATAACCAGGAGACGCAGCCGATTCTGGACTACTACCGCGAGGCCGGAATACTCTCCGACGTGGATGGCGAACAGCCCGTTGAATCGGTGAGCGACGCGCTTCAGTCAGTCGTGAGCGCATGATTTGTTGGGAACGTTGGATTTTATGTAAACTTATCGTCTGTTTTTGGTAGAGTGGTGGATCGCCGGATTATGGATTCCCGCTTTCGCGGGAATGACGGTGGAATAGCGGGAATGACGGGCGAGTGAGTAGATTACGGTCAGCCTGGAGGAAGATAGCTTGTATGGCCCGTCGGAGCCGTAGTTCAGGAGGAATAACGATAAAGTCGCGCCGTGACCTGAGAATGATGATCGAGGCGGGTCAGATCGTCGCGCACGCCAAAGCGAACATGGTAGAGGCCGCGGCGCCCGGAATGGAGACCAGGGAACTGGACGCCATAGCCGAGGACACTATCAGAAAGCTGGGCGCGATACCTTCGTTCAAGGGGTACAACCCGGGGATGTCCATGGCCTACGCATTTCCGGCGACGATATGCGCATCGCTGAACGACGAGATAGTTCACGGCATACCGAGCCGGAGAAGATTGAAGGAAGGCGACATTCTGAGCGTGGATGTCGGAGCTTATTACGGCGGCGTTCACGGGGACAGCGCGCTTACAGTGGGAATCGGAGAGATCAGCAAAGACTGCCAGCGGCTGATGGACGCTACTAAAGAGTCGCTGGACAGGGGAATCGCTAAGGTAAGGGCCGGAGCCAGGATAGGGGATATATCCAACGCGATCCAGAGGTACGCCGAGGGACGCGGCTATTATCTGGTGAAACATTATGTAGGACACGGAATCGGCTATGACATGCACGAGGAGCCTCAGGTCCCGAATTATGGAAAGGCGGGCGACGGCGCCCTGATACGCAAGGGGATGGGGCTGGCGATAGAGCCGATGCTGAATATAGGAACATCTGAGACGAAAGTCCTGGAGGACGGGTGGACGGTGTCCACCGCCGACGGGAGCCTTTCGGCGCATTTTGAAGATACGGTTATCGTTACGGACAGAGGCCCCGTAGTAACGACCCGCTTTACATAGACGACGGGTGGACACCCGAAAGGAGTCTGATGGCGAAGAAGCAGAAAGAGGCTATCGAGGTAGAGGGCACGGTAACCGAGTCCCTTCCCAATGCCAGTTTCAGGGTAGAGCTTGCCAACGAGCACAAGGTCTTGGCCTATGTGTCGGGCAAACTGAAGCTGAACTTTATCCGCGTGCTGCCCGGAGACAAAGTTCTGGTAGAACTATCTCCCTACGACCTGACGCGCGGAAGGATTACCTACCGCTTCAGGTAGCCTGAAGCAAGACAAAGCGGAATAACACGGCTTGTATAGCCGATTGAGAAGAGGCTGACATGAAGGTTTCGGCATCGGTTAAGGTTAGATGCGCCAAATGCAAGGTGATCAGACGCCACGGACGGGTGATGGTCATCTGCGAAAACCCCAGGCACAAGCAGCGGCAGGGCTAGGGAATGACAGTGGTTCTAGTGGGTTCCCGCTTTCGCAGGAATGACGGGTTCTGCGGGATTAGGAACGGAAGGGATGCAAGAACATGGCGATAGTATCGGGAGTCAATATCCCTGACAATAAGCGAGTGGAGATCTCGCTCAGAAGCATCTATGGCATAGGCCCTCACCAGGCGAAGGATGTCTGCGAGAAGGCAGGCGTGCTGGACAATCCTAAGGTGAGAGACCTGTCGGATGTTCAGCTTACGCGCATCCGCGAGATCATAGATCGCGAGAAGATGGTCGAAGGCGACCTCAGGCGCGAAGTCAATATGAACATTCGTCGCCTGATAGACATAGGCTCGTATCGCGGTCTGAGGCACAGGCGCAACCTGCCGGTGCGCGGACAGCGAACGAAGACGAATGCGAGGGCCAAGCGCAGCAAGCGCGTGGCTGTCGCCGGACGCGGGCGAACGACTACCAAGAAGTAGCGCCAATTCACAGTGTTTCGGTGGATTGCGCTTGATGGATTGCCGAGCGGCGAGCCCTTCGGGGTTCCCGCTTTCGCGGGAATGACGAATGGGCAGTTTGCCGCCGAAATTCATGGTGTAGGCAGTGTAAGGAAATAGCAGGCTATGGCAAGAAGACCGAGAGCGCGACGAAGAGAGCGCAAGTCCATCCCGGTGGGCAGAGCGTATATCCAGTCCACGTTCAACAACACGATAATCACGATTACCGACCCACAGGGCAACCCGATTGCCTGGGGAAGCTCGGGAACCGTAGGGTTTCGCGGGTCCAGAAAGTCAACGGCTTTCGTAGCCCAGCGCGCCGGCGAGGACGCCGCTCGCAAGGGCATGGAGCACGGAATCCGGCAGGTGGAAGTGTACGTTCGGGGGCCGGGTTCGGGACGCGAGGCGGCCATACGCGCGCTCCAGGGCGCGGGCATCCTCGTGACGTCCATCAAGGACGTAACCCCGATTCCGCACAACGGATGCAGACCTCCCAAGCGTCGCCGGGTGTAGTCCGTGCCGCGGTGTTGGTGATCGAATGCTAGATGAACAGAGGAGGGACAGACAACTTATAGAACGCGGCGTGATGGACATACTGGGGGATACGTTCAGTATCTACTGGCGTCACTTCAGGAAGTTTATCGTCCTTGTGGCGGTTATCCAGGTTCCGATAGGCGTTCTCGAACTGCTTCTGAGTCTGGTTGCTCCGAACAGCGACTGGGGTCTGGTGGGCGTTAGCGTCATAGACGCGATGGCTTCCATGCTGGTGTATGGCGCGATGATATTCGCGGTTGGACAGCACTTGCTGGTCAACGATATATCGGTGGAACGCAGCTACATACGGGTTACCTGGCGCATAGTGTCGGTGGCGATCCCCGCGCTCATAGTGGGAGCGCTGTTCGCGGCGCTGATCTGGCAGGCCATCAACATACAGGGAGTGGTCGAGCCTACGACGACGGCGGAAACGCTGGAGACCGAGGCGGCGTTGAGCGCGCTGCTGGGGGCCGGAATAGTAATCGCCGTCATGGTGGCTCTGTTGATATTCACCATCTACCTGGTCGCGATAATGCCCGCGATCATAGTCGAAGGATACCGTTCGACGAGCGCGTTCAGACGCGCTTCCGAACTGCTCCAGGGAAGCAAACTGCGAGTATTGGGCCACCTGCTGATCTATGGTTTCGTGGTTCTGGGACTATTCTTCGCGCTGTCCATACCATCTTTTATCCTGGGGGCGGCAGTTTCGGGCGAAGCGCAATCGTCCGCTTCTTCGGCAATCGGGATCGTTATGAACAGGGTAGTCTCGATACTGGTAGCGCCGGTGACTTTTATAGCGACAACTTTGCTTTACTATGATTTGAGAGTCAGAAAAGAGAATTACGATATAGAGCGCTTGTCCACGGAAATGGGATACGAGCGCGCGTAGCAGAAGGAATAGAGACAAGGAAGGCTGATGGCGAGATATAAGGACGCAGTTTGCCGGAAATGCCGGCGCATAGGCGAGAAGCTCTTTCTGAAGGGCGAACGATGCTATACCCCGCGTTGCGCCGTGGAGCGCAGGAGGAGGCCGCCCGGAGATTCGACTCCCAGGCGTCGCAGGCCCTCGGAGTGGGCGCTCCAGCTTCGCGAGAAGCAGAAGGCGCGCTTCACCTACGGAGTGCTGGAACGACAGTTCAGGAAGTATTTCGATATGGCGCGCAACCGTCCCGGCGTGACCGGCGACAACCTGCTTCAGGTGCTTGAGACAAGGCTGGACAACGTGATCTACCGGCTTTCGATGGCCGACTCCAGGCAGCAGGGAAGGCAGCTTGTGAACCACGGGCACTTTACCGTCAACGGGCGACGCATGGACATCCCGTCTTACCTGGTCGAACCCGGAGACGTGATCTCGTGGAAGCGTGTCGGCTCGAACGGCGCTTCTCCGCCCCAGTTCATACAGGACCTGACGGACGGACTTCCCAAAAGGCCCGTTCCGCCCTGGCTCAGGCTCGATGTGGCGAACCTGAGTGGCGAGGTGGCCTCTCTGCCCGACATCGCGGAGATCGAAACCGGAATAGACGCCAGGCTGGTGATCGAGTTCTACTCGAAGTGACGTCCTTCAATCGCTGTCAGGATGTTTCGTTAAGGAGAGTGGCGGATGGTCTATGACATGACAACATTTATGCCGGAGATCCCCTATGAGGAGGAAGAGCCGGTACAGGACCCAAGCATACGGATCGAGGTGGATGAGGACAGATACGGCGAGTTTGTAATCGAGCCGCTGGAGCCCGGGTATGGAGTCACGCTCGGAAATCCGATGCGCCGCATACTCTACAGCGGCCTCGAGGGGACCGCGATAACATCCGTCAAGATAGAAGGCGTTCAGCACGAGTACGAGACCATTTCGAACGTCAAGGAACAGGTGACTGAAATTCTGCTGAACGTCAAGGCCATCAGGCTGCGGTCGGAGGTTGACAGGCCCGGCAAGCTACGCCTGGAAGTCGCGGGCGAGGGGCAGGTGAGCGCCGCCGACATCATGGCCTCCGCGGACTTCGAAGTGGTGAACCCGGACCTGCACCTGGCTACACTTGACTCCACAGACGCCAAGCTGTCGCTCGAGATGAATGTCGAGCGAGGAAAGGGCTACAAGGAGGCGATAGAGGACGAAGGGCAGTGCATCGGCGTGCTTCCGATAGACGCGATATTCACGCCAATCAGGAAGGTGAACTACACTGTGGAGCGCACTCGCGTGGGACAGCGCACCGACTACGAACGACTGGCCCTCCAGATATGGACGGACGGCTCGATCAGGCCCGTCGAGGCGCTCAGGAGCGCTTCCAACATCCTGGTCAACCAGTTCTTCCTGTTTACCAATGTGACCGAGGGCGTGCAGGACAGCCCCGAGGGCGTACCGCTCGTCGCCAATAAGCTCCAGGCGGAGCAGTACAACATACCGATAGAGCGGCTGGACCTCAGTTCGCGCACGCTCAACTGCCTGAAGCGCGACGGCATAAACAAGGTCGGCGAAGTGCTGGACCGCAGCAAGGACGAGCTGATGAACATCAGGAACTTCGGCGAAAAGTCCTACAACGAACTGTACGACAAACTGAGAGAGAACGACCTGCTGCCGCCGGACGTTGAACCGGAGGAGGCGCAGGAAGAGGAAAAGGAAAAGGAAGCTGTCGCCTCCGGCGACTAAATGACTATCTACCCTCACCCTAACCCTCTCCCTTTGGGAGAGGGGATAAATAGGAATCTGAATATCCATCACGACTAAGTTGTCGCACTATTAGCGGGAGTTGATCGAAAATGAGACACCGGCTTTCGGGGAAGAAGCTGGGACGCCCCACGCAGCATCGAATGCTGATGCTCAGAGGTATGGCGACCAACCTGATTCTCAACGAGACTCTGAAGACCACCGAGGCGAAGGCGACCGAGGCGAGGCGCATGACCGAGAAGGTCATAACGCTTGGCAAGAAGGGATCGCTGCATCATCGCCGGCAGGCCGCTGCGCTGCTCACCGACAAGGACGCCGTGCGCAAGGTCTTCGACGAACTGGCAGAGCGATACGAGGACCGTGAAGGCGGCTACACTCGCTCGTACAAGCTGGGCAAGAGGAAGGGCGACGCCGCTGAGATGGCGTTGGTGGAACTGGTTTAACCCCGCGCGAGCGGCCCATACAGGAATATACGGCGATGCGCGTGGCGATGATCGTCGAATACCACGGAAAGGGGTACAGCGGATTCCAGTACCAGGAGAACGCTCCCACCGTACAGCAGCAGATTGAAAAAGCAATACAATCCCTCACCGGGCAGCCGGTCAGGATAAAGGCCGCGGGCCGCACCGACGCGGGTGTTCACGCACTCGGGCAGGTGGTGGCCTTCGACACCGACGCGAACTATCCGCCGGACACCTTCCTGAACGCGCTGAACGCGCGGCTGCCGCAGGATATAGTGGTAAGAGAGGCGCACCGGGTGAGGCCAGATTTCGATCCGAGGCGCGACGCGATCAGCCGCCTGTACCGGTACACGCTGCTCGTGTCGAAGGTCAGGTCGCCGGTGTGGAGACACAACTCCCACCAGGTGCGACCGCCTCTGAACCTGGACTCGATGCGGGAAGCGGCCTCGCTGATGGTGGGCGCTCACGATTTCGCCAACTTCGGCGGCCCGCTGGAGCGTCCCGAAGCCAGCACGGTTCGCAGGATCTACGGGATAGACCTGAAGCCCGACAAGGCTTTCATACAGGTGGAGATCGAGGGAAACGCCTTCCTGCCAAGACAGGTGAGGCGGATGGCAGGGGCGCTCGTAGATGTGGGCTCCAGAAGATTGAAATTAGAGGATGTCAGAAAACAGATTTTGAGAGCGGAGGACGCTCCGGTAGCGCGCTCCCTGCCTCCGCAGGGATTGTGCCTGGTAAGCGTGAAGTACGCGGATTTTCCTCCGCGATATGAGGAATAGATCAAAATGGTTACAAGTTCGAAGCCATACGAGACCAAGTCGTCCGATCTGAACCCGAAGTGGCACGTCGTCGACGCCGAGGGACAGACGCTCGGAAGGATTGCGTCGCAAATCGCGGCGATCCTGAACGGCAAGCATAACCCTCTGTACGTGCCGCATCTGCTCACCGGCGACTACGTAATCGTGCTCAACGCTGACAAGATACGGGTCACCGGCAACAAGATGAGTCAGAAGATGTACTACCGGCACAGCGGTTACCACGGCGGCCTGACCGAGCGCACCATGGAGCAGGTGATGGACAGGCACCCCGACCGTGTGATCCGCCAGGCGGTGAAGGGTATGCTGCCCAAGAATTCGCTGGGCAGGAAGATGTTGAAGCGACTAAAGATTTACACCGGAACGAGCCATCCGCACGAGGCTCAGGTATCGGCAGGGAAGGGGGCGTAAATGGTTCAGCAGAGCCAGCAGCACTACTACTACGCGATTGGAAAGCGAAAGACCTCGGTCGCCCAGGTCCGGCTCTATACCGACTCGGGCGCGAATCAGGTGAACGGAAAGCCCCTGGAAGAGTTCTTCCCCTGGGACTCCTGGCAGCAACTTATTGATCAGCCCATGGACGTGACGGGAACCCACGGCCAGTTCCGCATCGTGGCCAAGATACGAGGCGGGGGCGTCGTAAGCCAGGCGGGAGCGTTGCGTCACGGAATCGCGCGGGCGCTCCAGATCGCCGACCCATCGCTGAGAACGCCGCTCAAGAGAGCGGGCCTGCTTACCCGCGACGCCCGCGAGAAGGAGCGCAAGAAGTACGGACTCGCCCGCGCTCGCAAGGCCAAGCAGTGGACGAAGCGCTAGCGGGATTTCAGTAGTCAGCTATTAGTTTTCCGTATTTCTGGCAGACGCAAGCGTCTGCCAGAAATACGATCCTTAGTCATCGTCTGAGCCGGGAGGCGGTTCGTCGAACGGCTCGTTTCGGGCCTGGGCGTCTTCCCATCGCTTGTACCACGCCAGCCATGCGGCGCGTTCTGCCGCCTGGCCTTCGGCCTGACCTTCTGCGCGCGCTTTCTCCCTGCGCTTTTCAAGCCAGTCGTTTACAGCGTCTCTCGTTGCCATCATGGCGTCCCATGCCTCCATCAACACAATCGTGCTTATCACCGCTTTCGCGCCATCGCGTTCCAGTTCGCTCAGGCTGATCGCGGCAATGTCGAAGAACTTTCCTTCGTTAAACGCCGCCGACAATGCCTGCCAGAACGTGCCCTCCGACTCCTCTACCAGCGCGAGATAGAATCGTCGCCCTACTAGGACGAATGTCTGCAACACGAACAGGGCTGCGTAGAAAGGACGAGCCTCCCTGCGTACCGTCAGTGCAGACTCGCGCCGATTCTCTATGGGCCGATTCTCCATACCTCATTTCAATGTATTCTAATTTTCGGATGAAGGCAAGGAAATAAAGCGAAGTGATGCTGTACCAATTTAGTCGGTGTTGCCTGTGGCAAGAAAATTCCCTTCCCCCTTGATGGGGGAAGGTTAGGATGGGGGTGACTTCCCTACCAACCAAACTGATACAGGTTCAAGCGAAGTTGCCGACAACCAATTGTCAGATGCCTCCTAGCGCATCTCGGCGACGAGGGCGCGCCTGTTTCCCATGAGGTCGGGGCGTGTACTCACCAATGCGATGTTGGGCATCGTTCGGCGCGCGATTTCCATGGCGGCGTCCATCTGCTCAGGCATAAGCTCCACTATCAGTACGCCGCCCGGGGCTAGTCTTTCGCTTGCCTGGGTCGCCAGCCTGCGGAAATGGTCAAGGCCGTCGGTTCCACCGTCCAATGCCCCGCGTGGCTCGCGTCGTACCTCGACTGCGAGTGTAGGCAGCGTACCGCTGGGTATGTAGGGTGGGTTGGATACGATTACGTCAACCGGCCTGGTTATCGCCGTCAGCAGGTCGCCCAGGACGAACTCTACACCGCTTCTGGACAGCCTGTCTCTGTTACGTATCGCAATGGTCAGGGCGGACGGGCTGATTTCTACTCCGACGACCCTGGCGTTATCTGCGTGCGCCGCTACTGCCAGCGCGACCGCGCCCGATCCCGTCCCAACGTCCACGACCGTCGGCGGTTCGTGTCCCTCATCCCTGTTTGCGAGATACCCCAGCGTCAACTCGACGAGAAGCTCGGTCTCCTGGCGGGGAATCAGCACGTTCTCATTCACCTCGAGGTCGAGGCCGTAGAACTCACGCTGTCCGGTGATATAGGCCAGCGGCTCTCCGCCGATTCTTCTTGTGATGAATGTGTCCAGCCTGTGTAGCTGGGTGTGGGTAAGGCGGGCGTCT
Source organism: Dehalococcoidia bacterium (assembly GCA_034420555.1). GTDB lineage: Bacteria > Chloroflexota > Dehalococcoidia > Lucifugimonadales > UBA1123 > VXRN01. The sequence goes on from DAOULF010000012.1 coordinate 20,416, forward strand.
CCGCCGTACACCAGGGAGAGGAAGTCCGATCTGGCTACTCTGAGGACATGCCTGAGAAGAACGTCGGCCTCGATTTGCCATTCTGGTATTCCGTTACCGAACAGAGTGTTTCGGGTGAATTCCAGGCTTCTACTCAGGGTGCGGCGTTCCGACGGGGAGATTGAATCTATGTCAATCTGTTGGGAGATTGTATCATCCTCACCCTAGCCCTCTCCCTTCGAGGGAGAGGGGATTTATGGCAATCAAGCCTGGACGTTGGCGAGTTTCTGGGTTTGTTCCTCTTCCAGGAGAGCCTCGATTATGCTGTCAATGTCGCCGTCCAGCGACTGGGCGAGGCTGTGTACGGTCAGGCCGATACGGTGGTCCGTGATCCGGCTCTGGGGGAAGTTGTACGTCCTGACCCGCTCCGACCTGTCTCCGCTGCCGACCTGGGATCGGCGCACGTCGGAGCGTTCTCGCTGCTGCCGCTCCATCTCCTGCGCCAGAATCCGTGAGCGCAGGACGGACATTGCCTTCTCCTTGTTCTTGAGCTGGCTGCGCTCGTCCTGGCATATCGCTACTATCCCCGTAGGCTTGTGGGTGATTCGGATGGCGGTCGCCACCTTCTGGACGTTCTGGCCGCCGTGTCCGGACGCGTGGAACACGTCTATCTGGAGGTCCTCGTTGTTGACCTCGACGTCAACTTCCTCGGCTTCAGGCAGCACCGCGACGGTCGCCGCCGACGTATGAATCCTGCCGCTCGACTCGGTGACCGGGACGCGTTGGACCCTGTGAACGCCGCTCTCGTGCTTCAGGCGCGAGTAGGCGCCCCTGCCCTTCACCTCGAAGACGACCTCCTTCACCGAGCCGATTCCGGTCTCGTTGAGATCAATGACCTCGGTCTTCCAGTTCCTGCGCTGGGCATACCTGTTGTACATCCTGTACAGGTCCGCCGCGAACAGCCCCGCTTCGTCTCCACCCGTACCCGCGCGTATCTCCACTATGACGTTCTTGTCGTCGTTCGGGTCTTTCGGGATGAGCGCGAGCTTGAGAGCCTGTTCGGTGTTCTCTTGGCGCGTCTCCAATTCGGCAAGCTCTTCCCGCGCGAGTTCGGTCAACTCGGGGTCGGACTCCTCCCTGAGCATCATCTCCAGGTCATTCGCCTCGGACTCGATTGCGCGCAGTTCGCGCGACAACTCCACCACGTCCCGGAGCTGCGCCTGCTCCTTGGCAAGTTCCTGTATGCGGCTGTAGTCCACCGCGATCTCCGGGTCTGCCATCATGCGGTCCAGATCCTCGGACCGCTCTTCCACCGCTCTCATTCGCTCAAGCATGATTGCACTATCTCCATGTTCTAAAATAGTACAGGACGCGGGCGTTCGGATTCAAAGCCCAAGGCAATCACGTCTAATTCGTGCGAACCTGTATCAACTTAGTTGGCGTTACCCGTGGGGTTAAAATCCCCTCTCCCTTTGGGAGAGGGCTAGGGTGAGGGTGATCCCCTTTACCGACCAGACTGATACGGCATCAATTCGTGCATACCCTATGGCACAAATGTGCTGCTATATGCTATCATCTACTCATATTCGGCGGACCCACAAAACACGAGGTAAGCGAGAGAACTATAAATGGTCGTATATGTCAGACAACCGGAAACATCCGATGATAGGCGAAAACTGGTCTAAACTGGTTGAAACAGACCAGTTTCAACCAGTTCCTCCCTAAAAACTGGTACCAGTTTTCGACCAGTTTGCTAACAGATATCGGCGCCAGTTTTCACCAGTTTCAGAAATCTGGTTCCTGTTGGTATATATCAACTGAATTTATACTCGGACCGAAATCCAGATGCGATTGCCCTGATTCAAAGCCCTTCCCGAATTCCCAATCTTTCGACTGCCGTGATAGACTTCCCTCGAAATTAAACCCAAGAGGTGAACGATGAGTCGAATCAATAGAGCAATCGAGCTTCTGGAACAGGATCAGCCGATCTACTACACCGGCGGACACACGGGAGCCAATCTCAGCTACGAGGGCGGCAAGGAGATGGTCTCCACCTATGCCGACTACATCAACGTGGGAATGGAGCACGGATCTTTCGATATGCCGGGCCTCCAACAGTTCATGGAGGGCCTGGTGGCCGGAGGCCCGACCAACAGCGGCCATCGCACGCCCGCTGTCGTGGTGGAAGTACCCGTGGACGGCGCGAGCGGAGACATAGTTCGCGCGAACGCATGGCAGTTCAGGCAGATACTCGCGCGCGGCGTGCATGGCATCCTGATGTGCCACGCGGAGACGCCGGATGCGGTGAAGGCGTTCGTGGAGTCCTGCCGCTACCCCTTCCAGACCATCGGAGTCGGCAAGGGGCTGGATGTGGGCAGGCGCGGCTCGGCGGGTCAGGCTTCCGCCGCCCCTATCTGGGGGGTATCCATAGATGAGTACCTGGACAAAGCCGACCCGTGGCCGCTGAACCCGGACGGCGAGCTCATGCTCGGACTGAAGATCGAGAATACCCGCGCATTGCTCAACGTCGAGGTGACGACTCAGGTGCCGGGCATAGCCTTCGCCGAGTGGGGGCCGGGCGACATGAGCATGTCCATGGGCTACAAGAACGCCCCGGGCGAGCCCTGGCCCGATGAGCTCTGGGAAGCCAGGGAGCGCGTCCGCAAGGCGTGCAAGAACGCCGGTATCGCCTTCCTGGAAGGCGCGACGCCGGACACCATCGGCGCGAAGATAGACGAGGGCGTCAGGGTCGTGTCGTCCGGCGGCCCTCTGGGCGAAGCCACCGCCGAGGCAGGCCGCGCCCACAGCGGTCGCACTATGCCTGTGTAGCCGGACTCAATCCTACTGCCTGCGTCGGGGCGTTCTTAACCTCGGCGCAGGCTGAGTCCTGCATACTCAAGTATATGTTTCAGTGCTTGTGTGAACAGCTTGTTTAGCCTGCACAGGCTGGCTATGATAGTTCTATTATGAAGATCACATTCACCATATCAGACCTGAAGTCAGATCCTCGCTGGGTTTTGGAACATGTGCGTAAGGGCGGAGCGGCGAACATAGCCTGTGACGGGAAAATCGTCGCGGAGATCCGACCGCTCAAGCCCAGGAAGTACACCATGGAACGCCGTATGAAAGAATTACGGCATCGGGGTATTCTGAGGAGTTCGGGCGAACCGAAGCGTCCTATTGAGCCTGGTGAACCCTCTCCAGGCGCGCTGGCGCGATTCCTGGCTGAACGCGAGGCCGCTTACTTAGAGTGAGCGAGGTTGAGTCAATTTCTAATGCTGCCAGCCGCGCAAGCAGTCACCGCTTCTATTGCGCTTGAAATTTCTCCGGCTGTTGTCTGGCGGCGCTCCATCTCTTCGATTAAACGCCTCGTGAATCCATTGTTGAACATGTTCTGAATTCCATAACTGCGGCCACTTGTAGATACGCGCATAGGGATCATCCCCACCGCAATTGTCCGCTAACCTCGGTGGAACCAGGCGATAGTTGATGTTGTCTCCTTTTGAGCAGTAGTTCGGATGATTAGGGAGCAAAATACCTAAGAGTCCGCGTCTGGATCTAGCTTCCACACAGAGCAGACTCGAACTGATTTCCCAATCCACGTACATTCGTTGCCAAGTGGAAGGACCTACAAGGACAACGGTCACCGTGGCGTAGCGGATGAAAGAATCACGAATGTTGCGACGAATGGACTCTACTCCGAGATCGGTGTCATCCAGATCGTCAACTTTCACCGATCTGTCGATTATGTAGTCATCCATCAGTTGGACGAATCTGTCTTTATACTCTCTATCCACTTCGTGATAGCTGATGAATACATTATGTCTTGGAATTTGCTGCACTGCCATCCCTCAGTAGTGACTCCTGACCAACCAGACGACCATCACCATAACTCCGAGCGTCGGATAGAAAAACAATATTGAAGACGACTTCAGACTCCTCAAGACGTGATTCGGCTTGGAGCCAATCGGACGAATATCGTACAGCGCCGAGTCGCGTAACGCCTCTTTATGGAGCCCTTCTACAAAACAATTGTAGGATTTACGAAATCTGAGTTCCAGTGACAAGTAGTAAGTGTCCAGAACCAGGAAGATAAACAAGGGCAATAGCGCAAAAAGAGAATGAACCGGGTTCTCTGTCTGAGATACTCCTATTAGAACTGCCGCGACAGACACGATGCACTGCAATTTACAGGATGAACTGTTCCCTGCCATTCTCTGAATCACGCCCTGCATGACCGTGATATGAGTCTGAACTGCGGGAGAGTTTGGGCTTAGACTCGGTTGTTCGGCCATTCAACTACCCCATCAGTATTTGTTGAGCAAGGTTGATAATTCTAATTCTAACTCACGTGCTCCGCGTACTCGTCGCCGATGTGGCCCGCTTCCACTAGCGCGTCGTACTCGGCGGCGGACAGCTTGAGCAGGGTCTTGTAAACGTACTCGTTGTCCTGTCCGAGGGTAACGGGACCTCGACGGATCCGGACGTCGCTCTGGGACATCTTGAAGGGGGCGCGTGGGTACATGTGGGTCCCGACGTCGGACTGGAACGCCTCCTCGAACATGGCCCTCGCCTCCAGGTGCGGGTCTTCAACCGCGTCTCTCTGGTCGAGGACGGCGCCCGCGGCGACTCCGTGAGATTGGAGAAGTGCCATGGCTTCACGATGGTCCTGGTCGCGCGTCCACTCGGAGATATGCGTGTCGAGCGCGTCGTGATTCTCCCGCCTGGACTCGTGCGTAGCGAACTGCGGGTCTCGCGTCCAGTCGGGGCTGCCAATCGCCTCGCGGAACAGCTCCCAGTCCCGGTTGTCGAAGATTGTGATGGTTATCCAGCGGTCATCGCCCCGGCACTGATAGACCCCTTGGAGAGCGGTAGGGTGTCTGTTGCCCAGAGTCGTCTGGCTGTGGTCGTTCATCGAGTAGTCCATGAACGCTTGTCCCAGGTATGGAACCGCGTTCTCCGCCTGCGACAGTTCCATAAGCTGGCCCTCTCCGGTGCGGCGGCGATGGTTCAGGGCGCAGGCGACCGCGAACGCTCCTCCCGCTCCCGCCGCCGCGTCCGCCATATAGACCTGCGTATTCGCGGACGGGTCGAGGTCGGTGTAGCCTCTCAGCAGGCTGTGTCCAATGACTCCCTCGATGTGGATGCCCAGCGAGCGGTGGTTCTGGTACGGCCCGGTATTGCCGTATGCGGGCATTCGCAACATGATGAAAGCGGGGTTTATCTCCTTGAGTTCGTCGTAGGAGATGCCCAGCTTCTGCATCGTCTCGGTGGGATTGTTTTCGACCAGCACGTCGCTTATCGCCACCAGACGGTTGAATATCTGCTTGCCCTCGGGCCTGAGCAGGTCAACGGTCATGCTCAGCTTGTTGCGCGCGTGCGCGTTGAACAGCGGGTAGCGATTCCAGGGGCGGGCGCCGCCCTCCCTGTTCGGCATACCGCCTATGAACGGGGGCAGGTTCTCGATTACGAACTGGGGCGGGCGCGCCGACGAGCCGCGCGTCGGCGGCCCGAAGACCTGGATGGACTCGACACGAATGACCTCGGCGCCCAGGTCTGCGAGCAGCGTCGTGCAGTACGGCCCTGCCCATACGACCGTCATGTCGAGTACGCGAATCCCTTCCAGCGGCAGGCGGTTGCTCATACTATTCCTC
>DAOULF010000013.1:0-11362 GCA_034420555.1 Dehalococcoidia bacterium
AGGGCTGACCCATCTGACGGTGCATCTTCTTTCTCCTCATCATCTGGACTGGACACCTGCGATTGTCTCCCAATAGCCTTGGTTATGCAAACGTCTCCGAAAGCGGGAATCCAAGGGTGGGGAGGCCCTGCGACTACCGTAATTCCACTTATGCAATTTTCTCGGATATGCGCTGGATTATCAACGCTCTATGAATTCCAGCATGTACCTTGCCTCGTGCCGGGTGTCGGGAGTTACGGGAGACACGATGATGACAACTTCTCTGTCCGGCGTGTCCAACCCGCTCAGCGTGATTTCGCCGAAATTGTTACCGTCAAGGTTCAGCCGCGATACTTCGTATCTGCCGTCAGCGTCAACGGTGATGATCTGAACTATGAACAACTGCGGAAGGCTGCTCGGCGCAGAATAGAATCCGTCAGCCATCCATTGGCCCTCGCTCGTAGCGCCATCCAATTGAGGAACCGATACGTCCGCGACCATGAATCCGTCGCGGTAAACCGCGTCGTCCGTCACGTACTCGAACCTGATTAGTACCGGGCCACCGACGAACGGGGTGAGGTCAACCGACTCCTGCTTCCATTCCCGGCTCCGCCCCGTGTAGCCCGGGCCGTAGGCATTGCCGCTCACGTCGTCGTCCGAAGTGTGCTGCCCTTCGAGTATGTTCCAGGTGCGCCCACCGTCGTCGGATGCCTCCACATAGCCATAGTCCCAGCCGTCCTCTATGTCGTACCAGACCATGTACTCCAGCGTGGCGGTGTCCAGTTCGGTCAGGTCGAATTCGCGCGTCAGCTTGGTGTTGATAGAGTCACCTCGTCCGCTCCACAAGCACCCGTCGTCGCTGACACACTCAGCCTCCACCTGGCGTACCTGGGTATTGCCCTGAAACCTGAGAACTCCTTCCGCCACGTTGCTCCGAAGTGTGTAGTATCGCGCAGAGAACTGTGGCATCGTCCTCTCGCGTCCCTTGCCGTCCCCCAGGGGCCTCGCCCTGCGAATTCTTACGTCGCTGTCCAGGTAGCCATATCTCTCGTCGTCAGCGTCAAGGTAGTTGGCTGCCACCCAGTCGGCGAAGACATCCTCGAATAGCAGACCGTGTTCCCGCAGGAAAGCATCCACGCCGGAGATGTCGTCCAACTGTTGGGTCATCAGACTCATCAGATTCTCGGTCCCCCCGATTCTCTGTGCCAGGTATCTGAAGAACAGCGCGGACGCTCCGTAGTGCGCGATTCGTCTCTGAGACTCCTCAGGCCAGTAGTTCAACTGGGTATCGGGATGCGGGAGAAAGACGTCGGGCGATGCGGTCTCGTAGCCCGATACCTCGGTCGCCAGTTCCGAGAGACCCTCGTTGACCCACGAATCTTCTCCTGTGTCCTGGTTGAAGTGAATGGCGTGCTGAAACTCGTGGGCCAGGACGGACATATAGAAGTCTGAGCCTGGTTCCAGGAATCCGGCATCAATGTAGATGATCTCGCCCTTGTTACTGTGCGAATGTACCTCGGCCGGATATGCGTCTTTCGCGCCGAAATAGCCCGCTGCCCCGTCCAATGCCGAATGCAGGACGATAAGACGCGGGTCCCCGTCTATCCCGGGATTTCGAATGTCCCCGAAAGCGGCTACCACCGCCGGACGCACCTGCTGCTCGAACAGCCGGGCCCCTTCCTCCAGTCCGGCCTGGTTGACGGTTACAGCGTCATCCACAAACCAGTAGGCATTGTCGCTCACCACCCTGAGTGTCGCGCTGATATTCGTGGCCGCGCCATCATCCAGCGCGGTCAGCCAGAAGTCGCGCCGGTCTCCCACGGACATCGGCTCGGCGGGTTCTGGGATGCGGTCGTCAATCTCAACGCCGAGAAGTCGCACAGCTAGTTCGCTGAGATCCCTGTCGGGAACGGGTAGATGAATGAGCCCATCCTGGAACTGCGGCGCTGGCAATGTCCTGTTCGTCTCCTGCGAACTCGGCGCTGCGACTATCGCCGGTGCGGGGATGGATGTCGGTGTAACAATCTCCGTTCTAGCCTGCTCTGTCGGCTGACGTCTGGGTGAGACCGTAGGAGTCGCCGGAGAGGGCGTTGGAGCGAGTATCTGCGAGGAAGGCGCAGCGGTCGGAGCCTGGGCGCCGGAAGATTCTACTCCACAGGCCAGAACCAGTGCGCCTAAAGCGGCCAATGCCAGCGCCGCCAGCAGTCTCGAAGGCCACATTAGTCCATCTATGGTCGTTAAGCAGTCTCTCTTTATCACCGTTCTCATGTCACATAAAGATACGACCACTCATCCCTCCGCCGATCTGATTACGCTGACGGTATCGCCGTGCCGGGCGTCTTCATCACCATGCTGTATATGGAGGTGTTCGCGGTGAAATACATCGTCCGATTCTCCGGCCCTCCCCATCCACAGTTGGCCGGATACTCCGGTAGTCGAATGACGCCCATCAACTCACCGGACGGATCGAATACCCAGCAGCCGTCCGGGCCTGTGCAATAGACCCGGCCCTCGATGTCCACCTTCATGCCGTCCGGCACGCCATTGTCCGCCGACTCGGACGGCATATCCGCGAAGTGCCTGACGCCGCGTACCTCTCCGCCCGAATCCAAGTCGTAGGCCAGGATGTACTGGCCTGGCCGCGTGTTGGCTACGTAGAGGACACTCTCGTCCGGCGAGAAGGCTATCCCGTTCGGATACTCGATTCCGGGCGCGATCATGTCCACAGAGCCGTCGGGACGGATGCGATGCACGCTGTTGAACTGCATATCCACGTCCGCCGGGTCGAGCCGCTCCCTGCCCGGGTTCGTGAAGTACAGGCTGCCGTCCGACCTGCCCACCACATCGTTGGGGCGGTTGATGCGCTGGCCGTTCCAGCTATCGGCGAGAACGCTGTACGCCCCGTCCTCTTCCAGGCGGGTCACCTGCCGGTTTATCATCTCGCAGACCACCTGCCTGCCATGCAAGTCGAACGTCATCCCGTTGGACTCGCCACTGTTCTCGCGCACGAGTTCCGGTTCTCCACCGGGAACCAGCCTGAATATCTGACTGCGCCGTATGTCCACGAACAGCAGATAGCCGTCCGGGTGCCAGAGCGGACCTTCGGTGAACACAAAGCCCGTAGCCAGCCGTTCAGCCTCCGCCGACTCCACGATTTCGCTAAGCCTGTCAGTCATTGGTCGTTCTCCTTATTATGAGAGTCAGGGCAGAGTTTCGACGCCAGCGCTCGCCGCCGCGCGCTCCAGACCTAAATCCAGCGTGGCGAGCGTCATCCGGCGCCGGACAGCCAACTCAAGGTACATCGCATCGTACATTGTCAGGTTGTAGAGCCTTGCCAGGTCAAGGGCGTGGTCGAGATCTGCCGCAGTATCGGTTTCCAAGCGAAGCCCGCCCAGATATGACAGCCCCCCTCTGCTCTCTCCCGGCGTGATTCGACCTCTCCGCTCGCCGACGAGTAGCGCGTTGCGCACTTCAAGATGCCAATGTCGGGTAACCAATCCACCACTATTGAGAACCTCGGCCAACGCTGCGTCCGCGCGGAGGTGCGACTCATCCTCGAATATCCAAGCATTGGCTACAGAAGCGTCTATGACCAGCGTACTCACTCTCTCGCGTACCGCCACTCCATCGCTTCCTCCCAGGTGACTCCGGTTGGCTTACGGGTTCGCTTCCACTCCAGGAACTTTTCGACGCCCTCTCTGCGTCGCTCTCGTTCCTCTTCGGAAAACAAGTGTGTTTCTTCCGTCGGAACCAGAGCTGCCACTTTTATTCCGTTGCGTATTATGGCGATGGACTCGCCGCTTGCCACGGCTTCAATCAGCTCGGGAAAGCACTCTTTGGCCTCTTCTTCCTGTACGAAGCGCATGAGGACCTCCATCTCGTTATTCTAGTTGCCACCATTCTAGCAGGCTCCGCCGCCTATTCCTCCCTGAATATCTCGTCGCCGCGCTGCAACCTCACCGCTATGCCGTACGTCTGGTTCACCGCCCTGGGCGTGGGATAGTGAGCCGCCAGGAACCTTGCCAGCGCCACCAGCGCGTGCCGAGCCGAGTCCGTCCCCCTGCGGTCCTCGTACTGTTTCAGCGCCGCCTCCACTATCTGGAAATGGTGGAAAGTCGAGTCCTCCCGCAGCATCGCGTGGGCCAGCACGGGCAGAATCCCGTCCGGATCGGGCGACCCCGATACGTAGTCGCTGACCAGCCCGGCGGACTGCTCCACCTGCTGCTGCGAATCCATCGCCTTCAGGATGCTTTCGCCCAGGTCTTCCCCGGACCGCGCGCCATTCGGTTCGGGGAGACGCTGCGCCGGCATATTGAGGAAGCGGTCCAGGTATATGCTCATGGCGACGTCGAACACTGCGCGGGTGAGCTCGATGGACGGCGCTCGCTTCAGCGCCTGGTGAAGCGCGTTGGCCGCCGTGAGCGTGTTATGCACCGTGTCCCAGTCTCCGAACTCGTTGGAGGTGTGGAACCGCGCCATTCTCAGGAATGCTGCGTATGCGACCGCGCCGCCCAACTGTTCGGATGTCGCTCCCTCCCTCACCGCGTTCTTGAGAGCCTCGATGGTGGCTACGGGATCGTCTTCCAGGATGACGCCGACAAGCGCGTCCTCATCATCCCATTCGCCTCGTGACTTCGCTCCCTCTGCCCATAGTCCGGGTAGCGCGTCTCGCGCCTCCCATACCAGTGAGGACAGGTCTATCGGATTGCGCCAGGAGTTCAGTTCCTCGCTGCGTCTCGCGGATGCCATGCCGTGTACCAGGCTTGTAAGTACCTGGCCCGCGTGTTCCCAGCCGATGTGGTCCAGAATCTCGAACGCCTTGTTGCAGAAGTCCAGAACGTGGCCCGCGTCCAGGTATATCCTGTCCGTGGCCGCCGCAAACACCATGTCCGCGATCTCGCGCTGTGATATGCCCAGGTCTATCGCCGTCCGCAGCGAGCGTTCCGCCCCCTCGTCGTCCCGCACCTCTATGAAACTTCGGAACCAGTCCTTGAATACCTCCGGCCTCGTCTCCCCGGTGGGCAGCGGATCAACCAGAAATCTGGGCGGCCTGCCCGCGCACTCGGACGCAACCTGCCTGAGTCCCTGGTACAGCGCGCGTGTCCTGTCCTCGTCGTTAAGGTGTTTCTGAATGTTCGCGGCGCAGGTCAGCATCGTCATCGCCTGTCCCCAGCCCTGCGCCGAGTAGGTCGTGCCGAACTGCGCCCCTATCGTCAGCGGGACTCGGTAGTCGGCGTCCGCCGAGTTCAGTCCGAGAACAGACTTCGCTATAACCAGCCGTATGTTGTGCTCCAGCCCGTCTTCCAGGCGATGGGACCACCGCTCTATCGGGTCCGGCTCCGGCGGACTGGGGTCCACCCACACGGTGTCATCCTCGACGGAAACAGGGAACGACCTCACGTCGTCAGCGAACGGATCGAACGTGCCGCCGCTCGAAAGGTCGAACCGCGCGTGGTGCCAGTGACAGGTGAGAATGCCGTTCTTCACGGTCCCCCTGTCCAGCGGGAAGCCCATGTGCGGACACCTGTTATCCACCGCGGCGAACTCGTCGTCGCGCCTGAACACCGCTATCGTATGACCGCCGCCCGTCACGACCATACATCCTCTCTGCTTCACATCTTCCACGCTGCCGACTCTGATCAGGTTCTTCGTCGCTGTGGTCATGATGGCCTCCCTTCGCCCTTTAATTCGTTTCGATTATTCGCTCCCGACCCTCTATCTCACGTTGCTGTGAGTATATGCGGCGCGGGCGGACGCCTATGCCCACCCGCGCCACTGCGACTATGCTTCCTGTGGATAGTTTCCTGGTACCACTATCTATACGAAGATGACATACTCCAACTACTAACCGTCATTCCCGCGAAAGGAGACCTTTGCACAACTACCGTCATTCCCGTGAAAACGGGAACCCCGAAGGGCTCGCCGCTCGGCAATCCAGGGGTGGGTGGGGCTGGTTATACACCAGAAACATACGGAAATCGTACTAGCTGACCTTCGCTAGCTTGGTGAAACTGCGCAGTTCCTTCGGCGGGTCCATGTGGCTTCCCCGGATGGTGAAGGACACCTCTCCGACGTATATGTTCCCGCTGCTGTCCACACCCATCCCGTGCGGGGCTATGAACGCTCCCGACTCCTCACCCTCGTCGTCCGCGCCCAGCAGCGCCAGCCGCTTGCCGCTGTTGTCATAGATCGTCACGCGGTGACCGTGACGCGGCGGAGTCGGGTCCGCCTGGGTCGCGCCGGGCAGTTCGCCGACGTATATGTTGTCATCCGGCCCGATGGTCATGCCGTTTGGCATGTGGATATTGTTCCACACGTCCAGCACATTGCCGTCGCCGTCGAACACCTGTATGCGATGCGCCTCGCGGTCCGCGACCAGCACGCGGTCGTCGTTGTCCACCGCTATGTTGTGCGGACGCAGGAACTCGCCCGGATCAATCCCTGGGCCGCCCCAGCTCTTCACGTACTCGCCGTCGCCCGTGTACTTGTGGATGTTGAAGTTGCCGTAGCCATCCGAGATGTAGATATGGCCGGTCTCTCTTGAGACGGCGGCGTGCGTCGGCCTGTTGAACGGCTCTCCCTTCCATATCTCCGAGGACACTCCGGGCGTGCCGATGGTCATCAGCAGTTCGCCCTCTCGCGTGAACTTGGTAATCGTGTGAATGCCGTCATCCACGCAATAGATAGTATCCTCCGGACCGACGTATATCCCGTGCGTCCGGTTGCCGAAGATCCCCTTGCCGAATCCCCGGACGAAGTTGCCGCCCTGGTCGAAGACCATCACAGGGTAATCCGGGTTGCGGCTGAACGCATAAACGTCGTCCTGCGAATCAACCGCCACGCCCGGCGTCTCGATAAGCCTCGCGCCCTCCGGCATCTTGTGCCAGTCAATAATATGTTCATACCTGAAATCGCCCTCGCCAATTATCGCGCCCATGCTGGTGCCTCCTTTGAATATGTCAGATAGCTCTGTCTGGATAGTAGTCCAGGCTTAGAGGAGAGTCAAACAGGGAGAGACCTTCGCACAACCACCGTCATGCCCGCGAAAGCGGGCATCCAGGGGTGGAGAGGCGGGTGACCTGGATTCGGCTTTAATCCCTCGACCGAATTTGGTATAGCATCCCTTTGGACTAACGAGGCTTTGCTATAATCACCAGGACAAACCCCAAGCCACAATATGCGAGGCAGTCCGATGTCGGACAAGTACACCCTCCAACTGAAGAACTTCCGCTCCATACGCGACGCCGAGATAGACATCGCGCCCCTCACAGTCGTGTACGGCCCAAACGGGTCCGGCAAATCTTCCCTCATCTACGGCCTGCTCACCCTCAAAAATTTTCTGACTGACCCCAACCGGAATCTGCCCAGTCTGTTCTCCTATCCGGGTTTGAGCTTGGGAGGATTCACGGAGGTAGTATCGGGTCATAGAGAAGAGAGGGCAATAAGTATTTCGTTAGGGGCAAGCGGTCATACAATCACGCAAGATTTCGACGAGGAAATGCACAAATCGGAATTTTCGATGGAAGCAGCCGAGTCGGGCGGAAAACTTTTGATGTCTCTCGATGGTTCTCCCCTAGTGCATCCCCTAAATATGGCGCTGGATATTTCATTTCCTTATCATGGAAATCAATCAACCTACGGAGAAGGCATAGTCCAAGATGGGAATCCCTATGAGGGAATCGAACCGTTGATGATTGATCTGGAGTGGGATGGGATTAACTTGAATCTCGGCAGGATTGAAAATGACTGGTTGCAGGAGGATGCTATAAAACTTCTAGGATGGGCAAAGTCCCCTATGGAATTGGCTAAGGGGATTTATTTCGTTCCTCTCCGGCGCGGGTTTGCTTCACCATACTATTCCGTTACAAATGTAACTCCATGGTTGGAAACTGACCGAGAAGTGGCCTCTCTGATTGCCACCGAACGATTTCTCGAATATGAGGTTAGCGATTACATGGAGGCAGTAGCCGACCGCCATATCCGAGTCCGCATGAGGATTGGTTCATCGTCATTCAACATTGATTCAGTTCCCAGAAATAGAGAAACTCCAGCCTCAATCGTAAATGAGGGATTCGGCGTCAACCAGGTCGCCTATATGCTGACCGTCGCCCTGTACGAGAAAGCTAAGATTGTCCTGATAGAAGAACCCGAGATACATCTTCACCCCTCCATGGTCAGGAAACTCGTCCACGCATTCGTGGACATAGTGTCCAACCATGACCGCCGCTTCGTCATATCCACCCACAGCGAGACCTTCGTGGTGGCCCTGCTAGCGCAGATAGCGTTAGGCAAGATCAAAGTGGACGATGTGTCGTTCCTACTCGCAGAAAAGCAGAACGGCGAAAGCAGATTCACCAAGCAAAAAGCTGAGCCCAACGGTCAGATTCAGGGCGGCCTGGAATCGTTCATAGCCTCGGAGTTCGAGGATATAGCCGCCTTCCTCGGTATTGAGACTGAAACTGCCTAGCTATAACCATGATCCTTGTCCTGAACGAATGGATATTCCATGACCTGCTAGGCGAGAACGGCGTTGACGCACAACGCGAGGCTGCCGCTTTTCTCAACGCCTTATATTCATCTTCCGACAAGCTGGTACTGCCATCAGAACTCCGCTGGATGCAGAAGGCATACCAATTGATGACCCTGACCAATCCACTGCTCAGGCGCTCCAGTAAACAGTTTCAATCTCTTCTTCGTGACTCGGAACGTACGCTAGACAGCCGAAGGCTAGGCGAAGTGGACATTCCAGGGGAACTTCTAGTCAAGTTGCCAGATGAGGATGTCTATCTTGTCTCAGCATATCTGGCAGCAGGTGCCGACAAGCTCATAACTACGGACCAACCTCTGTCCGACTCATTAGACGACACCGACCTCGTCTCCTGCCAGATGAGGGACAACTTTCTCTCCAACTACCTATCCTGACACCCCTCACCCTATCCCGAACATCCCCACATCCCGTAAACCCCGATTCCAAAAATCCCCCTTTACAAACCTCACGAACATCTGTACACTACTCATAAAGAACATATATTCCTATGCTAAGGACTAAAGACTAAGAACTCACGATGACCACTGCCACCGAAATCCTTTCACCACAACAGCGACTTGCCGACATAGTCGCCGAAGTAACCGACGACGGACGTCGCGTCGTCCAGTTCTTCATGCAGGTCGCAGAAGGCAGACTCGACTCCGAAGGCTTTCAGCCCAACCACCGCATGGACGCCGCCAAAGAACTCGTCAAGATCGGACTCACCGAGTTTGAAGACTACATAGCGGCCAACCCATCGCCTCCAAAACGGCGCAAGTCCAGACGCAAGGCCCAGGACATCTCCCCGGAAGTAGAACAGGCCCGTGAAGAACTCGCCCAATACGCCAGAGAACTCACCCAGGACGGCAAGACCGTCATAAGGCTCTACTCGGAGATAATGGACGGATTCCGAAACGACGAGAACTTCAAGCCACACCACCGCATAGCCGCGGGCAAGGAACTGCTTCTGCGCGGCTTCGGCCCCATGTCCGCATGGTCCGAACCCGAACCCGTAGTACAGCCGCAGCCCCAGGCTGAACCACAACCTGAGCCGCTGCCCGAACCGATGATAGACTACATCAACGACGCCCTGCGCGCCTACGAAGAACCCAACCCGCTCGAAGAGACGCTCTCACCTGAACTCATGGAAGTCATCGAGAGCGACGAGCCTATCGAATGTCCCTGCTCCATAGCCGAATCTGAAGGCAGAGACATACCCTGTCCAGAAAACGAAGACGAATGTCCCTACTTCGGACTGGAACTTCCCAAGCACACTGAGGAAGAGTCGGAGCGAATCAAGGAATGGGCTGTTGATGGACTCAGAAGACGCTTCGAGATGATCTGGGGCGCTCAGACTCCCTCAGAAGAAGACCCCTGACCACCGACCCAAAACAGGACCGCCCTCTCGCACAGAATCCCCCGCCTGTCCACAGCATCTAACTGTGTAACAGGAGTGATGGGATATGATCGAATGGGAGAGGGTTAGATGAGAGAGATGACCTCTGACAACTCAGGACTCGCGCGTGGCGTTCTGGTGCCGGCTCTGGTGGCCGTGGGAGCAATCGCCGTCGCGGTGCTCGCCGCGCTGCTCATAAGGGGCGACGGCGAGATTGACGACGTAAACCTGTTCGTTGAGTCGCTGTCCGGCAACTCCGCGTCCTTCTTGTCCGGGCTGGGAGTGGTAGCTCCGCTGGGATTCGCCTTCGGCGCCGGAGTGGCCGCCGCGTTCAACCCCTGCGGATTCGCAATGCTGCCCGCCTACATGGGACTCTACCTCGGAGTCGGCGCCAACGAGGAGAAGGCGTCATTCGTCTCTCAGCTTGGCAGGGCGCTGCTGGTTGGAGTCTCGGTCACCGCTGGATTCGTGCTCCTGTTCGCGATAGCCGGAAGCATCATTGGTCTCGGAGCGCGTTCGGTCGTAGGCAGCATACTGCCCTGGCTGGGTCTCGGCATCGGGATACTGCTCGTACTCGCCGGCGCATGGCTGCTGAGAGGCGGTGAACTGTACACCGCACTCGCTCAGCAGGCCGCGAACAGGCTGGGAAATCCGGGAAGCGCCAATGTACGTGGGTACTTCCTCTTCGGACTGAGCTACGGCGTCGCGTCGCTTAGCTGCACGCTGCCCATATTCCTGGCCGTGATCGGCTCATCGTTCGCTGCCTCCGACATACTCACGTCCTTCTCCCAGTTCGTGCTGTACGCGCTCGGAATGGGCGTCGTGATCCTGGCGCTCACCCTGAGCATGGCGCTGTTCAAGGGGGCCATGCTGGGCGGTATGCGGAAGGTAATGCCCTACGTGCATCCCATCGGGACCTGGCTGATGATCATCGCCGGGACATACATAGTATTCTACTGGCTCACCCTCGGCGGCCTTCTGTGATTAGGAAGTACAAGCCATCTCATAAATGCTGACACACCATAGGGGCGTCCCTCGTGGGCGTCCTTTTCCCCTCCCCCTCGAAGGTCTCACAAGAATAGGCAAAAGCCCCTTCCCTCTTGATGGGATCACAAGAATAGGCAAAAGTTCCTTCCCTCTTGATGGGATCACAAGGGGAGGCAAAAGTTCCTTCCCCCTTGACGGGATCACAAGGGGAGGCAAAAGTTCCTTCCCCCTTGACGGGGGAAGGTTAGGATGGGGGTGACTCCGCCAATCCAACTTCAATGCCTATCCCTCTCAGAGGCTCACAGGGGTAGGTAAATGAGCAAATCGGCTATGATGTAGGCAGAGAGTCCCCTCTCCCCCAGGGCTGAGAGGGGTATGTATCTGTTACTCATGGCGCTTCATGTCGAATGATCTTCATGCCGGGCGGTGGTTTGGGCCATTGTTCGGGAAGCAGCCACACTCTCTTCCATACT
>DAOULF010000014.1:0-18166 GCA_034420555.1 Dehalococcoidia bacterium
GCCATGCCGAAGAAGGCCCCACTCTGACCCTGATAACCGCCGCCGGCGACCCCATCACCGCGACCATCGAGAACACACAGGACTACTGCGTCCGCATCCAAACGGCCGACCCCGACCCCGAAAACGACCTGGAATGCGACGGCGGCGCGGTTCCCAGCGGCTACACCGAGCACTCCACCAACTACTACGACCACTTCGAGAGGAACAACACGGCGCAAATCATGCCCTGGCCGGGGATCGGCGACGGCCACCCCGACGCGCCCGCGTCGCTGACCGCCACAGGCGCCTCCCTGGGCCACATCCTGCAATGGCAGCCTGTGGACACAGTGAACCGCTACGAGGTTGTCCGCTACGAGATTCAGCGTCTGAACTTGTCCACCGGCCGGTGGGAGCGCGTGGGGGAAGCGAGGGGGACCATATACCTGGATGAGGGGGCGCCCGGGTTTTCCGAGTACCGGGTGCGGGCCGTGAACATCTTTGGAGTGGGAGGCCCCTGGTCCAGGTCCGCCCGGACCGACGCTCCCCACCCGACCGTGGACGAAGTGAGTATCGTCTCCACCCCGGTCGCGGGCGACACCGACGGCGTGAGCGTCCCCCAGAACGGGCTGACGGGAGGGGCCTCCATCAAGAGCCGCGGCAGCGGCAAGGTCGCGCTGCTGGGCTTCCCTGCGCTGCACGACCAGAGCGGCCACAAGGTCAGCACGATGGCCCCCCCTGAGCCGGAGACGCCATTCTACGTCGAGCCGCTCCCCGCTCCGCAGGCGCTTATCGCCACCCCGTACGCCGGGGAGGTACTGCTGCAGTGGGGCGCCTACTGCTGCGACCAGAAGGACATCTTCTACCAGCTCTGGCGGGACGACTTCCCCACCTGGCGAGAAATCCCGGGCAGCGACCAGTACACCAGCGAACACGCCGTGACCGGCCTGACCAACGACGAGACCTACCGCTTCCAGGTGCGGGCGGTGTACCGGCACAAGGCCGACGACGGGACTGTGACCGAGTATCCCGGCGCGCCCTCCCGCGCGGTGGAGGCGACGCCCTACGACCCGACCCCGGCGCCGGGTACGACGCCGACGCCCAACAACCCGCCGGTGTTCGAGCGTCCCGCCAACGAGGACTTCAGCGTGGTCGAGCGCGCCCCCGGGGGTACAGAAGTCGCCAGGGTGCGCGCCACCGACCCGGACGGCCACGCCCTGACCTACACCCTGAGCGGAGAGAACGCCGCCAAGTTCAGCATCGCCAACGAAGACGGCGTTGGCGTCATCAGGGTGGCCGAGGCGGAGTTGAGCTATACCTGGCAGCCCGGCGGAACGTCCTTCTCCATAGGCGTGGAGGGCACCGACAACCGAGGCGGCCGGGACAACCGGACCGTGGGCGTGGAGGTAACCGCCTCCGACCTGCGCAACAATGCCCCCGTGGCCGAGGAGCCGGAAGGAGAACTCTACGTGGACTGCGGCGCGACGCCGGGAACTGCCGTCGTCGTCCACCCCGACCGCCCCAACGAGCAGCCCATGCCCATGGAGATAAAGGCAGCCGACCCTGAGGGAGACCCGCTCTGGTACATCCTGGTGGACGGCGCGGACTACTTCCGCTTCAAAGGCGGGGGCGTGCAAGAGGACCTTGCCGACTCGATCTGGTCCGACGACCACGCCCTGCTGGTCACCGACGGCAGCGCCGTGCTGGAAGTGGCCCAGGAGACGGATGAGAACGGGGAGCCCGTGACGCAGAACGGTGAGCCCGTGACCACGCTGTCCGGCGACGTCTGCGGAGAGTTGATCACCGTGATCATCGAAATCGAAGAACAAGACAACCCGGCCAACAACGACACCCTCCAATTCCAGGTCCGCGTGAGGAAATAACCCGCCCCAACTGAGCCCAAGAGTCCCTTCCCCCTCGATGGGGGAAGGTTAGGATGGGGGTGACTCCCCTGCCTACTAAACTGATACAGGCTCTCCTGGCATGAAATGTTGTACAAGAGAGGCTCGGACATAGTACAATAGTTGTAGCAATGGATATCCGCTCGCATTTCTCAGCGGGTATAGAAGACAGAAATCTAGGTATCCTACCGAATCCAGCTTTGCAGGAGCGTAGCTCAGGCTGGTAGAGCATCGGTCTCCAAAACCGAGGGTCGCGGGTTCGAATCCTGCCGCTCCTGCCATTTCCACACCCTGTTTCAGCCTCGCCCCCTAGCGCGAACCGCCTTTCCACAGGCGCAAACTCAACCTGCCCACCAGGATTATGAACAGTGGGTCTATGAACGCCCACAGCGTCAGATGGACGTCGTTCTGAAGTTCGGCGCCCGCGGCAAGGCTGTCGAACCAGTTCCAGAAGAACCAGATTGCCAGCCATAGCGCCGAGTAGAACGCCACGTTGACACGGACATACGTCTTGGCGTCCATCGAGTCTGACGCTATGCTCTTCTTGCGCATATAGGCTAATACGAGCGTAGCCAGAACCGCGAAAGACATGAGCCAGTCCAGGACGTCCCACACCTGTCCGACATTCACGCTGTCCGGGTAGAACGCGGAGAATATGAAGTGAAACGCCACCGCGATGGTTATCACTCCGAGTATCACGGCGAGCGGTCTTCTGATAGTATCCATGTCTGCTCCTCCGGGATTTTAAGGATGGCGGATAATGGCGCGATTACAGCACATCGCCCGACTTGGGTCAATATAAGCTGGAATATATGATGAAAGCGATACTGTTCGACGTATTCGGTACGACCGTGGACTGGCGGTCCTCCATCATCGAGGAGCTGGGGCGGTTCGGCGATGAGACAGGTCTGAGTGCGGACTGGCCTGTAATAGCGGACAGATGGCGCGCCGGTTTCCGAGACCTGCAAGCCAAGATTACGCAGGGTGAAAGAGCATGGATCACGATGGACCAGATCCACCGCGAGGTCCTGGATTTGCTTCTCCATGACCTTGGCGCGGACGGCTTGCCTGAAGAGAAAGTCGCCCACCTGAACAACGCCTGGCACAGGCTCAGGCCTTGGCCCGACACGGTGGAAGGTCTGACGCTGATGAAGCGCGACCACATCGTCGGAACGCTCTCCAACGGCAACCTATCGTTGCTGGTATCGCTCGCCAAGCACGGCGGACTGCCCTGGGACTGTGTGCTCTCGACCGGGATGTTCGGCACATACAAGCCGAACCCAGAGGTGTACCTGGGCGCGGTAAGGATGCTCGACGCCGACCCCGGCGACGTGATGATGGTCGCGGCCCATGCCTACGACGTGGACGGCGCGCGCAAGGCCGGTCTCAGAACCGCCTACGTGTTCAGGACCGACGAGTTCGGCCCGGACAGAGGCGAGGATCCGGGTGATACTTCCCGCTTCGACATCGTTGCCTCGAACTTCGTGGAACTTGCCCAGCGCCTGTCGGAATAGAAACCCCCGGTCAGATGCGCCGCGAACCCCGGGGTAGGCAAATGTGCGAAGCGGCTATGAATGTCAGCAGAAAGTCCCCTCTCCCTCTGGGCTTGCAGGGGTATGAAAACGTGCAAACCGACTGTACTAAAGTCCCCTCTCCCCTTGGGAGAGGGCTAGGGTGAGGGTAAATACCTGCCAAGCTGGTACAGCTTCAGACCCCCACGAACCACTCGCCGAACTTGCTCGCCACTTCCATGTCCCCCTCCAGTCCAACTTGCCGTCTGCGGACCGAGCGGCGCAGGTTCACCCGTCCCATCAGGAACAGGATGTACGCGCTCGAATCGAGCGATATGGTCACGTCGGCGTCGGATGCGAGGTCGGCGGACTCCAGGGAGAATGAGTCCGCACGCACCTTCAGATCATGTGCTTCGCCGTCCGAATCGCTCAGAGCGAACCTGAACGTAACACTGCCTTCCAGGTCCGCGGGTCTTCGGAACGACGCGCGCAGCCAGTTCGGAAGCCACCCTTTCAGAAACGGCACGGCGACAGGATTGATCTTGGCGTTGCGGTCGAAGACGTAGCGTATGTCCCATGCGTGAACGGCCAGTTCCATCACGCGCAGTTCGATCAAGCGAGACACGTCCATCACCCTGGCCGGGTGCCACGCCGCTAGGTCGTACTGGCCGGGTTCAAGTCCGACCAGCAGGCTGTTCAGTCGCAGGCACGATGCGTTGAACTCGTAGAAGATGTCCTCGTAGAACGCCTCCCTGAGATTGACGATCTCCTGCAAGCGTTCCTCGGCGGACTTTTGCCTGTACCCCATCGGTGGAGACGCGCTTCCCCTCAACGCGCTCTGAATACTCAAAGTCTTCATGCCCGCTATCGAAATCAGGTGGGTCACGACGTCCGCCACCTTCCACTCGGCGCACGCGCTGGCGAACGTGTCCGGGTCGCGCCATACGTCGTCCGGGAGCGTGTGCAGAAACCCGGCCAGGTCGTTGGACAGCGCCCGGATGGTCTGGATGTTCTGCTGGACTGTCGCGGGGTCTGCCATTGGGCGCTATATGCCCTTGTCCGCCACGAACGCGGCGAGGTCGGCGGTCCGGCAGGAGTAGCCCCACTCGTTGTCGTACCACCCGACGACTTTCACCATATCGCCCCCCAGCGACATCGTGGACTTCCCGTCAACAATCGCGCTGTGCGGATCGCTGATGAAGTCCGCGCTCACCAGCGGCTCTTCGGTGTAGTCCAGGATCCCGCTCAGACCGTTGGATGCGGCCTCCCTGTAAGAGTCGTTCACCTCTTCAGCCGACACCTCTCTCCCCAGGGTAGCCACGAAGTCGGTGAGCGACACTGTTGGAGTGGGCACTCGCAGCGCCATGCCGTTGATCTTCCCCGCCATCTCCGGCATTACGATCCCGACGGACTTCGCCGCGCCCGTGGTCGTTGGGATGATGTTCTGGGCGGCGGCCCTCGCCCTGCGCGGATCGGAGTGGTACTTGTCCAGGATGCGCTGGTCGTTGGTGTAGGCGTGGACGGTCGTCATCAGGCCGCGCTCTATCCCGAAGTTGTCATGCAGCACCTTCACTATCGGCGCGATGCAATTCGTGGTGCATGACGAGTTGCTGACGATGTTGTGTCGTTCCGGGTCGTAGTCGTCCTCGTTCACTCCCAGCACCACGGTGAGCGCGTCGCCCTTGGCGGGCGCGGTGATGATGACCTTCCTGGCGCCGCTTTCCAGGTGCCCGCTCGCCATGCCTGCGTCGTTGAACGCGCCGGTGGACTCGATGACCACCTCGACGCCTATCTCGCCCCAGGGCAGATTGGACGGGTCATCCTCGTTCAGAACCAACACGTCTATGCCATCTATGTTGACGCTGTCGTCCGTCGGCCTGACTTCGCCCGGATACCTGCCATACGTGGAGTCGTACTTGAACAGGTGCGCGATGTCTTCGGGTCGCCCCCTGCGGCTGTTCACTGCCACGACCTCCAGCTTGTCCGGGTAGCGTTCCAGCGCCGCGCGGAGTGTCTGCTTTCCCATGCGTCCGAAGCCGTTGATTCCTATGCGTGTGGACATTTCAGCATCCCCTGTCTAGTCGGGTGTATCCCAACTGTCCATGTGCATACGTTAACCCTCTGACTCTATTATCCCAGATAACCACGCGCCGATGTCACTATTTCCGACGCCATAGAAACCGCTTCTTCAGTCATCGGCTCTGATCAATGAACTTCTCATACACTTCCGCCCCCGCGTACCGGGACGCACTTCCAAGCTCCTCCTCGATTCGTAGCAGACGGTTATACTTGGCGGTCCGCTCTCCCCTGGCGGGCGCGCCCGACTTCAGCTGTCCGGCTGCGGTCCCGACTGCCAGGTCCGCTATGGACGAGTCCTCCGTCTCGCCCGAGCGATGGCTTATCACCACGCCCCATCCCGCCTCCCTGGTCATGCTTATGGCGTCAAGAGTCTCGCTGACCGTCCCAATCTGGTTCAGCTTGACCAGGACGGCGTTGGACGAACTCCGCTCGATTCCCTGTTTGATGAGGCGCGGGTTGGTCGTGTAGATGTCGTCCCCGACAAGCTGGACACGCCCCCCGATTCTTCGGTTCATCGCGCCCCAGCCGTCCCAGTCATCTTCGGCAAGCCCGTCCTCGATTGAGACTATCGGGTAGTCTCTGAGCCAGGTGTCATATATGTCCACCAACTCGTCGGCAGACAGCGAGGCGTCTTCCTGCGGCAGTTCGTAGCGGCCAGCGTCTCCGCCGAGTTCGGACGCCGCCACGTCAAGCGCGATGAAGCACTCTTCGCCCGGCTTGTAACCGGCCTTCTCTATGGCTTCCACCAGCAGGTCAACCGCCATCCGGTTGGAGGACAGCGACGGGGCGAACCCGCCCTCGTCCCCGACGTGGGTGCTGAGGGAGCGATCCCTGAGCGAGGCCATAAGTGAGTGATATATCTCCACCCCTGCCTGGAGCGCGCGCGAGAACGAGTCGAAACCCGCCGGCACGACCATGAACTCCTGGAAGTCGGTGGAGTTCTCTGCGTGCCGTCCGCCGTTGATTACGTTGAACATCGGAACGGGCAGCGTGAACGGTTCGCCGCTGTCGAACCGGGTATAGAGCGGTCTGCCCTCGCTCATCGCGGCGGCGTGCGCGACTGCGAGAGAGACGCCCAGGATGGCATTCGCGCCCAGGTTGCCCTTGTTGTCCGTGCCGTCCAGCTCGATGAGCGCGGTGTCTATCTCCCGCTGGTCGCCTGCCGCCCTGCCCGCAAGCGCAGGGGCGATGACGGAGTGGACATTCCCCACGGCTTTCAGGACGCCCCGACCCTTATAGCGGCCGGGATCGCCGTCCCTCAGTTCGACCGCCTCGTTCGCGCCGGTCGAAGCGCCGGACGGGACAAGCGCGCTGCCCCAGGAGCCGTCTTCCAGTCCCACATCCACCTCGACAGTCGGGTTGCCCCTGGAGTCGAGGACCTCTCTTGCCCTGATGCTCGCTATGTTACTCACTGAACGACGTCTCGCTTTCCTGGTCTGAGCAGCCTTTTGGGCTGGAATGCTTGTATAGATATTGTAACAACATACAGGGATGTATGCTTAACAATACCGGAGCCCTGTTTCGCAAGTCGTCCTCCAATGGTATCCTTGCCCCATCTTCATTTCAGAGGTCTGGACAATGGACAAGGTTCGGCTGGCTATCGTCGGGTGCGGCACGATCTCGCAGCTCAACGCACCCGGATACCTGGCGCATGAAAATTGTGAGGTGGTCGTACTGTGCGACCCCGTGCGAGAAAGAGCGGAGGGCCGCGCCAGAGAGTGGGGCATAAGCCCGCGCATCCACACTGACTATGCCGACGTTCTCGACGATTCGGACGTGGATGCGGTCGAACTTCTCACACCCACACCCCTCCATCCCGAGCAGATAATCTCCGGCCTCGACGCGGGCAAGCACGTCTCCTGCCAGAAGCCGACCGCGGGAACGCTCGACGAGATGCGAGCCATCGCGGATGCGGCGGGTAGGGCAGACACCTTCTTCAGAACGACCGAGAACTTCCTCTACTATCCGCCCATCGTCAAGGCGCGTGAACTGATAGCGGATGGAACGCTGGGTGACATATCCATGGTTCGGATACGCACCCTGCGTGGTGGTGGAAGCGAGAGCGTGATCCCCATAACCGAGGGCGCGTATGTGTGGAGACTGGACAGGGAACGCAACCTCGGCGGCCACATGTACGATGACGGCTGGCACAAAGTGTCCACAGCCATGTGGTGGGGCGGCGGCGTGGAGAAGGTATCCGCGATCATCACCCGGACGGACAACTTCATCCAGGAGATTCCCAGCGTCGCTACCTGGAAGTACGCCGACAAAGACAGCCTCGCGGTCTTCGAGTACGCCAGCGCCGCGGAGATGCCGATTCGATCACGCTACTATCCGTCTGACGAGTTCATGGAGGTCATAGGCTCCAAGGGAGTCCTCTGGGTAACGCGCTGCACCGGCGAGATGCTGGATATGCCGCCTCTGGTACTGCATCTCGGAAACGAGACGGTCTCATACCAGATGCCTATGGACTGGATAGAGAGCTTCAACGGCGCGGCTGCGGACTTCGTCGAGGGCATTCTGGAAGGCCGCCAGCCCATGATGGACGCCGCCTTCTCGGACGACGTTCTCAGGGCCATAATCGCCATGTACAGGTCCTCGGACAGCGGCCAGTGGGTAGTACCCGGAGAATTGGACTGAGACGCTTGAGGATAGCCACAAGCGGGCATATAATTCTCCCATACTGATTACTAAACCTAGGGAGCGTCCATATGCCCAAATTCGCCGCCAACCTGACCATGCTATTCAACGAAGTGGACTTTCTCGACAGGTTCGAGGCGGCCACTCGCGCCGGATTCGAGGGTGTCGAGTACCTCTTCCCCTACGACTACGACGCGGACGCACTGGCAGAGCGACTTCAGGCACACGGTCTCACCCAGGTGCTCCATAACCTACCAGCGGGCGACTGGGACGCGGGCGAGCGCGGCATCGCCTGCCACCCCGACAGGGTGGCCGAGTTCCGGGATGGCGTCGGCGCGGCCATAGAGTACGCCACCGTACTCGGCTGCAAGCAGGTCAACTGTCTCGCCGGTATTGTTCCCAGAAGCGTGTCGGCAGCGAAGGCCCACGAGATCTTCGTAGAGAATCTCAGGTTCGCCGCTCCCGCGCTCCAAGAGGCCGGAATACGGCTCGTGATAGAACCCATAAACACGATAGACATCCCGGGCTTCTTCCTGAATCGTACCTACCAGGGACGTTCGATAATCAGCGAGGTCGCCTCGCCCAACCTGTTCCTCCAACACGACATCTACCACATGCAGATAATGGAGGGCGACCTTGCCCGCACTATCCAGCAGAATCTGGACGTCATCGCCCACTTCCAGCTCGCGGACAACCCCGGACGCCACGAACCCGGCACGGGCGAGATAAACTACCCGTACCTGTTCGACCTGATTGACTCATCCGGCTACGATGGCTGGATAGGCTGCGAATATGTGCCTTCTACTACGACCGAAGAGGGATTGGGCTGGATACAGGCGCACATATAGAAAACATAGCGTCTCAGACAAGAGAGGACAGGATTATGGTCACCACAGCGTCCAATACCGACACAGAGGGCTTCATTGACCACGACCAGGTGTTGGAGCAGATACAGGACCGAGTTCTGTGGCTCTCGATGAACATGGTGCATCACGCCAACAACGTCCGGCACAGCCTGGACGGCGGCAAGGTGGGCGGACACCAGGCTTCGAGCGCGTCCGTCGCCACCATCATGACATCGCTGTACTTCGACTTCATGCGCGCGGGCGACCGTATATCGGTCAAGCCGCACGCCGCGCCCGTCTATCACGCGATTCAGTACCTGCTCGACAACCTCGACGCATCGTATCTGCCCATGCTGCGACAGTACCACGGCCTCCAGGCGTACCCCAGCCGCACCAAGGACCCCGATGACGTGGACTTCTCCACCGGCTCGGTCGGGCTTGGGCCGGTCGCCCCCAACTTCGCCGCGCTCGTGGACAAGTACAACAAGGCGCACCTGTTTACCCACTCCAGGATTGATCACCGCTACATTGCCATAGTGGGCGATGCTGAACTGGATGAAGGCTCGGTGTGGGAAGCTATCGCCGAGCCGGAGATGCATGGCATTGGCAACCTTCTGTGGGTGGTTGACCTCAACAGGCAGAGCCTCGACCGCGTGATACCCGGGATTCGCGTCCGCGCCTGGCGCGAGATGTTCTACGCGAACGGCTGGAACGTGATTGACGCCAAGTACGGCAAGAAACTCCAGGCCAAGTTTACCGAACCCAACGGCGAACTGCTCCGGCTGGCCATAGACGAAATGCCCAACGAGGTGTACCAGCGGCTGCTCAGGGTGCCGCCCCAGCGTTTGCGCGAGTGGCTGCCCAGGACTTCCAGGTATCCCAGGGACATGGCGCGGCTGGTCGCGCGCTGGGACGACGACGACTTGCAGGAATCCTTCCGCAACCTCGGCGGACACGACTTCGCCGAACTCCGCGACGCCTTCTCGCAGGTGAATTTCAACTCTGGGCCGAACATTGTGTTCGCCTACACGCTCAAGGGCTGGCGGCTGCCCTCTATTGGCGATCCTCAGAACCATTCGGTCGTCCTTTCGGACCGGCAGATGGAGCAGTTGCAGGAGGAATTGAACGTGCCGCCCGGCGGCGAGTGGGACAAGATGCCGCCAAACACGCCTGCCGCCCGTATGTGCGCCGACACCAGCCGGATGCTCGGAATCGGGCGCAAGCCCAGGTTCGACGTGCCTGAAATGCGTATCCCCGACGACTTCGGCCAGCGCTATACCGGCAGCATGGCAACCCAGCAGACCTTCGGCCTGATAATGACCGCCATATCGCGCGAACTGCCCGAGGTTACCGACAGGGTGGTTACGGTCAGCCCGGATGTGGCGAGTTCGACCAACCTGGGCGGCTGGATAAACAAGGTGGGCGTCTGGGGTGAAGAGCATCAGGATCCCATGCCTGAAGAGTCCATAATCAGGGCGCTCAGGTGGGAGGTCCACGCCCGCGGGCAGCACATAGAACTTGGCATATCGGAGAACAACCTGTTTATGATGCTCGGACAACTGGGACAGTCGTTCGAGGACAACGGTGAGATGCTCTTCCCGGTAGGCACCCTGTACGATCCGTTCATCAGGCGAGGGTTGGACGCCTTCGTGTACAGCGTCTATTCGGGCGCGAAGTTCATCGTGGTCGGCACGCCCTCGGGCGTGTCGCTGTCTCCCGAAGGCGGCGCGCACCAGTCCCAGATAACCCCGTCCATAGGCACGGAAATGTCCGAACTGGATTTCTACGAACCGTGCTTCGGGCAGGAACTTGAGTGGATAATGCTTGCCGCACTGGAACAGATAAGGCAGCGCAGCAGGTCAACGTATCTCAGACTCACCAGCAAGCGAGTTGACCAGGGCCTTCTCAAAATGCCGGAAGACCCGGAGGCGCGCGGACGGCTCAGGCAGCAGGTGCTGAACGGCGCGTATCGCCTCGTTGACAGGAGCGCCAGCCCAGGCTACGACCCCGATGGGAACGTGGTCCATATCATGGCGAGCGGCGCGATGATCCCCGAGGCTGTGGCCGCCAGCAACGCGCTGCGCGACGAGGGGATTTTCGCCAACGTCGTCAACGTGACCGGCCCCGGGCCGCTGTACAGGTCGTTCCAGCGTTCGGTTTACGACTCGATGGACGGCCAGGGCAGCCTGGATATGTTCATGGCCGATTCGATCTCGCCCGACGCCCGAAACGCGCCCGTCGTAACCGTCGTGGACGGACATCCTCACTCGCTCGCCTGGATAGGAAGCGCCCTCAAGACGCTGGTCATTCCCGTCGGCGTTACTGAGTTCGGACAATCCGGCTCCCGCGACGAACTCTACCGCGAGTACCGCATAGACAAAGACAGCATAATGGCCGCCAGCTACGCGGCCCTCGGAATGTAGCAAGACCATAGGGAGAACGACACGATGATCAGGCCCGTTAAAGTAGAGCCGCGACCGGGATACCGGATATGGCTGGAATACTCGGACGGCGTTTCGGGCGAGGTTGACCTGTCCGACATGGTAGGCAGAGGCGTATTCAAGGCATGGGATGAACCCGGCTATTTCGAAAAGGTACACATAACTTCATACCGAGCCATCGCTTGGGACGAAAACCTCGATCTATGTCCTGATGCTCTATACATGGAAATCACAGGCAAGTCGTTCGAGGAGTTGCTGGCGTATGAAGAATCGTTAGCCGAGTCTCAGCCTGTGCATAGTAATGTCTGAACTGTGCAGATTCTACGGAATCATTATTCGTATGCACCCCAAAGACCACCCGCCGCCTCACTTCCATGTAGAGTACAGTGGACGCGAAGCTCAAGTGGGGATTGAACCTATTGAAGTTTTGCGGGGCAGACTGCCGCCCCGAATCCGCAGACGGGTGATCGAATGGGCCTCTATTCACCAGTCCGAACTCCGCGAAGCATGGAGACGAGCGCAGCGCATGGAGCAACCTGAAAGAATCGCGCCGTTGGATTAGCCCCGCTGAGATAGCTAGAAGAACAGATTCGGAGGATCCCCTTGACAAAGATACTCATACTTCACGGACTCGGAATGAACATGCGCGGCAAGGTCCAGACGCATATCTTCGGGACCGAGACCCTCGACCAATACGACGAGCGCATCAACTCATACGCTGAAGAACTCGGCGTCGAGGTGGAGATATTCCACTCCAACATCGAAGGCGAGGTCATCAACAAGATATACGACGCCCACGAGAGCGGCGATGTGAGCGCCGCCCTGTTCAATCCTGCCGCCTACTCCTCCGGCCACCCCGGAATAATCGCCGCGATAGCCCAGGTGGACTTTCCCTTCTACGAAATCCATATATCCAACCCCTACTCCAGGGGAGGACAGTCCCAGGTAGCGGGCGTCAGCAAGGGTGTCATTACCGGCTTTGGCCTGTTCGGCTACTACCTCGGCATGAAGGGTGTTCTGGACTCCCAGTAACACAGCGTTCGACATGCTCGAAATAGCCCTCACCCTCGTCATTGCCTTTGCGCTTGGCTCCTTCCCGACTGCGTACATAGCGGGCAGGGTCCTTTCAGGCGCGGATATACGCGACGTCGGCAGCGGTAATCCCGGCGCCCTCAACACCGCTCGCAGCGTGGGCATTGGCGTCGGAGTGGCCGTGCTGCTCATAGACGCGGGCAAGGGAATTCTGGCTGTCTTCATCGCTCTTCAGATGTCCGTCGCCGACCTCTGGGTATATGCTTCCGCGCTCCTCGTAACGCTCGGGCACAACTTCTCACCGTTCACCGGATTCAGGGGCGGGAAGGGAGCTGCCAGCGTGCTCGGCATCTCCGCGTTCATGCTCTGGCACATTACAGCCATCACATTCGCTGTTGGTCTCCTCGTCTATCTCCTCACCCGCCAGGCGGTCGTCTCCATGACCGTGGTGTTCATCGTTCTGAACGCGCTCACCATCGCCACCGGCCAATCTATCGGCCAGATAGTCTTGTGCATCATACTCTCGCTACTCGTAGCGGGCACCCACCTGCTGCGCGAGCGCGAAAGAGTGTCGGCGGCCGTCAGAGAGCGAAACTGGCGCAAGTTCATGTCCATCGAGTGACTATGCGCGAGCGCCATCAACCCCCTCCCCCGGATGGGCTAACAAGGGTAGATAAAAATGCGAATCGCTTTGCTAAAGTCCCTTCCCCCTTGATGGGTCAGGGTCTTTCGGTTATCCGAGATTGCCATGACCTCACCCTGTGGATTCCCGCTTTCGCGGGAATGACGAATCACACGGAAGGGTTTCGGTTTGCAATAATCGAAAGACCCCCCTTGATGGGTTGAGAGGGATATGCATTGATCATTTCAGGTATATTCAAGGCAATGAAGACCTATCTTGTAACATTGTCAGCAGCGCTTACCGCCGTTATCATGGCGGTCTCGTGCGGAGGCGAATCTGCGCCTGTTCCTACACCGACGGCGATGCCTCTGGCCGTCGTCCGAGCGGAGACAACGCCGACTCCTCTTCCGTCGCCGACGTTCGTTCCTACAAGTACGCCTATGCCCTCGGCCACGCCGCAGCCGACGGCCACATCGGCCCTGACACATACTCCGACGGCAGTTCCGACTGCTGCTCTGCCGCCAACACATACGCCGATGGCGCTTCCGACGCATACACCGACGACGGTTCCGACTGCCACGCCTGAGCCTGAGCCGACGCCGGAGCACACTCATACCCAGGACGGAGGGGACTTGCCTACTACGGAGGTCGTCAGGATACTCGCGCCGTCGGTGGTGAAGATAGTCAACGACCTGGGGGAGCCGAACGAAGCGATGTTTCCTTTCGGACTTGGCACAGGCGTCATAATAGATGCTGACGGTCACATCCTGACGAGCAATCACGTGGTCGAGGGAATAGATGTCGTCACCGTAACTCTGTATGACGGCGAGATACTGGACGCGGAAGTCGTCGGACGCGACCGGCATACCGATCTCGCGTTGATCAAAATTCCGGCAGAAGGGGTCCAACCTGCATTACTTGGAGACTCGTCCACGCTCCTGGTGGGGCAGGATGTGGTAGCCATCGGGCACGCGCTCGGGCTCGGAGGCGCGCCTACCGTCAGCAAGGGAGTGGTCAGCGCCCTCGACCGCACGATAGGCACGGAGAGCGGCTCAACCCTTGTGGACCTGATCCAGACCGACGCATCCATCAACGTGGGCAACAGCGGAGGCCCGCTGGTGAACGCACGGGCGGAAGTCGTGGGTATCAACACTTCGGTACTGCGCGGGGGCCAGGGAATCGGTTTCGCCGTGAATATCAACGACGCCCAGATAGTGGCGGACCACCTGGTGGAGCGGGGCGTGGTGCCGCGAGGGTATATGGGAGTGCTCTTCGCCAATCTGACCTCCGGCTTCATCGCCCAGTTGGGTCTGGATAGAGACACGGAGGGTGTACTCCTCACGCAGGTGGTGCCCGGCAGTCCCGCGTGGAACGCCGGACTGCGTCCCGCCGACCTTATTCTCAGCGCGAATGGAGAAGCGATGCCGACTACCGGCGAACTCCTGAAGTTCCTGATGATGCACCCGCCAGGAGAGTCCATGGAAGTGCTCGTGCTGCGTGAGGGGGAGGAGTTCATGACGTCGTTTACGTTGGGGGAACGTCCGAGGAATTGACCCCTGTCACGGCGACTAGATCGGGTGGGCCGCAGGGCCTGTGCGAGGTCAGCATTTTGGGGATTTCACCCCCATCCTAACCTTCCCCCATCGAGGGGGAAGGGACTTTGCGTACCCTCTGGTGTCACCATATCCAGATGGCGCCGGCTATTATTCCGGCGCCCAGGATGAGGACGAACCATCCGAAGTTCAGCCGCTGCGCCACGCTCATCAATGCTCTGATGGTCACGAAGCCGGTGAGCGCGGAGACCGCGAGGGCCACAGTCGCTTCGGGGGAGGCGTAGTAGCTTGCGCTCAGCGCAGCGTAGAGGCCGGCGCCCAGACTTGCGGGGATGCTGAGGATGAAGCTGAGGGTGAGGGCCTCTCGCCGGTCCACGCCGCGCCATAGGAGGGAGCTGATCGTGAGGCCGGACCTGCTGAGGCCAGGGAGGGCGGCGAGGCCCTGGGCAATGCCGGTCAGAACCGCGTCCGGCCACCTCACATTGTCTCGTGTACGGGTGCCCGATGATTTGCTCTTAATGAGGACTGCGCCGGTGATCAGCATCAGAATCCCGACCGCGGCCATTGCGATGGCCCCGACGATCTCGGAGAACTCGAAAAGTCCGAGCAGGAGCAGGAAGCCGATTGGCGCGCTAGAGAGGGTGGCGAGTATGAGGTAGGCGGTCATCGGGGACGGGGATGTGGGGCGCCTGGTGCAGGGTCCTGTCGTTGACATATTCGGACTGCCCCCAACCCCTGGGTTCCCGCTTTCGCGGGAATGACGGACCGTTATTGTAGTGCGGCGTCCCCACATGTACTTGGCGCTGGCTATATCGCGCAGCACATCCCATACGTCGGAGCGGAAGGCGGCTAGCACGGAGATTACTGTCCCGAGGTGCAGCCAGAGAGAGAAGTTGACGGCGTCAGGCAGAGGGGCGCCGAACGCGAAGGACTGGACGGCGGTCAGTACCCCCTCGGAGCTTACGGGCAGCCACTCGGCCAAGCCCTGAATCAGTCCGAGGAGGGCGGCTTCGGCGAGGGTCATGAGGCGCGGCTCAGGCTGAAGGTGAATACGCTGCCCTCGCCTTCGACGCTGCTGACGGCGATGTCTCCGCCGTGGGCTTCGGCGAGGCGCCGGGTTATGGCGAGTCCCAAGCCGGTCCCGACGTCTCTGCGGGATCTGTCCACCTTGTAGAATCGCTCGAAGATGTGGGGCAGATGCTCTCGCGGGATACCTATGCCGGTGTCGGCGACTTGGATCTGCACGCCTTCTCGCGTCGTCTTTGCGGAGAGGGAGACGTGGCCGCCTTCGGGGGTGAACTTGATGGCGTTTTCGACTAGGTTGGTGAGGATCTGGTCGAGCTTGCCTGCGTCGGCCATGAGATAGGGCAGGTCGTCCGGTATGCGGCTGAGGAGTTTCACTCCCCTGGAGCCGGCGCGTGTCTCGAATCGCTGGATCACCTTGCCCGCTACATCACGGAGTTCGACGGGGGCGAGATGGATCGGCATCTGTCCGCTCTCGAGGCTGGATAGCTCGAGCAGTTCATCCACCATCAAGGTCATGCGCTCTACGTCCGATTCGATTCGTGAGAGGAAGTCTCTGGCTACTTCGGTGTCGTGGATGGCGCCGCCTTCCAGGGTTTCGACCATGGCCCTGACGGAGGCGAGAGGGGTGCGTAGTTCGTGGGATACGTTGCTTACGAATTCTCGTCTTGTGTTCTGGGCCAGCCTGAGAGTGGTCACGTCCTGGAGGGTGAGGAGGACGCCGCGGCGCGTGTCGGTGGAGATGGGGGCGGCGATGGCGTGGAGGAACCGCCTTTGGTGTAGAAGTTCGATCTCGGCGCGTTGAATCTGTCCGGTCTGGGCGGAGCTGGCGGCGAGTTCGAGCAGCTCGTGATCGCGCACTATCTCGGCGAGGGCGCGTCCGCGCGTGGAGTGGATGTCGGCGTCGAGAAGCCACTGGGCGGCGCGGTTGATGAGCCTTATTCTGCTGTCGGGATCGAGGACTATGACGCCATCGGCCATAGTCTCCATGACGAGAGAAAGGAGACTGCGCTCGCTGTCGAGGCCAAGCACGAGGTCGCGGAGTCTGACCGCCATCTCGTTGAACGCGTCGTTGAGTTCACGGGTCTCGCGCAGGGAGGATGTGCGCACCCTGTGGTCGAGGTCTCCTCTGGCAAGGCGTCGCGCTCCCTCGGCGACGCTGCGAACAGGGCCGGCAATGGAGCGCGCCATGAGGAATGAGGCCGCGAACGAGCCGATCACTCCTACCAGAACGGTGGTCGAGACTGCGATCAGTAGAGGGGCGCCGGAGACTCCGAGGGCCAGGAGGGTAATCCATACTGTCGCGACCGTCAGGGCGATGGCGGCCAGGTGGGATATGACCATTCTGAGTCGGAGGGATTGGGGGAGTATTTTCATGTTGTGGCCCTGATCAGGCTGGGAGGGGGAGGCATTTCACCCTCACCCCAGCCCTCTCCCTGAGGGAGAGGGGGTTTGCTGATTGTTGATTGTAGTTGAGGTTTCACCCCCATCCTAACCTTCCCCCGTCAAGGGGGAAGGGACTTTGGCGAGGCGGTTTGTGCATTTGCCTACCCTTGTTAGCCTATCAAAGGGGAAGGGACTTTAGGGTCAGCCGTCGAAGCGGTAGCCGAGTCCTCTGATGGTGACTATTCTGCGGGGCTTGGATGGGTCGAGTTCTATCTTTTCGCGAAGCCACCTGACGTGGACGTCCACGGTGCGGGAGTCGCCGATGTAGTCGTGTCCCCAGAGGCGTTCGAGTATCTGGTTGCGGGTGAAGGCGCGTCCCTTGTTGGAGGCGAGCAGGGTGAGGAGGGAGAATTCGCGAGGCTTCATCTCGATGGTCTTGTCGCCGAGGGTTACGGAGTGGCTGATCTGGTCTATGGTGAGGTCTCCGGAGCGTATGATTTCGGAGTGTCCGGGGAAGTCGGAGGCCTGGGAGGAGGCGCGTCTGAGCAGATTGCGGACGCGGGCGAGGAGTTCGGGCATACTAAAGGGCTTGGTTACATAGTCGTCGGCGTGTTCCAATCCCCTAACGCGGTCGTGCTCTTCTCCGCGGGCGGTGAGCATGATTACGGGAGCTTCGGACTGGCGTCGGAGTATGCGGCAGGCTTCGAAGCCATCGAGGCCGGGGAGCATGACGTCGAGTATGACGAGGTCGGGGGACATTCTGGAGGCCATCCGCAGACCGGCCTCGCCGTCGGCGGCGGTCAGCGTGGCGTATCCCTCCTGATTCAAGTTGTACTGGAGGGTATGCAGCAGGTTCGGGTCGTCTTCGACGATGAGAATCGTGTTGGGCATTCAGCAGCACTCTCGGCGACCGTCTATCGGGCGGGTTGACGTGTCTGAGATTAGCATAGTTGGTCGTTAGTTTTCAGTAATCAGTGAGACGATTGATAAGCGTTGTTGTCTGCCATTCTGCTCCTCGGCATCGGGAGCCATTGAAGCTAATCACCCTCACCCTAGCCCTCTCCCTGAGACGTATGATGCAAATAGTATAAGTCCTTTAACAACTGAAGAGTGTGGCGAATGCTAGATCAGGACGACCGAAGTACCTGTTCAACCAG
>DAOULF010000015.1:0-12815 GCA_034420555.1 Dehalococcoidia bacterium
GGTTGGGCTGTCCCTCCATGTTGAGCATCCGGCCCGCCTTGGCCGCGACGACGCCCTCGTATCCTTTCACCCGGCGGAGCGGGCCCTTTTGCCCGAAGCCCGTGATGGAGCAGCAGATCAGCCGTGGATAAAGTTGCGACAGGTCGTCATACGACAATCCCCAGTCGGCCATATCTCCGGGACGGAAGGACTCCACAAGCACATCGGCCTCGCCAGCGAGCCGGATGGCCTGCTCACGGCCCTCTTCGGTGTCGAGATCCAGGACAATGCCGTTCTTCCCCCTGTTCCAAGAAATCCAGGCGGGCTGAAAGCGGAAAGGATCGCCGCCGGGGGGTTCTACCTTGACAACTTCGGCCCCGTAGTCGGCCATTACCAGGGTGCAGAGGGCGCCCGGCATTCCAAAGGAGAAATCCAGGACGGTCAGGCCGACGCATGGTCCTGCCACGATTCACCTCCACCTTCAGTTGACTGGCCCCGGCCTTGCCAATGCCCTTCGGTACACGACCCTCTTTTCGTCCAGTTACAGGACGCACAGGGCCTGAGATTACCTAGTCGCGACCGAAGTTAGCCGGGAGTCTGAGTATGCAATCACTGAAGATGCGCGTCAACCCCTGCGCCCAGTTTCACGCCACCGCAACCCGTCGTCCTTCGTCGCTGGACTGTCGGATGGCATCAATAAGGCGATGCAGCCCCACGGCATGGTCGAAATCGGGAACTCCGGGGACTCCGCCGGATACACCACGGATAGACGCCGCGAATTGGCTGTATAGCTGACCCACGTTGTAGGCCGCCCCACCGGGCATCTCCGGGGCAGGATGCAGATCCGACGCCGGAGTCAGCTCTTGCAGGTCGTTGCTGCCGCCCCTGGCTCCCCGGATGCTCACCTGCTGCAATTGAGGCGAATCCACCGAGACCACCACCAGCGTCCCCTCTTCTCCATAGATTTCCATGCGGTAGCCGCTGCCGGCCCAGGCGGTGCTGCCAATCTGCACAGACGCTACGCCGCCGCCCTGAAGGTTGCCGCTGACAAGCACGTTGTCCGGCGACGTCACCGGCAGGTCCCGACCTGTGTCCGTCTCGTGCCAGGTGGCGGCCTGGGTGCTGACCACGGCAGCTACGTCCGCGAACTCGCCCACAACACTGCACAGCGCGTCAATGGTGTGCCCACAGGCTATTGTCAGAGTATTTGCCCCCAGTTCATTGTCTCTCTGCCACGTCCTTCCTGAAACTCGTGACAGCACGCCCTCGCGCATCAGCCTTACGTGACAGGTCATCACCCGGCCCACGTACCCGTCGGCCACCAGGTTTCGCAGGTGGACTATGGCGGGATTGGCCCGCGCCTGCAAGCCCACTGCCGTCCTGACGCCCTGCTCCCGGGCGACCTCGGCCATCTCGACGGCCTCGGCGGTAGTGCGGCCCAGCGGCCACTCGGTGAAGGTGTGCTTACCTGCCCGCAGCGACGCCATAGTCGGCTCGTAGTGTATCGGCACTCGCAGCGAGATGGTGGCGGCCTCGATGTCGGCGTCGGCCAGCATCCGGTTGTAGTCGTCCCACGCGCTGCCCGCGTCGAACGCCGACATAGCCTCGTCCGCAGACTCCTGTCGCGTGGTACAGACGGCGGCCAGGTCAAATTGGGAGTGCGCCGCCAATGCGGGCAGGTGCGCACGCGGCGACCAGCCCTGGTGGATGTTCGCGCCAATCAGTCCAATGCTTATCGGCTGCTGCGTGGTCATGCTTCACCTCTTCTGAAGAGTGGGGAATGTGTCGCTAAGACAGAAAGAAACTGGCTCCGCAGGTAGGATTCGAACCTACGACCAATCGGTTAACAGCCGACCGCTCTACCACTGAGCTACTGCGGAGCGTTGAAGGGAAATGATCGAACGACGCGACCATCCAGTATATGATAGCATCGGCTGGTTTGGAGCTTCAAGGTCAGCGATTGAAGATCGGTTTGTGGTAGCATGATTGGAGAATGAGCGGTATGAATCATGGTAATGGCACTGGGAAAGCTGAGAGAAGCGAGGGATAGGGGACGCGAGTAAGGTCGCCAGGAAGGGCGGGCTGAAGAGCATGAGGCTATGATTCAGGCGCTGCGGGAAGCGGGCATTTCCGAGTCCGATATCCAACGGGTGCAAGCCCAACGAGACGCGCGCGGAAATGGAACTGCGGAGAGATAGAAAGGATTCAGCGACTTTGAGAGTTCAGGGCTCTTACGATTTCGATGCCGACGTTCAGACTGTCTGGGCCGCTATGCAGTCGCCCGAAGTTCTCTCTGGCTGCATACCGGGCTGCGAGAGTTTCGAGCCCGCGGGCGAGGGCAGGTACACCGTCCAGATGCGGGTGAGGGTTTCGGCGATCACCGGCTCATACAAGGGCGAGGTCAAAATGGAGAACATTGACTATCTGAAGTCGTACACGATGGCAGTCGAGGGCAGCGGTCGAGGCGGAACGGTCAAAGGGGAGGGCGATCTCGTCTTCTCCGAGTCCGAGGGCGGGACCAGCATTCAGATAGCGGGCGACGTTCAGGTGACGGGCATCATCGCGCGCGTCGGTCAGCGGTTGCTCGGCGGCGCATCCAGGATGATGATGAACCAGTTCTTCGACTGCCTGAAGATGAAAATCGAGGAAGGCTGAGCCTTCGCGCTTGCATGAGGTCTGACGACATGACTTACCAGTTCATAGACACGCAGGAATTGGACGGGGTTCTGATCATCACAATGGACGATCCTCCCACACGAAACGCGATTGGCGATGAGATGGCCGGGGAGATAAACCAGGAGTTCGACAGGCTGGAGGCGTCCTCAGACCTGCGCGCAGTGGTTCTCACCGGACGCGACCCGTCGTTCTGTTCGGGGGCGAACGTGAAGCGGATGGATGACGCGAACCGCGCCCGCGCCGACGAGCCGCCGCTACCCGGCGACAGGACGGCGTGGGATGTACTTGATGAGGAGTGGAAGGAGCTCAGGGAGGCCGAGGCCGCCGGTTCGGAGGAGATTGACGGCGTGCGATTCGTCCCGCTCAGGCTGCACAGGCTTCAGAAGCCATCCATAGCGGCCGTCAACGGGTACGCAATGGGACTGGGCATGGGAATCGCGCTGTCCTGCGACATACGCATAGCATCCGAGAACGCGCGAATGTCCGAGACCTTCATCCGGCGTGGACTCATACCCGCAGATGGGTCGTGCTGGCAACTGCCGAGAATGATAGGGCTGGGCAACACGATGCTGCTCCAGTACACAGGGAAGGTCATGGGCGCCGAAGAGTGCCTGCGGCTTGGCATAGTGAACGAGGTCGTAGAGCACAGCGACCTGATGGAACACACGCTTGGCCTGGCAAGCCAGATAGCGAACGGCCCCACATACTCCATGGCTCTTATCAAGAGGCTGGTGCAGAGATCTCTGCACGTTGACTTCGCGGAAAGCCTGCGTCTCGCTGGCCCGGCTCAGAGTATCGCTCGCCGCACCCAGGACCACAAAGAAGGTGTCCGCGCCTTCGTGGAAAAGCGGCAGCCTCGATACATTGGTCGGTGAGCGCATTCGATACCGCCATCTTCTCCGAAGACCGTCGCTACCGTTATCTGTTGAGGCGGCGCGTCGGTGAGTCAGAAAAGCGTGTCTTGTTCATCATGCTCAACCCATCTAAGGCGGATGAGGAGCGGAACGACGCCACGATACGAAGGTGCATAGGGTTCGCGCGTGATTGGGGATACGGTTGCCTGGAAGTCGTAAACCTGTTTGCGCTGATGTCCACTGACCCAAAAGCGCTGTTGGAAACTGACGATCCGGTTGACCCGGACAACGACGCCGCAATTCGGGCCGCGCTGGAATCCGCCGATACTGTTGTACTGGCGTGGGGCAACCACGGCCTCGATCACGAAAAGAGGGCGGCGGAGGTAACGGCTATGGCGTGCAGGGTCGCTCGGCCCTGTTGCCTCGGTCTGACCGTGAAAGGAGCGCCTCGACATCCTCTGCGGCTTCCCAGGACCACCGCTCTGGAGCCTTTCCATTAGGGAGAAATGAGCCGTAACTAACAACTGAACCTTGACACTGAAAAGGCGCAAAGCCTAACATGAATGTGACCGAATCGCCGAGGTAGCTCAGTTGGTAGAGCACAGCACTGAAAATGCTGGTGTCGTCAGTTCGATTCTGACCCTCGGCACCAGGTATTACTCCGAGCGGGAGTAGCTCAGTGGTAGAGCACTTCCTTGCCAAGGAAGATGTCGGGGGTTCGAATCCCCTCTCCCGCTCCATAATTATCTGCGCAGCCAGTCTATTAGGTTCCTCTTCCCTGCACTTTAACTTCGAGGAATTGCTCAACTCAATTGCTATTGGGATAGGCGGCGAGGGTACGCACGGAGATATTCCTAACGTAGGTGACCGCCCAAGCTCAACAGATGTGTCCTCTGCGATGCAACACCCGATCAAACGCCTTGATTAGCCGCAATCCTAAGTCCCGCTCTGTTTACCGAGTATGGACTCTACCTGCTTCGCTTCAGTGTCGCTCACAATTCGGAAGACGGTGTACTGGGGAGCGTCTTTGGCCCGGCCCCGTACCGCCTTACGACCATTTTTCAGGGTTACTAATTTGGGTTCCAGAATCTCGCACATCCTGCGCAGCGGTAAGCAGTAAGCAGTTAGCCCTTCCATGGGACACCTCCGTCAATCTGTTGGTCTTGGCCCTCAACCTTCAATAAGCCGAAAGGACCATTTTGCAGAGCATGGTTCTCCTGTCCAAGTCGGGCTGAAGTTAGAGCAACGATATCATCGTCCAAGTACTCTTTAATCAGCTCGTTAGCCTGGCTAATGGCTTGGTCCAGGGCGTTGCGTGCAGTTTCTGGTTGGGCATGGCTGACTTGAAACCCCAGCCACTGCTCCCATCGCTCCATGTCATCTTTTACTATCAATTGGACCCCATCCCAGTTCTGGGCCAACTTTCGCAACCGATGCATCACCCAGGCCCATTGTCTGGGCCTGTTCACCAGGCACAGGACATAAGCCGTTCCACCAGTGGTTTCCCACCAGTCTGGCAACTCGGGGTGACCTTCGCAGGAGGAGAGGGTCTCTACTAGATCGGTCCGGTTTAATGTCCACACCAACTCCCTGACTCCCGGTTCCAACCGCTCATAGTCCATGAACCACGGGTGCATCGCCTGGGAATCAGGGAAAGTCTGAAGGAGTACCGCTCGTTTGAACCACCACATAATGCCTCCTCAGGAGCCCTCAATCTCAGGCACTTGCAAGTCATCGTACTGTTGTTTACTAACAAATCTAAACAGTTTGGTGCCGCTTTCTTCCGCAGTAACAGCATAAGTATGTCTGCCGTTCTTCTGTACTAGGGTACGTTTCCTGAGGCCGCTCTCCGGTATATCCACTTTTTGCTTGGTCTTCACGTTATAGAACTCCATGTTTCACCTCGTGCATCGGTATTCAGGCTCTAATTCGCTAATGGATTCCCGCTCTTCACTTCTCGGCTTTTCAGTCAGAACGCATTACTATTCTCCTTGTACGTTTTACGCCTGTTACTTCAATGTCGGAAATGAACATCTGGACAGTGGCGGATCTATTTCTGTCTATGAGGGTGCGGAGGTTAGGTAAGGAATGTGGGAAAAGTGGCAAATGAGATGCCTTGGCACCGAGAATATGAATCATCTCTCGCTCCAGTTCCACACCCCCCCGGCCCCCGGCTGATGTACCTTGTGTCGGACGGAGCGCGGAATTCTAGGCAGCCTTCTTCCTCAGCGCCCCCGCGAGTCCTCTTGTAAATGCCGCGGCCAGGATGAAGAAGCCCGCAGCGACCAGCGCCATCGCCGGCCCGGACGGAAGGTTGTAGTGGAACGACAGGTAGAGTCCAATTATCGCGGACGAGGCCCCAATCGCCGCGCCGATCAGCATCGCCTGGGTAAAGTTCCTTACCAGAAGCTGGGCGGTAGCCGCGGGCGTGATCAGCATCGAAATGACCAGCACTACGCCCACCGCCTGGAGCGCGATCACGATAACCAGGGCAAGCAGCACCAGAAGAGTGTAGTCGAGCGCCTGTGTGGGTATCCCTATTACGGACGCGCCCGTAGGATCGAAGCTGGCGAACACCAACTCCTTATGCAAAGCCCATACCAGCGCGAGTACGCCCGTCGCAAGGCCCAGCGTTATCAGCACGTCGCTTCTGGACGTCCCAAGGACCTGGCCCAGCAGAACATCTTCCAGGCTCACGGGGATCCCCCTGGCCGTGGTCAGCATGACAAGGCCCAGAGCGAAGAGACCGGCGAACAGAATGCCGATAGAAGTGTCTTCGCTTACTCCTGCCTTCATGGTCATGTAGCCTATGAGGAGCGCGACTCCGATTGCAGCGGGGACTATTCCAATGAACGGACTGAGACCCAGCATGAAGGCGAGCGCCATTCCTGGGATCACCGCATGAGCAAGCGCGTCGCCCATGAATCCCAGGCCCCGCGTAACCACATACGCGCCCACTACCGGACACATTATGCCGACGACAACGGACACGATCAGCGCCCTTACCATGAAACTGTACTGGAATGGAGTGACGAACGCCTCAGCGATTATGTCCATCCGGAATTCCTCCGTGAATCGGCGCCAGGCCGTATGGCCCGTACAGTTCTTCCAGGACTTCGGCTGTGAGAACGTCGCGCGGAGACCCACAGGCGCACACATGGTTGTTGATGCACAGACACTCGTCGCAGCAGTGGGCAACGTGATTGATGTCGTGAGAAGAGAGCAGGATAGTCCGTCCCTCGTCTCTGAGCTGATGCAGCACATTCACGAGGGATTCCTGAGAGGCTATATCCACGCCGCTGAACGCCTCGTCCAGCAACAGAATGTCCGCGCCCTGGGCCAGGGCGCGCGCTACGAAGACGCGCTGCCGCTGCCCGCCGGACAATTCGCTCACCAGGGAAGAACGACGATCCCACATTCCCACCTGTTCGAGCGCGTTCCGGACCGCTTCGCGGTCTCCGCGTCCGGGCCTGCGAAACCATCCTATCCTGCGAGTTCTACCCATCATCACCACCTCTTCCGCCCTCATCGGCATACGGGAGTTGATCTTCTCGAACTGCGGCACGTAGGCGATTACACCCCGCGAGTCGCCAATGGGCTTCCCGTGAATGAGAACTCTTCCTTCATTCACGGGAACCAGTCCAACCAGTGCGTTGAACAGCGTGCTCTTGCCCGCGCCGTTGGGACCGACGACTCCCATTACGCAGCCGGGGCCGGCGCTGAAAGAAACGCTGTTCAGAACTTTGACGTCGCCGAACGTCACGGTTACGTTTTCCGCCGCCAGTGGTTGAACGTCGGCATTCATTTCAGCGCCTCTACGATGGTATTGACGTTGAATCTCATCAGGTCGAGATAGGTTCCCGCGTCTCCTCCTGGCTCTCCGAGCGAGCCAGTGTACAGTGAGCCGACGACCGATGCGCCGGTCTCCTCCGCGATACGCTTGGCGAGCCGGTCGGAATGGATATTTTCTCCGAAGATCACCTTGGCGCCCTCGTGCTCAATAGTCTCCACTAGTTCCGCCAGATCCTGGGCGGTCGACTCGGCTTCGGTGGTTACCGACGGTAGGACAGCCCCGACAACTTCGAATCCGTATCGCGCGGCGAAGTACTGGAAGCTGTCGTGGGACGTTACCAGCAGTCTGTCGGCTTCGGGAACCACTTCGACCTGTTCCTGGATCCAGGAATGCAGATCGGCTAGTTCGCGGATATAGGATTCGGAGTTGTCAGCGTAATACTCCGCGCCGTCCGGATCAAGTATAGCGAGACGTATCGCGATCTCGTTCACCGCGTTCTGCACCCTCGGCGGGTCGAACCAGAAGTGTGGGTCAAACTCGCCATGCGCGTGGTCATGGTGGTCATGGCCCATTTCACCCTCGTCGTGCCCTTCCTCAGGATGCTCTTGACCGGAGACTGTTCCCAGGAATGCGAGTCTGTTCGGAGCGCCGTGAACTTCCCACTCACGCTCGATTTCCATGTGTTCGAGACTGAATTCGATTACGTGCTCGCTAGCGGGGTCGGCCAGGTACAGCGTCTCGCCTACGATGATGAATGACGGGGGCGCCTCAGGGTCAACAGATTCGAGCAGTTGGACCTCGGAAACTACCTCGCCGTCGTGGGCGTCCAAGACGTTCAACATTCCATCATAGGTCAGCGCGTAGAGGAACTCCCCTTCAGACCCGAACGCCGCTCCGACAGAGCGCTTGTCGTTAGAAGCCGCGAGCGCGAGCGTCATTGTGCTTTCTTCAGGGTCTATCAACCAGATGCCGTCATCCATGAATCCGCTGTCGCCCCGGTAGGACGCTTTGCCGAACAGCGCATGGGCATCGTGGTGGCCGTATAGAGTGCCGATTCGAGATTCCGCTCCCATCTCGGACGGGTTTTCTATAAACCAATGGTCGAAGTGATCGTCGTGCATCTCTATGAAGAGAACTCCGCCCACGCATCCAAAGGCTACGCCGTCATGGTTGTGAGCCTCACCGTGCAGCCCCGGACAGTCGTCCGAACTCCCGTCATATACCACGTGGTCATGCAGGTCCCGAACCTCGACGCCTATGGGCAAGCTGCTCTCCGTCTTGTCCGGGTAGTCAGGATTGGCGACGGATACGGCGAACAGATCGCCTTCCATGGGAACCGCGGCGCCGTGCTGGAGGCCAGTGCTCAGGAACGTAATTTCATAGTCGTCGCCAGATTCCTCCATCTCATGCTCGTTCAGGAGCGCGACACGCCCTGTGCCGTCATGGAAGATTGCCGTCCACTCGCCGGCGTTTGCGAAGTGTACGGGGCGCTCGTCGCTGGTCCCTAGTTCCAGCATGGAAATCGGTTTGCTGACAAGGTCATAGTGATCGCCGTGTTCGACAAGGTAAACGCCGCTGTCGAATATGTGAACGCGATCATCGTCGTCCCCTTCTCCCCTGGCGAGAGCGAAACCGAATCGGTGATTCGGGCTTGAGTAAACCCTCGCGCCAGCGGCGGCAACCTCGAAAGCATGGTCGGCGATCCCGCCATCCATCAGGTTCACTACCGAGAGATGAGACTCGTCCGCGTTCGCGACGAGCAGGCGGCCGGTTACCGTCACATGCTCATCGTGTCCGTCTTCATGTTCATCGTGCCCGTGTTCATCTTCTTCATGTTCACCATGCTCGTCGAAGATCTCCACGAACTCGATAGGATCCACCAACTCGCCCA
The DNA here is from genome assembly GCA_034420555.1 of Dehalococcoidia bacterium. GTDB lineage: Bacteria > Chloroflexota > Dehalococcoidia > Lucifugimonadales > UBA1123 > VXRN01. The sequence continues at coordinate 9,194 of DAOULF010000015.1, forward strand.
GCGATACGATGGACTCGTGGTCCCGCGCGGCGTTTTCGATGAGTTCTTCGAGCCAGCCAGCCTCCAGGGACAGTCCAATGCTGAACACGACATCCGCGTCCGCTACGTTGGCGACATCTCTGGCTCCGGGTTGGAAGGTGTGCGGGTCGGCGTCGGGAGGTAGAAGGGAGAAGGAACTCACCCTTTCGCCGCCGACCCGCTTGACCCAGTCTCCGACGATGTTGCTGGTGCTGACCACACGCAGCTTGGGCATGTCGGCAGGCTGGGGGGATGGGGAAGAAATCTGTGGTTGGGCCGTAGGAGCCGCGGGGGGCACTGTCGCCTGGGCCACCGGCGCGGCCGTAGGCTGTGGCGCCGGCTGAGGAACGCTTGTCGGAGCGCTCTGGACCGTGGGAGCCGCTGAGGTCGTCGGAGCAACGCTTTCCTCGGCGTCGTCTCCGCAGGCGACTGAAATCGCCGCGATGATTGTGAGCGCGGCGATAAGAGTCACAATACTCTTGTAATTCATGGTTGTAAGTTACCTCCGTTAATGAGAAGTAGTATCATTTTAAGATTCAACTTCGCGGTTGCTTCGGTCTTTCATCGGAGTAAGTGATACAATATATCACTTGGATAGGACATTTTATTTCACTGCTGCATTTGCTGTCAAGGGCTTTTTCCCGATTTACAGAGCCTTTGCAAAGTTCTAGGCCGTCATTCCCGCGAAAGCGGGAATCCAGGGGAGGGGTACGGCCTATTCCTGAACAATGCCAACTATGAAAAGACCCTGTCCGATTTAGGCCTGTTTCATGGAGTATGGAAATTGGAGGATAGTTTTTGATTGACGCTCCGGCAGGGGCATTGATAGATTTCATACAGGCTCAAGCAGAGCCAACTTGGAGAGCGACGGACAAGATGAAGGCCAAAGCGACTCATGTGGCAAACATTCGGACATGAAAAGGCGACGAGAACCCTGACACGCTCGATAGAGGCGGGCAGGATCGCCCACTCATACCTGATAACCGGGCCATCCAAAGTTGGGAAGACCACTCTCGCCCTGGACATCGCTCGCGCCGCGAACTGCTCCTCCGGCGGAACTCCATGCGCGACTTGCCGCCAGTGCCAGCGCATTACGTCCGCGCTGCATCCGGACGTGCGGATCATCGGCCTGGAGGCGGCCAGGTCGGGCAGGCTGCGGACCCAGATCAGCATCGAACAGGTGCGGGAGATTCAGCGGGACGCAAGCCTGCTGCCATACGAAGGTCGCAACAGGGTCTTCATATTCGAGAGCGCGGAGAAACTGAGTGGCGAAGCCGCCAACAGCCTGCTCAAGACGCTGGAAGAGCCCCCTGAAAATGTCATCATCATACTCGTGGCTTCCGACCTGAACGCCGTGCTGCCAACACTGATCTCAAGGTGCCGGCATATCGCCCTCCGCCCGGCTCCGCTAAGCGCCGTTGTCGAATTCCTGGTGGAACGGAAGGATGTAAACCGGGAGAGAGCCGACGAGATAGCCGGACTGTCCGGCGGCAGGATCGGCTGGGCCATCGAGGCGGCGGAGAATCCGAGGATAATAGACCGGATATGGGAAACGATGGACACCATAGAGAGCGCCGTCAACGGTTCCCTGTCGGACAGGTTCGACTATGCCGAGCGACTCTCAGGCCGCTTCTCCGCAGACAGGCAAGGAGTGCTGGAAGAACTCAGTCTGTGGCAGTCCTGGTGGCGGGACGCGCTTCTCATCGCGCAGAGTAAAAGCGAGCTTGTCGTCAACAAGTCCCGCCTTGAATCCCTGCTCTCCGTCTCCGAGCGGATTTCTGCCGAGTCGGTGGTATCCTCGCTGAAAGCCATTCGTCGAACAGTATTCCTGCTGGAGAGAAACGTCTCGCCACGCCTGGCCATCGAGGGAATGATGATGCAACTGCCCTCGCTGCCTGAACATCGCCCGGAGGGATGAAGATGATCGTGGGAGTCCGTTTTTCCCCTTCCGGCAGGGTGCATTTCTATGACGACAATGGAATCTACGTCGAGTTCGCCGACAGGGTAATGGTCGAGACCGAGCGCGGGGACGAAGAGGCCAGCATCGTCATAGGATCGGGACAGGTTGCGCATTCGGACCTGGACGCGCCATTGCCGCGTGTCCTGAATCTCGTAGAGAAAGCGCCAAAGATTCCGTGAAACGGCAACGCGCGCTCAGTTCACCCACGGGATGAATGGACGCCACTCTTCCATGATCTCGCGGTGCTGGAACATATAGTAGGGGTTGGGCTTCGGCACTCCCGGCTCGCGCAGCAGCTTCATTCTCGCTTCGCGCGGAGTCCTGCCCGCCTTGTGATGGTTGCAGGGTATGCAGGCGCTCACTATATTGTCCCAGGAATGGGGGCCGTGCCGCCATCGAGGGATGATGTGATCGAGTGTGAGCTGGCGCGTCTGCTTGCCGCAGTATTGGCAGGTGAACCCGTCGCGATAGAACACTGCCTGCCTGGAGAGGCGGCGGCGCATCACGGGCCTCTTCACCATGTAGATCAGGCGAATTACCGATGGCGCAGGGAAAAGCTCCGAGACGCTCTGTATGTGACCGCGTCCATTTACGACAAGCTCCGCCTTGCCTCGCCCTACCAGGACCAAGGCTCGCCGCACATTGCAGACGTTGAGTGGCTGGTAATTCTGATTCAGCACCAGAACCGGCGAATTGATTGCGCTCATGCTACGCCTTACGGTGGACTTGTCTGCCGGAAACTCCCAGAAGTGATCATTGCTCGAATATAGTTTAACCCAAACCGCAACCCTATCTCCATTTTATGCGATTATGCGACACTTTTCCCGTGCGCCTCTTCCGCCAGCAGGTCCAGTCCGATTGCGAAGTCGCCCACAACGGGCCCCAGTGAAGTCCTCGGCACACTGCCCCACACGTCCAGGAACAGAGAGACGGCCCTGGAATTAACGAGTCCATCTACCAGGACGTGTTTCTTGTCTTCGACGACCGTGGCAGTGTCAACGCTGTCAACGGCAGCCACGCCTGTCGTTGGGATGTCCAGGTCGGCCCCTGTCAGGGTAAACGCGAAGGCGAGGCGAGCAAGGATTACGATGAGAGCGAGGGAGGCCGTCAGTCCAATGACCAGCCCGAGGGCGACGCCCGACATGCGGTCTGCCATTCCCGACGCCCCGAGCGTACCGGCGTTTGCGACAGTCTTGATCACGCGGCCTACCATAACGAATATCAACGTACACGCCGACATTATGAAGATGTAGGCCAGGACTGAAACGAAGGCATCGGCGCCCGCCGAGAAGCTCACCAGTTCACCCGCGTCGTCCGCATACCTGCCGGACACCCACCATCCGACTACCATTCCCGCACACAGAAACACGACATCCAGGACGCCGGTCTTAAAGCCCCACAGAAGTGAAACGGCCAGGATGAATAAGATCAGAAAGTCCAGCCACTGCATGAATATGTTCGCTTCCCCTTATCCCGAGTGAGTTGACGATAGAGGTATCACGTATGAGCGCTCACATATCTCAGACTAGCACACGACCTTTGCGGTCTAAAGGGAATAGAATCACATACGGACATCAAAACGTCCTGTGGCGTATTGCGTAAATGCAGCTCTTGTATTTATATTCATTCATTGGGCTGCGGTCC
>DAOULF010000016.1:0-22571 GCA_034420555.1 Dehalococcoidia bacterium
GTCATCATAACTTCGGACCCCGACACGATTCTGGCGGAGCCTGCGCTCGCGGACGTGTGGGCCGTCAGAAACCAGGCATTCTATACGCCCGGCAGCGACGCTCTGAGCATTCCCGGCCCGCGATTCATTGACGGTGTGGATGAACTCGCGCGATGGGTGTATCCGGGTCTGTTCAGGTAGTCCGCGATGATGGAGCGAAGCAGCGAACAGACGCGAGCGCGCGGCGTCGAGGCGATAAACCTGGACAAGATCGCCGTTCGGCTGATCGGGATCAAATACCCGTGGTGGAGGCTGGTCGTAGGCGCCTGCGTGGTAGTCCTGGCGGCAATCTTCGCCTGTACCCAGGGTTCGGTTGACATACCGTTCATGGCGGTGGTGAAGATACTCGTCTCGCGCCTTCCGGGCATCGCCCCGGCGTCCGAACTTCCTTCTACGTGGGACACGATACTCTGGCAACTTCGCATCCCCAGAGTCGTTCTGGCCGCGATAGTCGGTGGAGCGCTGGCAATGTCGGGAGCGGCCTACCAGGGGCTGTTCAAGAACCCCCTTGCCGACCCCTACCTGATAGGGGTGGCGTCCGGGGCCGGACTGGCGGCCACGATAGTGCTGTTGACGGGCATACCGCTGGTCGTACTTGGAATCAGCGTCCTTCCGATTGCAGCCTTCGCCGGAGGGATAGGGGCGGTGGCCGCAGCGTACTCTATCGCCAGAAGTTCGCAAGGGACGCCGTTGACAACGCTTATCCTGGCCGGTGTCGCGATCTCGTCGCTGGCGGGAGCGGTGAGCAGTCTGCTGATGATAAGGAGTGATCCTGATCTCAGACCGGTCCTGAGTTGGCTGCTTGGCAGTTTTATATCGGCGGAGTGGAACGAAAGCGGGATAGCGCTGCTGTACCTGATTCCCAGCCTGGGAGTGATCCTGGGGTTCGCGCGGATACTGAACGTGCTCCAGTTCAGCGAAGAGCACGCCGTCGCGCTCGGCGTAAACGTGGAGAAGGTGAAGCTGATCCTCATCGGCATGGCTACGCTGGCCACGGCTACGGCGGTCTCATTCAGCGGTCTCATCGGTTTTGTCGGACTGGTTGCGCCTCATATAGTGCGTCTGGTTTGGGGTGTTGACTATCGCTTCATACTGCCCATGTCCGGCCTTGTGGGGGCGACTTTCCTGGTGCTCGCGGACCTTATCGCCAGAACCGCAGTCAGTCCCGCGGAGCTTCCGGTAGGAATCGTCACGGCCTTCTGCGGAGCGCCGTTCTTCCTATACATACTCAGACGAAGGCGCGTGCGGGGAATCTGATTTGGTCGAGCTATGAAGAACGGGTATATAGACAGTCTGCGGGCGGAAGAGCCGGGCATCCTGGTAAGCGATGTCTGGGCGTCGTATGGGGATCGCAACGTGCTCAGCGGGATTCGCCTGGATGTCGAGCGAGGGAGTTTCGTCGCGCTCGCCGGACCGAACGGCGTCGGGAAGTCCACTCTTCTCCGCCTGGTGTCCGGGGTTATCAAACCCACCCGGGGCAGCATAACGGTGTCGGGACTCGACGTTTCGACACTTTCGCCGAGGGAGAGGGCGCGACTCGTATCGGTTGTTCCGCAAGACCCGGAGCTGCCCCAGGGATCCCCCGCAATCGAGGTCGTGCTGACGGGACGAAATCCGCATCTGGGTCTGCTGTCCTGGGAGGGCCACACCGATGTCCGGATAGCGGTCGAGGCGATGCGGCTGACATACACGGAGGACTTGATCGAGAGACCTGTTGACGAACTCTCAGGGGGAGAGCGGCAGCGAGTGGCAATTGCCATGGCCCTCGCGCAACAGACACCGATAATACTGCTGGACGAACCTACGGCCAATCTTGACCTGGCCTATCAGCCCGCGATCATGGAGTTGATGCGAGAACTGGTCTCTTCGGGCAAGACGATACTCGCCGCGGTACACGATCTTACGCTGGCGTCGCAATTCTGCGACGAGGTAGCCCTGATGTGCGGGGGGACCAGCCTGACCACCGGCCCGCCGGAGGTGGCGCTCACCGAGGAGAACATCAGGACCGTGTATGGAGCAGAGGTCAGGATCATGGAACATCCCGAAACGGGCAAACCGGTGATTGTGAACTCATGGCGGTGAGGATAGAGGCGGATACTAAGCCTCTGGGCAGGGTCGTGATGCTGCAAGGCACGGGGTCGTCGGTTGGGAAGAGCCTGCTGGTGACCGGGTTCTGCCGCATATTCGCGCAGGACGGATATAGGGTCGCGCCGTTCAAGGCGCAGAATATGTCCCGTAACTCCGGGGTTACGCCCGACGGTCTGGAAATAGGACGAGCGCAGGTGGCGCAGGCGGAGGCCGCGGGCATCGAGCCGAGCGTCGAGATGAACCCGATTCTACTGAAGCCGGAAGCGGACTCGATATCTCAGCTTGTGGCGATGGGCAGAATGAGCGGCAGAATTCACTCTCGCCAATTCGCCGACCGCAGACACCGGCGCGAGGTCCTGTGGCCCTACGTGACGAAATCGCTGGATACGCTGCGCCGACAGTACGACATCGTTGTCATAGAAGGGGCCGGCAGCCCGGCGGAGATAAACCTGCGGGCCGGAGACATCGTGAACATGGCGGTGGCGCTCTACGCGGACGCGCCGGTGTTCGTCATCGGCGATATTGACAAGGGCGGGGTGTTCGCGTCGCTCTACGGCACTCACGCGCTTATCAGCGAGGAGGAGCGCAGGCTCGTCAAGGGTTTCATCATAAACAAGTTCAGGGGAGATGTCCGGCTCCTGGAACCGGGCCTGGACCAGATAGAGGAACTGACCGGTGTCGGCGTAATCGGAGTGGTTCCCTACTTCACGGATGTATATGTTCCCGAAGAGGACTCTCCGAGGGAGGCGCGAATGTCCGGCTTCGCGGGTCAGGACGACCAGGTTGAAGTGGCGGTGATCGCCCTTCCCCACATGGCCAACTTCGACGAATTCGACCCGCTGGCGATGCAGGGTGGCGTTCGTCTGAGATATGTTCGAGAGGCGGACGACTTCGGAGAACCGGACCTTGTGATCCTGCCCGGGTCCAAAGTGACCATCGCCGACATGGACTTCGTGAGAAACTCCGGCATCGAAGGCCGGATAAGAAGACACCTGTGGAACGGAAGGGCTCTCATAGGAATATGTGGCGGGATGCAGATGCTAGGGAATACCATCCACGACCCTGACGGGATTGAATCCGACAAACCAATGACGGAGGGCCTCGGGATTCTGGATCTGGATACCAGGTTCATTGGCGAGAAGCTCACGACGCGGACGGAGGGCCGAATAGTCGGAGACCAGGGCCTGCTCTCAGGCGCCCTGGGAATGAGCGTGTCGGGATACGAGATTCACGTGGGAGTCACCGACTCCGAAGACCGGGCGTCCAGGGTCATGGAGACGGCGGACGGAAGCACGCCGCTAGGCTACGCGGACAGGACAGGGCGCGTATTGGGCACCTATGTGCATGACCTGTTCAAGAACAAGGCATTCGCCGACAGCATCATTGGAAACGTCGCGCGGATGAAGGGGCTGGATCAACCTGTCGAGTCTGAACCCTTCTCCCAGGAGGCGGAGTTCGACAAACTCGCGGCTCACCTCAGAAGGCATCTTGACATGAAGGCCGTGTATGGAGCGATGGGGCTTTAGGCACAACTGTCAGTCGGACCGATCAGGAGCGCACGGCATATCAGTGTCACCGTGCGCTCCTAAAGGATACTGTCAGGGAACATACTCGCCTGGGGAATGCTATTCCGGCGACATCAGGCACGTGGCCACGCCCTGCGCGTCCATGAATACGGCTATCCGTCCGGTATCGGGAATAGCCATTGGCTCCAGGACTACCTGCCCTCCGCCAGCTTTCGCCTTGCCCAGAGCGGCGTCAAGGTCGTCCACATGGAAATAGACTTCCCAATGCGGCGGGATGTTTTGCGCGGCAAGATGCTCCGGCATCTTCATCACTCCGGCGACTCCCTGGCCGTCCACTGTCAGGACATGGTAGTTCTCGCCCTCGGCCATTCCCGGGTATGTCTCTGAGCCGACTCCGAGCAGGCCCTCGTAGAACTTGATGGCCTTCGCGGGGTCGCTGGTCAGCAGTTCGCACCAGGCGATTGAGCCGTGTTCGCTCTGCACCCCGGCGCCGATGTGCTGCTTGGCCTGCCAGAGCGCTATGACTGCGCCGGTGGGGTCGGCCGCCACGATCATGCGGCCCGCGTCGAACACGTCGAACGGCCCATCCACCAGCAGGTTGCCTCCATTCTCGGATACGCGGGTAGCGAGTTCGTCAACGTCCTCCACCGTCATATAGACGTTCCAGTGCGGGGGAATGCCCATCTGCTTCTCATCGTCCATCTGGGTGAATATGGCCCCGGCGTAGGAGCCGTCCGAGACGGCCATCGAATAGGACATCCCGCCCATGTCATCCATTACGTTGTCCTCGTAAGTCCAACCGAACAGGTCGGAGTAGAAGGACTTGGCGGCATCCTGGTCCGTGGTGGCGAGGTCAGTCCAGGAGGGCGTGCCCTGCTTGTAGCTTTCTATCTTCGGCAAAATTATTCTCCTTGCGCATCGTGTTGTTTGTCCGGCTCCAATGAGCCGATAGAGCACAAGGATAGAATATAAGTTCTTAGGAAATCAAGAGGCTTTTGGACAAATTTTGACAGATTTTCAGATAACCAACCGATGTTATGCACTAACGGGGCTTTTCGGTTATTCAGACCGGGGTCTTTCAGGGTCGTCGGTCTGCAGTTCAAGAGCGTCGGTCATATATTGCGCTTTATATCGTACAGGTGCGGTTCCAGGTGAGTTTCCTAGTGGGACAGGGAGCAAGTCACCTGGAAAGTGACCTGTAATCACCTGTCGTTAGCTTTGCGCGGAGAATTTTTCGTCGGCGAAATCATTTTCGATAATCTCCTGTTTATGTAAAAGTTAGCGCGTTTGCGGTTCGTTGACCTGACACATGATAGCATTAATGTTCTGTCGAATGGAAGAGCGTTTCACTGTAGGAGAAAATTGCATAAGTGGAATTGCGGCAGTCGCAGAGCCTCCCCGCCCCTGGATTCCCGCTTTCGCGGGAATGACGAATAAGCGGGGCAGGGGACTTATGCAATCGTCTTACTGTAGTAGTTTGATCAGTGAGCACGGACGGGCGCCCATAAGGGAGACGCCCCTACGGATTGGCAACCGAATCTCTCAAGACTGCTTAACATCAGTTATTGATCATTGCCCAGCCAGGCGGTGAATTCATCCGCGCCCATGCAATTCAGGATGTCGTTTGGCTGGCACCACCCGCGCCGAGCCAGTGAAACGCCGTACTCCATGTTGCCCAGTCCCTCGGTGGTGTGGGCGTCGGTGTTGATGACCAGGGTTGCGCCCAACTCGCGCGCCCGGCTGACGTGGGTGTCCTTGAGGTCGAGACGCTCCAGCGAGCCGTTGATCTCCAGCGCAGCGCCGGTGTCGGCGGCGGCCCTGAAGATGGCGTCGTAGTCGGCGTCCACCGGGCGGCGCTCGCCTATCAATCGAGTCGAAAGATGTCCGATGGCGGACACGCGCGGATTTCGCATCGCTTTGATTATCCGCTCGGTCATGGTCGCGGAGTCCTGTCCCATCGCGCTGTGGACGGAGGCCACAACCCAGTCCAGTTTGTCGAGGATCTCATCGGAGTAGTCTAGGCTGCCGTCGGCGCGGATGTCCATCTCGGTACCGCGCAGAATCCGTATGCCGCCGATGTCGGATTCGAGTTCCTTCAGTCGCCTGCCGTGTCTCTCCAGCCGCTCTACGCTCAGCCCGTTCGCAATCCCCCGACCGACGGAGTGGTCGGTGACCGCGATGTACTCAAGTCCGCGAGCCTTCGCCTCCAGGATCATCTCCTCCATCGTGTCACGGCCATCGCTCCAGTCAGTGTGAGTGTGGAGGTCGCCCTTGATGTCGGATAACTCAACCAGTCTCGGAATGTCGCTATTCCGGGCCAATTCGACCTCTCCCGCGCCCTGCCTCAGTTCCGGCGGCACGTACTGAAGTCCAAGCCTCTGGTACAGTGATTCTTCGGTGGGGTAGGTCTCGAGCGTCCCGGTCTCGACATCCTTCAGGCCATATTCGTTGAGGGACAGTCCCAACCCGGTCGCTATCTCCCGCAGACGCACGTTGTGATGCAGATTTCCGGTGAAGTATTGGAGCATCGCGCCCAGATGCTGCGGCTCGCACACGCGCAGGTCAACCTGCATCCCGGATTCGAGGACAACCGAGGTCTTCTTCTCGCCATGCCCCAGAACATTGGCCACGCCGTCCATACCGGCCATCGCGTCCATTGCGGCTGCCGGGTCGGATGTAACGCAAACCAGGTCCAGGTCGCCCACCGTCTCCTCGAACCGGCGCAAGCTGCCACAGACTACGAGCTCTGAGATGCCCGCGCAGTTCTCGCGGAGATAGGCCGATACTCGCCTGGAAATGTCCATAGCCCTCGCGATTGGGAACCTGTCGCTCTTGGACTTGGCGAACTGAATGGCGCGACCGATGTTATCCGCGCTCTTCTTGCCCATTCGCGGAAGCGAGGCTACCCTTCCGTCCTCGACCGCCGCTTCAAGGGCGTCAACCGAAGTCACATCCAGTTCTTTCCACAGACGGACGATGGTCTTGGGGCCGAGGCCGGGTATCTCTATGAGATCAAGAACGCCTTCGGGGAACTCGGCCTCAAGGCGTTCCAGGTATGACATCTTCCCGGTGGTGACAAGCTCGGTAATCTTGTCGGAGATGGCCTTGCCGACGCCCGGAATCTCGGTGAGGTCTTCGCCCTCGGCGACCATGGCGTCCATGTCTCGGGGGAAGCGTTCGATGGTCCTCTCGGCACGCTGATAGGCGCGAACGGTGAAGGACTTCTCGCCCTTCATCTGAAGCAGGCTCACGATGGTCCCGAAGCGTTCGGCGATTTCTCCGTTTGTCATGTCTCTCTCGCCTTACTGTCCTACAAGGGATTCCGCGCACCCATCGGGTAGATTGACAGCGCCAATCGCCGTTTCGATGGCGGCTTTTTCGACGAAGTTGCGGTCCGACGTGGGCTTGTTCAGATACTCAATTACGGATTCGGGTACACCTGCCGATCTCGCAGCGCCGATGCAATCCCCGGAATCAAACGCTTCCGAGATGATGGACGCCGTTTCCGCCACATCGCTAATATCGGGTATGTCAGCGCGAGTGTAGGCCGACATATAGTCCGGCCGCCAATCCGAAACCACCTGCCCATCTATACTCAGAATCAGCGGTAAACCCGCCTCGAATCCGGCATACTCAGGGAACGACACACTCGCGGTTGCGGTAACTTCCCATCCATCGCCTACACTGCGAGCGGATGAGTAGTCCCACTTGATGACATCGTGTACCTTATCCTCGATTAACTCCCCACCTACTTCCTTGGCCAACCAACCTGCCGCGCTCGAAGGTTCCACTGGACCCGCGCCCAGTATCCATTCGGCCAGCAGTTCTCCGCCGAGGTCAACATTGTCATTCACCCAATTCCGCGCTACTTGCTCGGGAGTTAGTTCCTCTGAACATCCGGCTCCAAGCACGGAGACTAAGAACGACGCTAGGGCTATTATAATCACTGCGCCATGACCTGTGCGTAGCGAAGGACCACTTCGCTCACTTGTCTCGCTATTCACTGAACATCTCTCCTGAATTGTGAATCAGCACTTCGCACCATCACCATCCACGCGAAGCACCGCTCGCAAAACTATCAGGAGAAAAATCACTCACGCTAGGCATATCTTCGCCCAGAAGCATCAGAAAATTAGCCGGCAGATACAGTCCGGGCGGCAGTCGCGCACTCGAGTTCCGTTCTCAGAGGAATGACTGGAGAGTGAGCGAGAGTGACACGAAATGTGAACACTACCTAACCACTACCCCCCGCAGCAGCGCTTGTACTTCTTGCCGCTGCCGCAGGGGCATGGCTGGTTCCGGCCCACCTTGCCCGATCCGACTGCCTGGTCCTGGCGTCTTCCGCCGCCCGCCCTGGACATGACGGTCTCGCGCGCGGGCCTGCGCGCCGCCGCCCTGCCCCGGTTCGCTGACCCGTTCCGCGTTCCGTTCCTCTGTTGCCCGTTCGACGGACTCCCATCCAGCGCGTCCTGAAGCCTGTAAACCGAGTGAGCTATGTCGCTCTGTATCTTGTACTGAAGGTTCTGGAACTGCTCCATGCCCTCTTTCTTGTACATTACGAGCGGGTCGCGCTGGCCGTAGGCGTACAGGCCAATGCCCTGACGCAGGTTCTCCATCGAGGTCAGGTGGTGAACCCAGTTGGAGTCCACGGAGCGCAGCATCAGCCAGCGTTCGATGTCGCGCATCGTCTCTTCGCCAACCGACGCCTCCATCTGGTCGTATGCCTGCTCGGCGTGGGCCAGCAGCCTGTCCTCGATGCCGTCTATGCCGAGGTTCATCAACTGCTCGTGGTCGTACATATCGTCGGGTGGGGGCAGAATAGTTCCAACCTCGGTGAGGAAGGCGTCCACGTCCCAGTCCGCGGGACGGCCGTCTCCCAGCGACCCCTGCACTATCTCGCTGAGCTGCGCACCCACCATCTCCTGTATGTTCGCCTTCAGGTCGGCGCCGGACAGAATCTTGTTCCGCTCTCCGTATATGACGTCGCGGTGGGTATTCACCACGTCGTCATACTCCACCAGATGCTTCCTCAGATCAAAGTGGTGAGCCTCCACCTTAGTCTGGGCGTTCTCTATGGACTTGCTGACCATGTTGTTCTCGATTGGAACGTCGTCCTCTATGCCCGCCCAGTCCATAACCGACTTGATCCTGTCTCCCCCGAACCTGCGAATCAGGTCGTCGTCGAGCGCGACGAAGAACTGGGTCCTGCCCGGATCTCCCTGGCGACCGGAACGCCCCCGCAACTGGTTGTCAATCCGGCGCGCCTCGTGCCGCTCAGTGCCGATGATGTGCAGGCCGCCCATGTCCAGCACCTTGCGGTGGTTCTCATCCCACTCCCGCTCGGACATTCCCTCCATCTCCGCGTTCCCGCCCAGAACGATGTCTGTACCGCGTCCCGCCATGTTCGTGGCGACGGTAACGGACCCGGGCTTTCCCGCCTGCGCAACTATGAGCGCCTCGCGCTCGTGCTGCTTGGCGTTCAGGACCTCGTGGGATATGCCCTTCTTCCTCAGCAAGCCGCTCAGAATCTCAGACTTGTCTATGTCGGTCGTTCCGACCAGAACGGGCTGTCCGGCATTGCTTCGCTTCTCTATCTCACGCACCACGGCGCGGTATTTCGCTCCCTGGTCCCTGTATATCAGGTCGGAGGTGTCCTCGCGCACCATCGGCTTGTTCGTGGGAATGGCGACCACTTCCAGCTTGTATATCTTGTCGAACTCCTCGGCCTCAGTCGCGGCTGTGCCGGTCATGCCGGACAGCTTGTCGTAGAGCCTGAAGTAGTTCTGGAGGGTGATGGTCGCGTAAGTGATGGACTCCGCCCTTACCCGCACGCCCTCTTTGGCCTCTATCGCCTGGTGAAGTCCGTCGGAGTAGCGTCTGCCCTCCATGAGCCGGCCAGTGAACTCGTCAACGATTATCACCTCGCCATCCTGCACGACGTACTCGCGGTCGCGCTGGAAGACTACGTGCGCTTTCAGCGCGTTCTCGACGTGATGCACCACGCCAAAGTTCTCGGGCGCGTACAGGTTTTTCACGTTCAGTGTACGTTCGAGCTTCGAGATGCCATCCTGCGTGAGCGCGACAGTCCTGTGCTTTTCGTCCAGGGTGTAGTCCCGCTCCATTTGGAGCGAGGGCGCGACTTTTGCGTACCTCACGTAGTCCCGCGCCGACATCTCTGCCGGGCCGCTTATTATCAGGGGCGTGCGAGCCTCGTCAATCAGTATGTTGTCAACCTCGTCAACGATGGCGTAAGAGCGATCACGCTGCGCCCGGGACGAGAGTTCAGTAACCATGTTATCGCGCAGGTAGTCGAAGCCGAACTCGTTGTTCGTGCCGTAAGTGATGTCCGCCTCATACGCCTCTTTGCGGTTCGCGGGCTTCATGTGCTCGAAGCCGCGCTCTCCTTCCTCGAAGTCGGCGTCATAGACGAGGGCCTTCTGGTTCTGGAGCGCGCCCACCGTAACTCCCAGCTTGTCGTACACAGCGCCCATCCAGTGCGCGTCGCGGCGCGCCAGGTAGTCGTTCACGGTAACGACGTGAACGCCCATGCCGGTGAGCGAGTTCAGATAGGCGGGAAGAGTCGCCACGAGCGTCTTGCCTTCGCCCGTCCGCATCTCCGCGATCTTCCCCTGGTGCAGAACGATGCCGCCGATAAGCTGAACGTCGTAGTGCCGCTGGCCGAGAGTTCGCTTCGCCGCCTCCCGCACCGCGGCGAACGCCTCGGGGAGAATATCGTCCAGGGTGTCCCCCTGGGCGAGAGCGCGGCTGAGCTCATGCGTCTTTCCCATGAGTTGAGAATCCGACAGCCGCTCGTACTCCTTCTCCAGGCCGTTTATCTCATCCACCAACGGCTGCATCTTTGAAATTACCTTCTCATCCGAGCCGCCGAAGAGCTTCGCGATGGACTTGAACATCTCAACCAGCCCCTTTCGTAACTATTCCAGCCGGGCCTTCCCGTATCCAAATCATTTTCCTATTCCAGCATACCAAATATATTCTCATTATGTTCTGGCGAAATCAGCCACTGACAACGGACAACCCGAAACTATAAACTAACCGACAGTACCGGACATCCATGAATCCAGAACTAGAAATTTGCATAAGTGGAATTGCGGCGATGGAAAGTCCGACAATTTCTGGATTGCCGAGCGGCGAGCCCTTCGGGGTTCCCACTTTCGTGGGAATGACGGATAAGCAGGAGAGAGGACTTTTGCAATCCTCTCCCAGAACCAGTGATACAGGTGAAGCGAGTGTATGACGCTCTGATAGTAGGGGCCGGGCCTGCCGGAAACATCGCCGCGCTCGAACTTTCGAAGCGCGGATTTCGTGTGGCCGTGCTCGACTATCGTGAACGCATCGGTGACAAGCTGTGTACGGGTGTTCTGGGGATAGAGTGCGCTGACCGCTTTCCCGTAAAGCCTGAACTGATCTATCGTCGGGCGAGTACGGCAGCGATCTACTCCCCCGAAGGTCGTGTGTTCAGGGTCGAGCGGCCTGACACCCAGGCTCTTATCGTGGACCGGGTATCCTACGTCAACTCGATTGCGACCGCCGCATCTGACAGCGGCGCAGAGTACCGGCTGGGCTGGCGAGTCTCGGACGTATCGCGCTCGTCGAGCGAGGTGTCCATAACGGCGCATCGAGGCAACGCTACCGATACGCTGCGGGGACGGATCCTGCTCGTCGCTTCGGGTTTCGGCTCCTCTCTTACCGAGACAGTGGGCCCTACAAACGGCGCCGGGCGCGAGCGTCTCGTCGGGGTTCAGGCGGAGGTTGAGACCGGCAGTGTAACCGAGACCCAGGTATATGTCGGAGACAGGGTGGCTCCCGGTTCATTCGGGTGGCTCGTGCCGACGAGCGAATCACGCGGGCTCCTGGGTCTAATGTCGCGCCAGAATTCGTCCGGCCATTTCGAGCGACTGCGCGACCGGCTGGTTCGCGAGGGCCAGGTTCTGAGAGCGCTGTCTCCGCCAAGACGATGGGGAATACCGATCAGGCCGCTGTCCAGAACTTATGCCGAGCGCGTTCTCGTTCTGGGCGACGCGGCGGGATTCGCCAAGCCTACGACCGGAGGCGGGATATACTACGCTATGCTGTCCGGCGCGATTGGCGCTGAAACGGCAGCGGACGCGCTGAAGTCGAATTCCTTTTCCGCGGACGCGCTCCGGCCTTATGAAGACAGGTGGAAAGACGAAATCGGCGGTGAACTCAGGATTGGCTACTACGCCCGGATGCTGTTCGAATCCATGACCGACTCCCGCCTGGAAAGGCTGATGGAGGTGTTTCTTTCGGAGGATATGCAGCGGGAGCTGATAAGGTCTCCGGTCTTTTCATTCGACAGGCACAGCGGCGTCATTCTGAAGACTATCGGGCATCGCCGGATGATCGGATTGCTCAGAAGCGCGGGGCCGTCGGTCTTTCCGCTTCTGGCGAGACTGGCCAGGTCGTCGGTTTCCGCCTGAGAAATTTTGCCCTAACCCTAACCCTCTCCCAAAGGGAGAGGGGACTCTCTGTTGACAGTCATAGCAGCTTCGCTCGTTTACCTACCCTTGTGAGCCCATTGAGGGAGAGGGAATTTCGACATCCGCTATGAGAACAGGCTGTCAAGGACCGCCATCCTGGCGTAGAGGGCGTTTTCGGCCTGACGGTAGAAGGCGAGCCTGTCGTCCCGGGCTTCGACGATGAAGTCGCCGCTTCTCTGCATCGGGTCCATCACGATGCAGCGCGGCTTCAGTGAATCCATGAACTCCCTGTCTATGACCAGCCTCCCCTGTCCTCTGGATGCGAGCAGCTGCATGTGGGCAAGGGTTCGAGGACCGTTCAGATAGATAACGTCCGCTTCGGATACGGCTTCCAGGTCGGAGTCCGGGTGAAATGTGACGCCGCGCTCGGCGCAATGCTGCATGACTTTCTCCGGCATCTGCCCGCTGAACGGCACAGGTATGACGTTCACCCCTTCGAACATGGCGATACCCTGCAAGAGCGCGCTCACGTTTCGGTGATCGAGGCGGCCCACGATGGCTACGGTTACGCCGTCAATCTCGCCCCGCTCACGCTGAATGGTGTACAGGTCGGCAAGGGCCTGCGTGGGGTGGTCGTCCGAACTGCCTCCGTTGATGACGTGCATCACGTCCGTGGCCGCCGCGAGCTCAGCGACGTGAGGGTCTCCGGTGCGCACGACCACGACGTCCATCTTCAGACTGGCCAGCATATTTATGATGTCGTCAACGAACTGGGTGTTATGCACCGGGAAGAACTGGGAGGCGTCCTCTGTGTGGTACGCCTTTCCTCCAAGCAGCTCACAGGCGCGCTCGAAGGATGTTCGGGTGAGGAAGCTGGGTTCGTAGAACAGGCAGTACAATGCCTTGCCCATCATCGGAGAGCGGGAATTATCTCCGTCTCTCAGGAAATCGCAAAGAGGGAACATAATCTCTTCGATCCATGCGCGGTCCATATCAGTAGTCTGGGTGAGGTGCTGGAATCTGGCCATCTAAAGTCTCCTGAGAGAAGCGAATCGGTTTCCGACAGAAGATTGTACATGAGCGGCGTCAGCGATAGCTACGCCCGCATTTGACACATATCTAAGGCCAATGCTAGATTGGAGGGGCGGTTGGCAGTCGCAGGGTAAGGCTGCTAAGAGCAGAGGGAACCGGGAGATAGTAACTTGCCGAGGTATGATTATCGTTGTACGGGCTGCGGCCACCAGTTCGAGCTGCGGCAGAGTTTCAGCGCGGCTACGGTACAGGAATGTCCCGAATGCGGGGCAGATTCCAACAGGAGAATCCACGCCCCTCCGGTCATCTTCAAGGGGTCGGGCTGGTACGTGAATGATTACGGCAAGGGTCGCGGCAACAACGGCGTATCCTCTGAAAAATCCGAGGAACAGCGTGAGAAGAAAGAGTCTTCCGCTGAGAAGTCCTCTTCCTCGACAGAAGGCAGCAAGTCGGAGACGGCTTCGGCTTCCAAGGCTGGATCGAACGACTAAAGATTGCGCGCCCTTGTTCAGAGAGTGACGGAGGCGTCCGTCTCCGTAGATGGCGAAGTCCTGGGTCAGATAGGCCCGGGACTTGTTGTTCTCGTGGGAATCGCGCGCGCCGACGGCGACCGCCACATCGAGTACATAGTGTCCAAGACGGTCAACCTGCGTATATTCGAGGACGACGAGGGACGATTCAACCTGTCGGCCCAGGACGTCGGAGCCGACCTTCTGGTAATCAGCCAGTTCACACTCTACGCCGACACGCGACGAGGCCGCAGGCCCGGATTCACGGAGGCCGCCCCTCCGGACGCGGCGTCGGACCTATTCGAGACGACGCTGGCGCGGTTCGAGGAAAGCGGCCTGCGCGTGGAAACGGGCCGCTTCCAGGCGCACATGCACGTCGAGATTCACAACGACGGGCCGGTGACCGTCATGCTCGACACCGCCGACAGGGGCCTGTGATCCCATCTCCGAAAAGTCCCCTCTCCCTCTGGGAGAGGCTCACAAGGGTAGGCAAAAGTCCCTTCCCCCTTGACGGGGGAAGGTTAGGATGGGGGTGACTCCGCCAATCCAACTTCAATGCCTACCCCTCTCAGCTCTGGGAGAGGTTAGGGTGAGGGTAATTCTTCCTCAAGCAGCCCCATCTGCGCCGCCTGTTCCAGCAGAGACTGGGCGCGCTTGACCACAGGCACATCCACCACTTTGCCGTCGAGCGACGTGGACCCGCGCCCCATGGCCGCGGCTTCCTCGAATGCCTCGATAACCCTGCGCGCTTGTTCGACCTCCTCCTCGGAGGGCGAGAAGACCTCGTTGAGAATCTCGATCTGCGCCGGGTGAATGGCGAACCGCCCCCTGAACCCGATGCCCCTGGAAGCCAGCGAGTTCTCCCTGAGCGCGTCCGGTTCCCTGAAGGCGAAGAATGGAGTGTCCAGCGCGTGGATGCCTGTGGCGCGCGCCGCTATCGCTATCGCGGAACGGGCATAGGCGATCTCGGCGTCGCTGTCGGTGCGCTCTATCTCCATGTCGTTGGTGAAGTCCTCGGCGCCCAGGGCTATGGCGACTATGCGAGGAGAGGAGCGGCATATTTCGTCGAGCTTGACTATGGACTCGGCGGACTCTATCCATGGGACGAGCTTTGTTGTTCCGATGGGCAGGCCCGCCCTGAGCTCGATCTTCTGGATAAGACTGACGACCTCGCCAAGTATATCGGGGTTGTCCATCTTGCCGACGGACACGCCGTAGATGTGCGGCCCGATTACGGCCTTGAGATCGTCTTCGAGCAGTCCGGTGTCGAGCGAGTTGACCCTGGGAATGACGGGCGCTCCTGTCCGCGCCAACTGCGGCACATAGGCGGCAGTCACCTCGCGGGCATTGGCCTTCTCGTCCCAGGGTACGGAGTCCTCCATGTCCGGGACAAAGGCGTCCGGTCTCAGGTTCAGCGCTCTGTCCAGCATACGAGGAGTGTTTCCGGGTACAAAGAGCAGGCTTCGCAGTGTTGGCGGCATCTTTTGATCCTTCATTCTCAGTCGTTGGGAAATTAGCCTGTGACGTTTAGGAAAGAGCGGGTGGCTTCGACGAACTCGGCGGGCTTGTCCACGGTCACCACGTGTCCGGCGTCGGGAATGTCTATCGAAGTCAGGTCTCTGGCCGCCGCTTTCATCCGGTCAAGTATCTCGTCCGAAACCAGCGGGCTGTCGGCGCCGCGGACCTCAAGGATCGGGCACGGAATGGTCTCAAGCGCGCTCCAGTAGCGAGAGATGAGCGACTCCTCGCTCATGTCGGGCAGCGGAGTGTTGAAGAGGCGAGGATCAGCCTTCCAGGTCCAGTTGCCGCCCTCAGTCTGCTTCATCTTATCGCGGGCGTCCTGCATCAGGCGTTCGTCGGAGGCCCAGGGGTTGGATGAGCGCATCCATGCGAAGGCATCATCGAGGCTGGAGAACTCCATAGGAGTCGCAGGACGACCGGATGCTCCCGCCTTGGCGGTCTCCGACGGTTCGGGGCCGATGTCCACCATGACGATGCGCTCCACGCGGTCGGGATGGTCGGCGGTGTACAGCATCGAGTGCCAGCCGCCCATCGAAAGACCGGAGAGAGTGAATCTGTCGAGTCCCATCGCGTCAACGAAAGCCGCCAGGTCTTCGACGAAGCGGTCGCGGGCATAGCCGTCAGTGGCATAGCCGGACTCGCCGTGTCCACGCTGGTCGAGGGCGTAAACATGGTAGGAGCCGCGCATAGCCTCGGCGAACTCGTCCCATATATGGGCCTGGCCGGTATGTCCATGCAGGCACACCATGGGCGGCAAGCCTTCAGTCCCCCAGTCGAGGTATCGAATGCGGACATCGTTGATCGTTATGTATTTGGAAGTCGGTTGTGTGGAAGTCATTCGAGTCTCCGTTTTCGGACTTTAGCTGCCAGAGTCTAGGTAGGCTGAAATAGCCTCGTTCATCTTATTCCGGGCGCGCTCCGCCATCTGGGTCGGGTGTCCATCGAACCCGTGCGGACCGCCCGGATAGACCGCGAGTTCAGCCTGGTTTCCAGCGGCTGCCCAACGCATGTGCATGAACAGGGTATCGTCCATCAGCGGGTCGAGTGTGCCAATCGTGAATAGCGCAGGCGGCAGGTCCGACAGATCGGCGTACAGTGGCGACACGTCCGGGTCCTGCCTGAGTTCGGCAGGCACGAAGTGGTCGTAGAACCAGTCCATAATCGGCGTGTTGAGCACGAGGAGCCGGTCTCCCCAGTTTCGCTGTGAGGGCGTCATGCTCAGGTCGTACACGCCATACACTAGATTCGCGCCGGAGAATCCGGTGAAGTCGTGCTTGTCCCGCATCCTGATCAGAGTAGTGGCGGCAAGATGTCCGCCGGCGGACTCGCCCCCAATAGCGAGCTTGTCCACTCCGTACTCCGACATGGCATTTTCAGCGACCCAAAGCGCGGCGGCCTCGCAGTCGTCCAACGCGGCAGGATACGGGTGTTCGGGAGCGAGACGGTAGTCAACGCTGATCACGACGGCGGAGCAGGCATTGGCAATCTCTTCGTTGCGCGGGTCTTGCAGGTGAGCGCGTCCCAGTACCCAGCCGCCTCCGTGAATGTGGAGATATATGCCCTGCGGATTATCGGGAACGAAGGTCCGTAGAGTCAGAGAACTTCCTGGGCCAGAGATCTCGCGCTCCTGGGCCATGTCCGAGAATACCGGAGGGCCGGACATGGCAGTCCCCTCTTCCCTTGCCCTTCGGGTCTGCTCCACCGGGACGGTGTTGGTTGCGGGAGCGCTGGCAAGGAGCGCTTCTAGCTGCGCGTTGAATTCGGCGGTCTCGGCGTCTATGGCGTCGGGCGTGAATAGTTTCGGATCGGGCATTTTCGTCTCCCCGTTTTCAGTATTGCTGCCGGTAATGGATCGTTAAGGGTTGCTGGCGATGCACTCACCAAAGGCGAGACAGCCCATAGCGCCTGAATGCTCCCTGAAACCGTCAAGCGCGATTCTCCAGCCATCGAACTGGTTCTTAGTAGCGAGACCGTATGTTATCGCAGCCTGCATGATCTCGGGCGTGAAAAACCATCCGACGATGAAGTTGTGGAGAAAGGTGATGTCTTCCGGTTCGGCGTATGTCTCGAAGGACGAAGTCACGCGGAGGTTGGTGAACCCGGCCTCGATGAAGGCGTTCTTGAGCCCTCTTCCTATATTTGGATGGCCGCCATTGCCTGCGAGGAGGCGAGAGAACACATTCCATGCTTCCTCGAAGTCTCCGAGATCCGGTTCCACAAAGCAGGACGCGGTTATCAGTTCACGGCTGGCTATAATTCCGCCCGGCCTCAGAACCCGCCTTATCTCAGACAGCGCCGCCTGGGTGTCCGGGACGTGTGTCAGAACCGTATGGCAATGGGCGACATCGAATGAATCGTCTTCGAAGGGCAGGTCGGCAGCGTCAGCCACCTGGAAGGCGGCATTGCCGTGTCCGCCGGACCGGGCGGCGGATTGCGCTATGGCTATCTGGGAGTCCTCGATGTCAACGCCATGCAACTCACCGGGTTCGACCAGGCGAGCCAGACCCACCGATAACGTACCGGGGCCGCAGCCAAAATCCAGTACGTCCAGGCCTGGCTTCAGGTGCGGAAGGAGGTACGAACAGTCCCTCTCGACGCTGCGCCGTTTCAGAAGTTGGAGGAATTCATCACTGTAACCCATAGTGTATTCGGACTGAGGTGATGTCTCAGATGACATTGATTCGACTCCTCATATCTTAGTTTCCAGCGGTTAGTTTACAGTCTTTGGCCGTGTCAAGTCAGTATTCTGGTCATACCTACGATTAACTGGACAAATGTGTATGGATTAGGGCATTATTTGTGCATGGATGAATGTAAATCCATTCGTGAAACAACGGACGCTCAGGCCGTCGCACATCTGAGGCGGGAGCTTTTGAACGGCGCGGACTGGCCGGACGCGCTCATGGGGGCAATGGCTCTCTGGACCACGCCCGAGGAGATATTCGAGGGGACGAGGCTCGTGTACCTGATCGGATCGGAGGCGTTCGACTGGCTCACCCTGGCCCACCGGCTGAGTTCAGAGGCCCGGGATCTCATTCCCGAAGGTGAACTGGAGGACTTTCTCTTTACGGGCCGCTTCCCGCCGCGCGTGGATGAGAATGACTTCAGAGATATCTGGGGAGTTGACAAGAACAGCGCATACCTGAACTACTTCTACGGCGTGGAGGTGGAAACGGCTTTGCAGCAGGTAGTAGAGGCTGAGATAGAAAAGCGGTTCTACGCCAGCGGCAGGCAATATGCGACAGATCACACGAATGAGGCATTCATGCGAATCTACAACGCGACGCGAGACGATCTCTTAGTCGCGTACTGGGAGCGCCTGAAACGCCCATATCGCAAGGTGACTACCCTGACCGAGCTGAAAGAGTTCACGTACTGGCTGTTCAAACGCAGGCTGAATGTCTCGGACAAGGCGAAGATCGCGTCCGACACAAAGAAGGGGATGGAGGCCCTAGACCCGGAAATGCGCGTTCCGGGGGCTCCCATCTTTTAGCCGTCTCAGTGCCTTATCGGAACATATCGCGGTCCCGGTCTCGTATGAGCGAGGCATAGCCCGTATCCGACGGGACGTATGGATATCCGCGCGCGACCGACACCGGCACTCCAATCGCTTTGAACTGCACCAGTTCCGCGGCCGCGGCCAGCTCGTCGACGACCGCTATGGTGGTCACGTGCATCTCCCTGCCCTGGGCGTCCAACTCGCCGCGATAGTCGGTCATGGGGTCCATTCCGGCGACGCCGATTGCGAAGTTTACGTGACCTTCCCGCCAGGCGCGCCCAAACGTGTCCGATATGATGACCGGGATGGACAGGCCGGTGTCCTCCCGTATCTCGCCGCTGATTCTCCTCGCCGAGGCATCCGAGTCTTCGGGCAGCAGACAGACAACATCGTCGCCGGGCACATTCGACTGGTCTATTCCGGCGTTCGCGCACACGAACCCGTGATGAGTTTCGGAGATAATCACGCCTCGGTCCGGGTCCATCCTGACGATGGCCCTGCTCTCGCGCAAGACAAGCTCGACCAGCCTGGGATCGCGTGCGGTATGTGAGGCGAACCGGATGGCAAATTCGGACGGGATGATCGTGGACAGGCTGACCAGTCTCCCCTCGGCCTTGGACACTATCTTCTGGGTCACGACAAGAATATCCCCTTCTTCCAAGGGGCTTCCTTGTTCATCCGCCGCGCGCGCTATCAGAGAGCCAAGACGGTCTCCGGGATGCACTTCCGGAATACCGGTCACTCCAAAGATTGTGACCGAGTGTCGTTCGCCTTCGCTAAGAGACATGAGCGGAAAACTCCAGATAGTCAGGCATATAGCAGCGCGCCCGCTATGGATACGACGGAGCCGCCGTTGTGATCTGCGGGGCATTGATCGTATCCCATGTGGACACCCGAAGCGCCCTCGAGCAGGCTAAGCATAAGGTATATCGGCGAGAGTCCGCATATCTTTCTGGCATCCGATTCGGCGACGGATATGTCCAGAAAGTCTTGAGGACTGCCGGAGCGGATAGCGGCTATTGATGCGTCGTCTTCGGTCTTCAGCTTTGTCTTTGCCAGATCATCCAATGGCACGGCGTCGCCAAACGCGGGGCCTACGTGAGCGAGGTCGCCCGCGGCGATGACAAGCGTATTCCGTCGCTCCATGGCTCCCCTCAGAACATCCAGAACAGCAGATAGATTGTCATCGTCCGAAGGAGAAGAATCGCCGCCGATGAAGTGATGAAACGACCCGCAGAGGATTGGCAGCGCCGAAACTTCCCGCCCCCGCGTGAAGTGGTGCATCCATACGAGCGCCAATTCAATCGAGTGTTCCGATTTGTGATGCAGTTCCTCATCGAAAGCGGACTTGCCCAGTACCTGCTCCAGCTCCTCGACCATCTCTCTATCGGTGGGAAGTGTGCCGTAAGGGGTATGGTAACTCTGGAAAGTCGGCGTAACTCTGCCCAGTCCTCCCTGGTGGTCCGTTCCCAGAACGATAACCAACTCGATAGAGTCCAGGTCGTCTTGCGCCTGCTGCCAGAGTTTGGCGTAGGTAGCGTGTCCCCGGTTGTAGTCTATGTGCGGGCAGAGCATTCCGACCAGACTGCCCTCCGGCCTTGATATGGGCGTGTCCGGCTGAAAGCGGTCGCACCAGTCACTTATTGCCTCGTTAAGTTGGTCGGCAGATTCGGGATAGACGGCTCCCGCATGGGACGGAGGTCTGTAATCCTCTCTTCTGAAACTTTCGAGCGCGCGCCTGTGCGCTCTCCGAAACTCCCCGTTTTCTATCATCAGCGCCTGGTCTAGCTGTCCTATGACGGAACGCAGGTCGTCCTCAGACATGTTGAGTCCCGCCCTGAGAGCCATGGCCGCCCGAATCTCAGTGATGTCTCTCGTACCGTCCAGAAACATCACGAGCGGCGCAAGATAAGATGGCAGCATGATCGTGGATTCGGACATCGCGATAGGATCGCGCAGATACAGGAATCGCTGACCCATGTGCTCAACCCACATCGGTTCGACTTGTCGGACTTTCGGCTTTAGAGGTATGGATGCGCTAGTCATCGGACAGGAATTTTCAACTCCATTCAATCGCAGGGCCGGATCGCGAGAGAAATGTTATCACATAGAGACGCCAAATATGACCTGAACGGCGACCTTTGGGTATATGCGATCCGGAATTACGCTGTGCTACAATTCCATCGCCTCGCCTACTTTCCGAGTGCATGGAGACCGTACAATGCCGATTACAGAGGACCTGAAAGTATTCACCGGCAACGCTCACCCACAGTTGTCGCACGACATATGCTCGTACCTGGGCATACAGCCGGGGAAGATAGACGTTTTCAAGTTCACGAACGACAATACGTTCGTCAAGATACTCGAGAATGTGCGTGAGCGGGATGTGTTCATAGTCCAGCCATTCAGCGTGCCGGTGAACGACAACATAATGGAACTGCTGATCATGCTGGACGCGGCCAAGCGCGCGTCCGCCAGGCGGATTACGGCGGTCCTGCCATACTACGCCTATGGACGCAGCGACAAGAAGGACCAGCCGCGTGTGCCGATCACCGCACGTCTGGTCGCCACTATGATCGAGGCAGCCGGGGCCGACAGGGTGCTGACGCTCGATCTGCACGCCGGACAGATACAGGGCTTCTTCAACATCCCTGTTGACGAGTTGACCGCGATTCCCATGCTCGCGCACCACTTCGCCAACGGAGAGGACCTGGTTGTGGCCGCGACCGACGCGGGTGGAGCCAAGCGGGCCAGAGATACGGCGGACTTGATAGGCGCTGATATAGCCATAGCGGAAAAGAGACGTCTCGGAAATTCGGACACGGTCGTGGTTGACGAGGTGATTGGCGACGTGAACGACAGAAAGGTGATCATAGTGGACGAGGAGATTAGCACCGGCGGCACTGTAGTCGCCGCGGCCTCATCCCTGGTCTCTCACGGCGCGAGAGAGGTGTATTGCGCCGCTACCCACGGCGTCCTGTGCGGCCATGCCCCGCTGCTGATGGAACAAAGCCCCATTATAGAGACGGCTGTGACCGATTCACTGCCGATTAGCGACGAAAAACTGGGATCGAAAACACGAGTTATTTCGGTGGCGTCCATGCTGGGAGAGGCGATCTGGCGGATCCACAGCGGTCTTTCGGTGGGGGAAATGTTCGAGGGTGCTGCGCCGGTGCCAGTCGGCAACTTGTGAAAGCAATTCTCAAACTGATAGAATTGAGGTGATATGGTTAACTCAAATTCATCCGAAACTTCCGAAAATAGAACCGGCATATACGCTGACATCCAGAACCTCCAGGATATATCGAGAGAAATCCTCGTCGTACTCATTCGCCGATGGCCGGATAATGTTCCACCGCCCGGCAAGCTGAATCTCTATGTGAGAGCCGACCATGCCGACCTGTGGCGAGTCTGGGCAAGTCACGAATTTTCCGACATAGAAGTCGTGGTCAAGGGCGTTCAGCACTACACTCTATCGGCGACCAAGAACGCCGCCGATATGGCCATAGCTGTTGACGCAATCAGCGACTTCAATCACGACCGCGTAAATCACGTCGCGGTCGTCAGCGACGACAGCGACTTCATATCTCTCTACGCCAAGCTGGCCGAAGAGGTCAACGGGTTCGATCTCACGTACAGCAACGGCAACATTCCGTTCCTCTGGGTATTCACGGACCGAATGGGCACTCGTTCGGCGCTGCTCCAGGAATTCTTCCCCGGCGAATACATCCACGTGGTGGATCACCGACTTTTCCACCAGGTCGAGCGGGAAAGAAAGAGGCAGGAAGCCGAGGCCGCTGAAGCCGAAGCCAAGGCCGAGACCGAAGTCATCGCTGAAACGCAGACTCCCGAGGAAGCAGAGCCTCAGCCTCAACCTCCTCAATTCCAGCCTCCT
>DAOULF010000017.1:0-19833 GCA_034420555.1 Dehalococcoidia bacterium
CTCAGCAGCCCGCCCATCTTGCGGATGTCGGTCTCCTCATCCATCGCGTGCATTACACTGCCCGCTCCCAGGAACAGCATTGCCTTGGACACCCCGTGCGCCACCAGGTGGAACAACGCCACGCCCACGCCACCCGAACCCAGCGCGAGCATCATCAGCCCCAGGTGACTGACAGTCGAGTAGGCCAATACTCGCTTTATATCCGTAACAACCAGCGCGATTGTCCCCGCGAAGATGAACGTGAACAGCCCGACCGACGCCACGATCAGAAGAACCGTGTGATCCAGCTCGAACAGCGGCATGAGTCTTGCGACCAGGTACACCCCGGCGGCGACCATCGTGGCCGCATGGATGAGAGCGCTCACCGGAGTCGGGCCCTCCATCGCGTCCGGCAGCCAGACGTGGAACGGGAACTGCGCCGACTTCCCCATCGCTCCCATGAAGATCAGCAACGTCGAGGCCGTCAGCGTCACATCAGATATTCCGCCGTTCTGGGCAATATGGATTATCGTGGATATGTCGAACGTCCCGGTCGCCCTGAACAGCAGTATAATCCCAATCAGCAGCCCGACGTCCCCTATCCGCGTCGTTATGAAAGCCTTCTTCGCCGCCTCGGCCGCCGAACGCCGCTCGTACCAGAATCCAATGAGCAGGTACGACCCGAGTCCCACCAGTTCCCACGCGATGTACAGGAAGAGAAGGTTGTCCGCAAGTACCAGCGCCAGCATCGCCGCCACGAATAGCGAGTGGAAAGCGTAGTACCGCCCCAGCCCGGGATCGTAATGCCCGTCGTGCTTCATGTACCCCAGCGAATAGACCTGCACCAGCAGCGCGACGAACGTCACCAGGCCAAGCATCGTCACCGAAATCTCGTCAACCGCGACTCCCCAGCCGATCACCGTATCGCCGATTCTGAGCCAATCAACGCCGTAAGCCGTGGCTCCACCGCTCAGCAGGCCGCCCAGCGCGAACCAGAACAGCCCAAATCCAAGCAGGATGGCGACGATGGACACAAACGCTCCCTGCAACGGCAGGTATCGCCTGAACGGCAGCACGATGAAGAACGCGACCGCGCTGAGCGCAGGTATCACCCATGCCCAGTTCGTCCCTATCTGTTCGGTCATTGGAATCATATTAAGACCGGTCTAACATTCCAGTGTATGCCGTGCCCGAACGGCTGGTGCGGTAGTCGGCAAAGAGTCCGTCTCTCCGGCTCGCGGCGATATGCGACGGCTACCACTTCAGAGTGTCAAGCCCATCTACATTCACCGAACTCCGATTGCGGTACAGCCTGAGTATTATGGCTATCGCCAGCGCGAGTTCGGCGGCGGCTATCGTTATCACGAATATGACGAGCACCTGCCCCAGCGCCCTCTGCGCCTCTCCGAAGTCAACGAACGCGGCGAAGCCTATCAGGTTGATGTTGACCGCGTTCAGCATTAGCTCGATGGACATGAGGATAAGCACCGCGCTGCGTCGCGCCAATACGCCGTACAGCCCGATTGAAAACAGCGCGGCGGCCAGTATCTGGAGATGCGCCAGCTCTATCAATCGCGCCCTCCGACCGTTCGTACCAAGACTATCGAGCCAATCAGCGCGACAAGCAGCACCAGGGATGCCACCTCGAACGGCACCGCCCAGTCAGTGAACAGGCTTTCGCCCAAAGCGGCAAAATCAACGCTGTTCCTCTCTGTCGTCGTGCGGACTCCGGTTGTGACCACCGACGCCGTGAGCAATACAAATACGCCAATTGAGATGACCGCTGCCAGCGGCCACTGGCGATGGTCCGTGAGATTCTCGAAGTCCTGAATCCGGGTCAGCATCAGCGAGAACAGCACCACAATCACCACCGCGCCGCCATAGATGAGCACCTGTACCAGCGCGAGGAACTCCGCGAACATCAGCAGGAACACACCTGCCACTCCCAGAAGCGACGCCAGCAGCGCGAACGCCGCATAGACTATGTTTCTGGTGAATACCACGCCCAGCGCACCCGCTATGACAAGCGCGGCAGCTAAGTAAAAGAAGACGAGGGACGGGGTAATCATCAGAGGCTCGGTTCGATATTTAAGTTGTCTGGCTGGGAGTATTTTCGGCAGGAGTGTCGGGACGCTCCTTTTTCTCGACGGGCACGCCACTGTTCTTGCCGGGGTTGGACGGTCGCCACCCGGTCTCGGTCTGGAAACGCTTCCCCATATCCAGAAGCGCGTCCAGGTCAACCCGGTTGCCGTTGCGTTCGTACTTGCTCAGTTCGTGCTCGTGGCTCATCTCTATCGCGTCAAAGTTGCACACGTCCACGCAGATGCCGCACAAGATACACCGGCCCAGATTTATCTCGAACGTCTCGATAATCTTGCGCCGGCGACTGGTCTCTTCTGCGAATTTCGGATTGTCCGTCATCTGCGCGCTCATACACTGCGTCGGACACGCGCGCACACAGACCATGCAGCCCGTACAATACGGCTCCGGCACGTCGCCGTCCCACAGCAGCGCCGGGAAGCCCATATATCGCGGGGCCACCTGGTGCCGCTCCTGCGGATCTGGATATTGATCTGTAACAGGCTTTCGGAACGCCGCCTTCAGCGTCACCCCCAGCCCTTCGATGAATCCAATCATGACTTTACTAACCTATCGCCGAAGGCTGCTGGCCGAGTACACGGTTACCGTGCTGCGTTCTGTCTTTGTGCGAGGCCCTCGGAAGATGACATAGACCGTTCCACCCAATAATACCAGAGAAATCACGCTAAGCGTCCACAACGGCCACCCGTAGAACAGAACGACCCCGGTTGCGACTATGTTCAGGAACGACAGCGGCACCAGAATCTTCCAGCCGAAGGACATTAGCTGGTCTATCCGAAGCCTCGGATAAGTCCCTCGTATCCAGAATATCACCCATATCACCAGCGCGGTCTTCAGCATGAACCAGATCACGGAGAGCGTGGAATGTGCCAGCCCCTCCAGCGGCATCGCGGGCCATCGCCAGCCGCCCAGGAACAGCAGCACGGTCAGCGCCGCGACCGTGAACGTGTTCAGGTACTCCGCCAGGAAGAACGCCGCCCAGTGCGCGCCGCTGTACTCCACAAACGGCCCTCCCACAACCTCCGACTCCGCGTGATGTATGTCGAACGGCGTCCGTCCAAGTTCCGCCAGTCCCGCCGTCAGAAACAGGAACAGCCCCAGCGGCTGGACGAGAGCGTATCCGTAGTTCGCCTGCCCGTCCACCACGACGGTGAGGTCGAGCGACTGCGCCAGCATCGCCACGCCCAGTATCGCCATGATGAAGGGTATCTCGTAGCTCACAAGCTGCCCTGCCGCCCGCAGACCTCCCAGTATCGCGTACTTGTTCGCCGACCCCCAGCCCGCCATTATCAGCCCCATCACCGACAACACCGATATGGCGGTTATGTAAAAGAGCCCCAGGTCCAGGTTCCGCAATACGAGATCACGAGCCACCGGGAGCGTCACCCACAGCAGGAGCGACGGCACGAATACCGCCACCGGCGCGATCCAGTAGATACGCCTATCCGCCCAGGACGGCAGGATGTCCTCCTTCGTGAACAGCTTGATGCCGTCCGCTATCGGCTGGAGCGTCCCATGAAACCCGACACGCATCGGCCCCATCCGCATCTGTATCCTGGCCAGTGCCTTCCGCTCCGCCCAGGTCAGGACCAGAACGACCAGTGACAGGCAGGTCAGCAGCGCGACGCCACCGAGCGCATAGAGGGCTACTTGCGTCGCGCTCACCTGTCCACCTCCCCCAGGACTATATCAATCGAGCCCAAAACCAGAACCGCGTCCGCGATGTAAGCGTCCCTCAGCATAGCCTGGAGCGCCTGCAAGTTGCAGAACGACGGCGCCCGCACCTTCACCCTGTACGGCTTGTCGCTCCCATCGCTCACCAGGAACACGCCGAAGTCGCCGCGCGGCGACTCGGTGCGTATATACACCTCGCCCTTTGGCGGCCTGGCGATGCGTCGCACGTTCGCCGCTATCTCACCATCGGGTATATCCCGCATTGCCTGTTTTATGATGCCTAACGACTGCCGCATCTCTTCGACCCGTACATAGTAGCGGTCCCAGCAGTCACCTTGAGAGCCTACGGGTATCCCGAAGTCGAACCGGTCATAAATCGAGTACGGTTCGGAGACACGAACATCCTCCGGGACGCCGCAGGCCCTCAAAGGCGGCCCTGTGACGCCGAAGTCAATCGCCTCTTCCGCCGATATGACGCCTACCCCCTTCGTCCTTGCCAGAAACATCTCGTTCTGGCTCAGAAGCTCGTCGCACTCCTCGATGCCCCGTTCCAGATGGTCGAGCAGCGCGTTCATACGGGGTCCGAAGTCATCGGGAAGGTCTTCGTTCACACCGCCTATGCGGATGTAGTTGTGCATCATCCGCGCGCCCGTAACGGACTCGAACAGCGCCTGAATCCGCTCCCGCTCCCGGAATCCGTATAGGACGGGCGTCATCGCGCCCGCGTCCAGCCCATACACTCCGTAGAACATCATGTGGCTGGCGATGCGGTTGAGCTCGCACAGAATCACGCGGATATATTCCGCCCGCTCGGGAACCTCGACCTCCATCAGCTTTTCCACCGCCATGCAGATGGCAAGCTCGCCGTTCAGGTTCGCCACATAGTCCAGCCGGTCGAACAGCGTGATGATCTGACCATACTGCTCCCCCTCGCACAACTTCTCCGACCCGCGATGCAGGTAGCCGATGTGCGACTCCGACCGCGCTATCTTCTCGCCGTCCACCCAGATCACAAGCCGAAACACCCCGTGCGTCGAGGGATGCTGCGGCCCCATATTGACCATCAGGTCAATAGCGTCGCCATGTTCTGCAACTTGCTCTTGTATCTGCATCGTTAGTTGTGGTCAGCTATTCGCTCTCAGATATGCCTCTATCTCGTCCCGAATCGTCCGAACACTCGGTTCTCTGCAAGCAACCACACGCTCGCTCGGCCCCTCATGCTTATGGTTTGGAAAGTACGGCAATTCGGGATAATGCCTGGAGTTATCGTATCGGAAGATACACACTCCATCATGAGTCATATAGTGAAATGAATATGACCTCCACCATGTAATATCATCCACCAGTCTCATTCTCAGACGCATATCTAACCGACTCGAATCCCAGAATCCAAAAGACGCTTCAATTCTGGCGCAGTCTCTATTCCTGGGGACAACGACAGGACCTCTCAAGATTTCGACGACAAGACCAGAACTGAAGAATACATTCAACAGGCCCTCGATGTAGCGTTCTAATCGGGGATTCAGTCTTTATTCTCCAATTCCAGGCTCACCATGCCAAAGTCCGCAGCCGCGTCGTAGTACCAGAGCCAATCCATGAACTCCAGGTTCTCTTCCTTAAATTGGCAGCTATTATATTTCGTGATGAACTCTTTGGATGTCATACCGTACTTCGTCTCGAACTCCGCCAACTTCCGAGCGACATCCTCTTTGGTTTCATGAATGACTTCTATCTCATACCCCTTAGCCGTCTTTATCGTGTAGCTCTTTTTCTGTTCGATCATTGACTTCACCTCGCGGAACTATACCCAAGCGCCGCCCCCACCATTCTACCACTCGTCATAATCATGGAACGGGAAGCTCTTGCGTCCCGGATATCCCTCGAACCCCTCATAGAGCAGCAGCGGAACAAGATTAGCGTGCCCCTCGAACCTCACGCCGAACAGGTCATTGCTCTCCCGCTCGTACCAGTCCGCGCCAGTCCACACGCCGGTGACCGTCGGCAAGACAGGCGCATCTTCCGCCACTCGCGTCTTGACCACCATCTTGTGCCGGATGTCCAGCGAATACAGGTGATAGTTGATCTCGAACTCTCCCGAGCTCTCCACGTAGTCAACCACCGACAGGCAGCGCAGGTAATCGAACTTCAGGCGCGGATCGTTCTTGCAGATGGCGCACACGGCAGGGACGTCTTCCGGCCTGACCGTCAGCGTAACCTCGTCCACTTCAGCGCCGACCTGCGCGTCGAATCCGGCGGCTTCGGGACCGAATATCTCCCTGACAAGCGATGAGAGGCTCTCCCCCGCCGCATCCAGGGCGACCGGAGCTTCGGGGATGCGCGGCTCCCGTCTAGCCCGCCTCGCCACTCTGAGCCGCGTCCTTCTGGATCTTCTCCTGGAGCTGCATTATCCCGTGCATCAGCGCCTCGGGACGGGGAGGGCATCCAGGAACGTAAACATCAACGGGTATGAGGTGGTCAACACCCATCACGACCGAATAGGAGCGATAGTACGGCCCGCCGTTGGTCGCGCAACTGCCCATGGCGATGACCCACTTCGGATCGGGCATCTGCTCATACAGCAGCTTGATTGGATCGGCCATCTTCTTTACCACCGTACCCGCCACTATCATCACGTCCGCCTGCCTGGGCGACGGCCAGGTCACCACTCCGAACCTGTCCAGGTCGTGATGAGACATATGCGTGCTTATCATCTCGATAGCGCAGCAGGCCAGGCCGAACGACAGCGTCCAGAGCGAGTTCTTGCGCGCCAGCGCGAACAACTCGTCCGACTTCGCGGTCAGCGCGTTGGGCAGTGCCCTGTTGAACACGCTGTCGGCTGGCGAATTGCCCATGCCGGGCTGGTAGCCCTGTCCCAGGTTCATCTCCCCTATCTCCATTGAAGGACCCCCTTGCGCCACCCGTAGATGATCCCGAAGAACAGTATGGCAATGAATATGAGCATCTCGTAGAAGACCGCGGGTATCGTCTTCAGAAAGACAACCGCCCACGGGAACAGGAACACCGCCTCAACGTCGAATATCAGGAACAGTATAGCGAACACGTAGTACCGGATGTTGATCTGAGACCAGGTGAACGGGGCGGGAGGAATCCCGCACTCGTAGGGCATCTCCTTCTGCTCGGAGTAGCGCTTGGGAGCGAGAATATACGACGCCCCGAACAGCGCGCCCATGGCCGCGAGTCCAACTCCCGCAACAAGCAGCACGGCTATCCAGTTGATGTCGTAGCCTTCCGGCATTTGCGTCCCTCAGTGGTTGTTTCGATAGGTCAACCTTTAGCGCTGACAGAATGAAGACGATTACAAAAGTCCCCTCTCCCTTGATGGGCTTGCAGGGGTATGAAAACGTGCAAACCGACTGTGCCAAAGTCCCCTCTCCCTTTGGGAGAGGGTTAGGGTGAGGGTGATTAGGTTCGATACCTTTCACTCCCACGGAATAGAGTAATCAGACTCATGCAATTTTCTCCAGAGAGTGAATCGGCTTGGCTCGGAGACGATTCTCGCGGAGACATGGAGACTCGATTTCGGATGTCTCAGGAGCGAATTCAGTGTAGCAACGGCCCTATTGGGTGTCAATCGGAGCGCCATTCGGAACACGCCGACCGAGCCGATACACCACTTTTCCTCACCGCCCACTTCCTTGACACGAACGCAGACGCCAATATACTTTGCCTATCTCATACATCCCTATATATACGATTGGGAGTTCCCCATGCAGTACAGAGAATATCAGACCGACGACTTGCCCCCCAACCAACCCGCAAGCGAACTCGCCAGCCCCTGGTCGCGCCTGGCGGCTGTCATAATAGACGGTCTTATCTATATGGCCGTGGTCGTAGTGTTCGCCATCATTGCCGCGCTGACCTTTAGCTCGAATCAGTCGGACGAGGAATTTCCTCTAGCGATTATATTGGCCGCCGCCGTTGCCGTTATAATCGTTATAGTCATCCAGATGGTACTCTTGGGAACCCGCGGACAGACCATAGGCAAGATAGCTCTGAAGATTCGCATAGTTGATGCTCAGACAGGCGCGCACCCCGGTTGGCCCAGACTCGTGTTGCTCAGAGCAATAGTAAACGGAATTCTTACGAGCATCCCGTTCTTGGGTGGCGTCTATTGGATTGTGGATTCTCTGTTCGTATTCAGAGTCGACCACAGAACCATCCACGACCTCTACTCTGGCACCCGCGTGGACAAGCTCTAGGGCCTACGCGCCCAGCATGGACGCTCTCTGCATTGGTAAGAATCACACAAGCGTCAAGGTAGCCGCGTCATCAATCCACACGCTTTTCCTTCCCCGCTTGACCTTCTTCGAGGCTACAACCTAGAATTGCGTTCGGAAAACAGACTGTAATCCTATGCCCAGAAGAAACAACACCGAGAATCTCATGTCCGCTGGCGGCGTCGTCTATCGCGCGAACGGCTCCGGCGAGCTTGAGGTCGCCATCTGCGGCCTCCGCAACCCCGAAAACTGGAGACTCCCCAAGGGAACCCCTGACCCGGGAGAGACCGTTCTCCAGACTGCCCTCCGCGAAGTGCGCGAGGAGACCGGCCTCCAGGTCGTCTCCGATGACTACATAGACAGCATAGAATACTGGTTCGTCCGCGCCCAGGATGGCAAACGCTGCCACAAGATCGTACATTTCTACCTGATGAAGGCGGTCGGGGGCGACATCACACAGCACGATCACGAGTTTGACTTCGTCAAATGGACCCCGGTGGAGGACGCTTGTAAATCTCTCACATACGAAAGTGAGGTAGATATTGTTAGGAAGGGTGTTTCAATGGTCGGGCAGGAAGTCCGAACAGGCCAGCCGACGCGGTAACGTCAGTATCAGAAGCGACCGCGTGGTCCTGCGCGAAAAGAAGAAGTCGGACATACCCGACGACTACAAGTGGCGCAGCGACCCCGAACTCGCCGAACTCGATGCTACACGTCCCTTGAGCATCAGCTACAAGGACTTCGAGCGTCTGTCCAGGGACGAAATATCCTACCCTTCCTCACGCTCCAAGCGCCTGTCCGTGGATACCCTCGACGGTCAGCACATCGGCAACGTCATGTTCTACGACATTGACCTCCGCAGTGGACAGGCCGAACTCGGGATAATGATCGGCGAGAAGGACTACTGGAGCAGAGGCTATGGCACCGAGACAGTCGGCCTGCTTCTCGACCACATGTTTGAGGAATACCCCTTCAACCGCGTCTATCTCCACACCCTCGTCTGGAACCACCGCGCCCAGAAGAGCTTCCACAGGGCCGGATTCAGGGACATAGCCCCTGTCCGCAAGAGCGGACGCGACTTCATCAAGATGGAGATATGGCGTCACGAATGGGAAGCCATGCGCACCCTAACCTCCAATCCTGTCGCTGTTCGTCATTCCCGCGAAAGCGGGAATCCATAGACTGCCACGCTAGGTAAATCTGGATAACCGAAATACTCTGATGAACGCATTGGGAATTCTGAATTAGAGAATCAGAGATCGAACGACATAAGTTCGTCCGTAAACAGCAACTCCCCGTCATAGATCCGCTTCACGTCCCCGATACCCTTCTCCATCACGCCGTGTCCTGACAGATTCGGCCCTATATGCACCAGCGCCAGCTTCTTCACCCCCGCATCCTGCGCCATTCGGGCCGCTCCCACCGTCCCGCACTGGCCGCCCGACTCTCCCGTCTCATCCATCACCTCCTGGTCGTCCCAGCACATGCACAACATAAGATCAGCATCCCGCGCCAGGTTCCTTACACTGTCGCACGGCTGCGTATCCCCCGTGAACACCACACTCCCGTCCGGCGTGTCGAACCTGTACGCCAGCGAGTCCAGGTACGGCTGAACGTGTTCCGCGGGAGCCGCCGTAACCTCCCAGTCCTTGCCCGAGTACACCTTTCCGGGCCCGACGTCCTTGGCGAACACGTCCGGCGCCGGGCGCGGCAGCGTCCCCCCGCGATTGACGAATACCTGCTGGCTCAGCGGATGGTTCACTCGCGCTTTCCAGTCATGCGCGAACACCCCGTCCTCACCGAGGATGCCCTCCGTAATCTTCTCCGTCAGCGTCGGGCCATAGACCTGTAACCTGTTCTCCTTCCCGATACTCTGGTCCCACCGGCACAGCAGAAAGCACGGGTAGTCAATATCGTGGTCGAAGTGGTGATGCGTAAAGAACAAGTAGTCAATCTGGGTAGGCCACAACCCCGCCTTCACAAGCTTGTGAGTAGCCGCCGGACCGCAGTCCACCATTATCCGCTCGTCGCCCATCTCCAGCACGAACGAACTACCGAACCTCGTCGGTGTCGGTGTCGGCGTCCCCGCCCCAAGTACATATATCCTTGCCATATCGCTTTTATTGCCTCCAGGCTAAAATCCCATAGGGAATATAATCATCAGGTCCGTTTTACCGCCCTGGCCGGCGCTCTATCCATGCCCTCGAAGCCGTCGCAGTTCCGCCTCCAACTCCTCCATCCGTGCCACCGCCGACTCTCGCGCCAAGCGCTCCGACTCGGCCCGCGCTTCAGCCAAATCGGCCCGCGCCTCAGCCGAATCTCGCGCCGCGCCCGTCTCTTCAATGTTCTCCAGCCAACGCCCCTCCACAGGGTCATACAGACGCAGAATCCCATCTTCCCAGTGAAACTCCAGATTCAGCGTCGGGCTGTGGCCCCAAACTCCGCCGTCCGCTTCCTCTCGCATCTCTAATAACCGGTACTCCCCGTCCACCAATCTCTCGCCACGCAGCGCGAACCCGTAATGCTCACCGCCGCTCGGATCGAACATCCAGTACTCGCCAACTCCAAGACTCGCGTACAAGTCCCGTTTCGGCCCAACGTCGTTACTCCCCGTACTCGGAGAACCTATCTCCAACACGAAGTCCGGCGCCTTGCCCACGTCCCACAACAGGTACGTGTTATTCCTCAGGAACGATTCCTCGCTCACTCCAATGACCACGAAACAGTCCGGCGCGACCGTCACCCGGGGATTGCCCTCTACGTAGTAGATGAATATGTCCCCCGATATCACAATGTCCTCGCGCAGCCTGAAGAACATCTTCAGCATAGCTATCAGATCATAGAGATGATCAGCTTGATAATATCCGTCTGGCAATGGCATACCATCCGTCTCTGGATAGAAGACTTCCGTCTTGGTGGATGTATCCGCCGTCAGCGTCCCGCTCTTCGCTATCATGCTCCACCTCCTGACCAAATACTACCACACCCTCGCGCTCCACAATCACGGCCCATCATACAAATCAACAAGGTCGCAGTTCCGACTACCCTTCCAGAAACCCCACCAGACGCCCCGTTGACACCCGAATCGCCCACAAATACACTCTCCGCACGCCCATTAAGCTACGTCTTAACTGGAGAAAGACGACCATGTTCTGCCCATCCTGCGGAAGAGAAAACAGCGACGACGCCAGTTTCTGCGCGAATTGCGGCAGGCGTATATCCGACGACCAAACGCGCCCTTCCGACGACGCCGGATACAGGACATACGAGGCCCCTTCACCGTCGCAGTTGCCTTATGTCCCCAACTATCTCGTTCAGGCCATACTGGTAACCATCTTCTGCTGCCTACCCGCAGGGATCGTGTCAATAATTTACGCTGCACAAGTCAATGGAAAGAGAGAAGCAGGCGACCTCGCCGGCGCCCAACGAGCGTCCCAAAATGCCAGAACCTGGGCTTGGGTGTCGTTCGGAGTGGGCCTCGCCGCCAGCTTGATCTGGATTCTACTCTTATTCGGAGGCTTATTCCTGCCCGCATTCTGGTAAGAACCATGTCCTATTTAGCGACGCTCGATGCAACCCTGAGCCCCAAGGTCAAATACGCCGCGATTGCGATCCTCACCATCGTCGGCGTTGTTCTGCTCTACATCTTCGACCCCCGCGTTCAGGGCATATACCCCGTCTGCCCCTTCTTCGGACTCACTGGCTACCACTGCGCCGGCTGCGGCACACTCCGCGCTCTCCACAGCCTTCTCCACGCCGACATCCCCGCCGCGCTTGGCTATAACGCCTTCGCGATAGCGGCGCTGCCCTTCATCGCCTATTCCTACATATCCGGCGCAACCAGGGCATTTGCGATCAAGTCCCTGCCAAGAGTATTCATCCCTCATCACTGGATATGGGCTCTGCTCGCGGTCGTCATCGCCTTCTGGACCATCCGAAACCTGCCCCTTCACCCGTTCAGCGTCCTCGCTCCTTAAGCAGCGCCTCCAGAAGAACTTTCGCTCAGAGATGATTGCAAAAGTCCCCTGCCTCTCTTATTCGTCATTCCCGCTTTCGCGGGAATCCAGGGGTGGGGAGGCCCTGCGACTGCCATGATTCGACTTATGCAAATTTCTCTCGCTCACCCGAAACTACACATCCATCCCTCCGCTGTGCTACAATAATTCCGTGACAGAACAAAACATCTATATAAATAGGAGATTATCCAAAATAATTTCGCCGCCGAAAAATTTTCGGCCCAAAGCTAACAACAGGTGATTACAGGTCACTTTCCAGGTGACATACCCCCTGTTCCACTTGGAAACTCACCTGGAACGCCACCTGTACGATATAAACCAGAATATATGACTACTTGACTTCAGCCACTAACCGCCGACTCTGAAAAAGACTAACAGATGCGCCGCTGTTATTGTCCGACCAAACGCTTTATCATGTCGCTACCAGGAAAGCCAGTCGGAGTTGACCCATGACGACACCCAAAGCCACTATTGAAAGGGTACTGCCGGACACATTCTACGAAGACCCTGAACCGGTAGAGGACGGTATGCAGCAAGAACAGACCATAACCCTTCTGGCTTTCATACTGCGATGGTGGTTCAGAGACAGCCCGGACGTATTTGTCAGCGCAGGCGGTTTCGTCTTCTGGAACACCGCCAACGGCAATGAGAGGGTCGCGCCCGACTGCTATATCGCACTGGAGACTGACCCGGCCTTCGTCTATCAGTTCCCCAACTACTTCATATGGGAGGTCGGCAAACCGCCTGACTTCGTTCTTGAGGTCGCGTCTCCAAGCACGGCGCGAAACGACCTCGGACGCAAGCACGACCTGTACGCGCGGCTGGGCATGACCGAATACTGGAAGTTGGACCCGACGGGCGGCGAGTTGTACGGTGTCCCGCTAATGGGCGAGCGCCTGGTGGCCGGCAAGTACGTACCTTATAACCTGAACGAAGAGCCGGACGGCTCGGTCTGGTCGCGAAGCGAGATTCTGAATCTCGATTTCCACTGGGACGGAGAACAGTTCGACATCCGAGACCCGCTCACGGGCAGGACGATACATCCCGTGGAGATGGAGCGTCAGGCTCGCTTGGACGCCGAAGTTCGGTCCGAAACCGAACTCCGCAGACTGCGCGAAGAGAACGAGCGTCTGCGTCGTCAGCAATCCGATAGCTAGAAACGATACGACAGGAGGACAGCAATGGGAAAACTTGATGGCAAAGTAGCCGTAGTCACCGGAGCAAGCCGTGGAATTGGCAGGGACATGGCTGTCGTGTTCGCGCGAGAAGGCGCCAAAGTCGTCGTCTCCGCCCGCACCGAGAACGAGGGCGACTTCCGAATACCCGGCAGCATTCAGACCGCCGTGGACCGGATCACCGATGAGGGCGGCGAAGCCGTGGGTATCCGCTGCGACGTCACCCAGGAAGAAGACTTCGCCGCCATGTACCAGCAGACCGTCGAGCGATGGGGCCGCATAGACATCCTCGTCAACAACGCCGCCATCCTCATACCCGGCACCGTCCAGGATATGCAGGTACGCCACTGGAACCTTCTCTACCGTGTGAACATCCTTGGCCCATTCCTCGGATGCAAGTTCGTCATCCCATACATGAGGGAGAACGGCGGCGGACACATCATCAACATAAGCTCCGAGGGCGCAATCGGCCCGGGTGAAGGCCCCTACGAGTCGTCCAGACCCGACGGCACCGCCTACGGCTCAGGCAAGGCCCACCTCGAACGCTTCACCCAGGGACTCGCCAGCGAACTCTACCAGCACAACATCGCCGTCAACGCCCTCTCCCCAAGGGGAGCAATCGCCTCCGAGGGCCAGCGCTGGTTCAGGGGCGATAGACCATACACCGGCGCCCGCGAAGACGGCATCATCATGGGCGACGCCGGCGCGATCATCTGCCAGAAAGAGCCCAAGTCCTACACCGGCAAGATTCTCTACGACGAAGACGTACTCGCCGAAGCCGGCATAACCGACCTCTCCCCCTACCCCCGCATAGGATAACTGGACGCTGTATAATAGCGGCCATATAACGTTCACGGGAGAACGGCAATTCATGCTGATGACTGAACATATCGAGACGGCGCAAGACTTCCTGGAGAAGTCGGCTCGGTACTTTGACGAAGGGGATGTTCTTCAAGGTTCCGAGAAGACTTGGGGCGCTGCCGCCCATGCGGTGATGGCAATAGCCCAGCGAAGGGGATGGCCCTACGGAACTCATCGTTCCTTGAAAGTGGCGGTTCGCCGTCTTGCGCAGGAAAGCGATGATCCTTATCTGGAATCGGCCTTCGGGGTGGCCGAGAAATTTCACGCCAATTTCTACCATAAGTTCATGCAGGAGTCTGAATACGATGAAGGTCGTCCCGCGGTCAGTATGTTCGTGGAGAAAATAGATGCGCTGGTAGAAGCAAGGACAGAATGAACAAAACAATCCCTGAAACAGTTCTTATGATAGAGGAGCATAACATGGCGACCTCAGGATATATCCAGATGGCGCAAGACTTTCTAGAAAAGTCAGACGACTGTTTCGCCAAAGGCGATGTTCTGAAAGGCTCAGAGAATGCTTGGGATGCGGCGGCGCACATCGTCATGGCGGCAGCCCAGCAGAGAGGATGGCCCTCCGGAACTCATCGACACCTAAGCTCCGTCGTTCGACGTCTCGCTGAAGAGCGCAATGATCCATACCT
Organism: Dehalococcoidia bacterium; assembly: GCA_034420555.1. Classification (GTDB taxonomy): domain Bacteria; phylum Chloroflexota; class Dehalococcoidia; order Lucifugimonadales; family UBA1123; genus VXRN01. The sequence goes on from DAOULF010000017.1 coordinate 14,685, forward strand.
TGTATCCGAATTCGGAGTCGTCGAGAAATTTCGCGCCAACTCTCACTACGGATTCATGGAGGACTTTGAGTATGAATATGATACCCCCCTGGTCCGAGACTTTGTTAGGAAGATACGCGCAATAGTGGAACGCGAATTGACGCACTGCTCATCTAAGCGCACGACAATAGGAACACCCCAATGCTAACTGACCTCGTAGAAGTAACCACATCAGACGGCGTCCTGCTCGGCGGCGCGTACTTCGCGCCCAGCGTAGAGCGCCGACCCTCGTCCGTCGAGGCCGTCTGCTTCTTCCACGGCGACGGCGGACACTTCTACCGCAAGCTCTACCTTGAACTCGGCGCGCGCCTTGCCGCCAACGGAATAGCCTTCCTCGCCGCCAACCGGCGAGGCCACGACATCGTATCCGGCGGCGCGCCCGACGGCCCTCTCGCCGGATACGCCCACGAGTCCGTAAACGACGCCCGCCTCGACTACGCCGCATGGCTCAACCTTCTCAAAGAGCGCGGACACACGAACATCGTCATAGGCGGGCACAGCGGAGGCGCGGTCCGAGCGGTTTACGCGCAGTCCAAGGAGCGATACCCCTCTGTGGCCGGCGTAATAGCCGTCTCCCCCGGCGAATACGACCACCAGAACCTGTTCGACCTCCATCCCGGCGAATTCGCCGACGCCTACTCATGGTGCGTCGAGCGCGTGGAGTCCGGCGACCCCGACGCATACATAAAGCCCGGTATGCCCTGGGGATCCACCTGGACAGCCCGCGCCTTCATTGACTGCTTCAACCCCGACAACCGTTACAGCGTCACCCGTCGCGCCGCCGAACTCGACTGTCCCGCGCTCTTCGTCTTCGGAGAAGAAGAGTGTGGCGACGGCCCGCGCAAACTTCCGGTCTGCGGAGCCGCCATGCGAAGCCTTCGCGCCGCTAACTACGAGCGCGTCGCCGTCCGCGTCATAGACGGCGCCGACCACGGCTACCGCAAACGCGACACCCAGCTATTCGCCGCGATCCTCGGCTGGCTCTCCGACCTCTAGCCCATCGCCATGAAACAAGCCGTCCACTCCCTCGGACGGTGGCCCAATCAGCTTGCGGACCGGGTAGTTTATCTCGATCCCTTCCTCACGGAACCGCGAGTGAAGCCGCTTTATAAGCTCGTGCTTCACCACAAAAGAATCAAGCCTGTCCCTGGCCTGCATTATCACGTTGAAATCTATATTCGATTCCCCAAAATCGCTGAACCGCACCAAAGGATCGAAGTCGTCAACCGCCTCCTCCAGATCATCCCTCACGCCGTTCGCCACCTCCAGCGACACCCGTTCCACCTTCTCCAGGTCAGACTCATAGCTCACCCCGCAAGGAACCAGGATGGTGACAGCCGTGGATTGACTGACATAGTTCGTCATGACACTTTCCATCAGCTTGGAATTGGGGATCATTATCAGGTTGTTGAACCTGTCCCTTATCTTCGTGCTGCGCCAGCTTACGTCAACTATGAATCCCGACGGCCCCCCATCCAATTCTATGAAGTCCCCCTCGTTCAACTCCCCCTCTGACACCATGAACATACCCGAAAACAGATTTCCCAGCGTCGGTTGCAGAGCCAGCCCTATCGCGATGCCCGCTATACCCAGTCCCGCTAACATCGGAGCAATTGTGATTCCAACAACGTCCAGCGCCATCAGCGCGCCCACCGCGTAAACCAATATCGGAGCTATCCGGCGCACCATTGGCACCAGCTTGTCGTCTAAGTCGCTCCCGGTCCGTTTTGCTATGTTCTCGATGTACCATTTCAGAAGCTCTTGGACGATGCGCGACCCTAGATAGCTGGCCTGAGCGATTACGGTGACCAGCCAGACCCTGACAGTCCATCGCTCATGCCCATTAGCGAAGTCAAACATGGGGTGAGTCAGACGGGTCATCAGCAAGTAGGCTATGAATATGCCCAGAATGACGAAGAACAGCATAATCGGTCTTCTGGATCCGCTCAGTAAACGAGCGCTCAGTATGCGGGTGCCCAGCGGTCTCTCACTGATGCGCTCGTTCATTGCGATGGCGGCTATGAATATGAAGTGAGCGCCGATTGCTGCGATGCCACCGGCGGCAACCACTCCCACCACGGCTATGAGCCCATTGAAACCGGTCTGATGTAGAAAATCAGGAATCATACAAACCTCGGAATCCGGCTGCCCCGTCTCTCAAACAGTCACCGGACCGTCACCAGATCGCGAATCGAGTCCGTAATCTTCTCGCCTATCCCGCCCACGTTCATCAGATCGTCAACGCTGCTGAATGGCCCCTCGCGCTCCCTATAATCCACGATGGCCGCCGCCCGGCTTGGCCCTATGTTCGGCAGGGACGTAAGTTCCTCCACCGTGGCCGTGTTAATGTTCAGCCTGCCCGGACCATCCTGCTCCGATAACCCAGCCGGTGCCGTGGGAGGGCTCGCCTCATCCTGCATCCGCCTCGCGCCCGTGTTCGCCTGCCCGGGAATATGGATATGGTCCTCGTCCGCCAGCCTCTTCGCCAGATTGATCATCTCCAGCGCCGCATCCGACGTCGGCCCACCCGCCGCCTGAAGCGCATCGTCCAGACGCGCGTCCGCAGGCAGTTCGTAAACCCCGGGACGACGCGCCGCCCCGCTAACATACACCTTGATCGTAGTAGGGACTTCGGCATACATGGAAGGCGTTGCCGCCACCGCAGGTTCGTCCAGGGCTATGGTTATGCCGTCCGCCGAACCCGAATCCCTGAACAGCAAAACCGCGCCGCCCGCGATGGTCGCCACTATCCCCACCACCAGCAGAATGTTCAGCGCCAGCCTCACGTTCATGACGCTAGAACCTATACAGAGGATCGTCCGACGCCCTCGCCGCCCCGCCGCTGAACCCTGCCGGAACCCCGTCCGCCCGGTAGCACGCCGCGCCTCGAATCACGCCCTTCGCGTGGTCGAACATCACCCCGTTCATTCCCCCGGCAACCCTCGGCGTTATCTCAACTTCGTGACCCTTCGCCCGCAGCCCTTCCCGAACTCCGTCCGATATGCCCGGCTCTACCTCAAGCGCCTGTCCCTGCGTCCAGATGCGCGGCGCCTCCACCGCCTCCTGGAGCGTCATGCCGTGGTCTATCACGTTCACTATCGCCTGCAATACCGACGGGAATATCCGCGTCGCGCCCGGCGTCCCCAGCGCCATGAACGGCTTGCCGTCCTTCATCACAATGGTAGGCGACATACTGCTCACCATCCGCTTGCCCGGCGCGATGGAGTTCGCGTTTCCCGGATGCGGATCGAAGATGTTCATCGTATTGTTCAGCAGCATACCCGTCCCGGGCGTCGTCACCTTCGATCCAAACACCGCGTGAATCGTCTGCGTCGTGGACACCACGTTACCCTCCGAGTCCGCCGTCGTCAGGTGAGTCGTATCCGCGCCCTCGCCCACGTAGAGCGAAGGATTCCCATAGCTGTACTCACGCGCCTGGGATGGATCAATCTCCCCTCTCCGCGCTGCCGCGTACCCCTTGTCAGTCAGCGCCCCCACCGGGACCTCCACGAAAGCCGGATCCCCCATGTACTCGAATCGGTCCGCGAACGCTATCTTCATCGCCTCCGCCAGCAGGTGCGCGCCCTCCGCAGTCCCGAATCCCAAAGACGCCACGTCGAACCCCTCCAGGATGTTCAATATCTCGATGATAGCCGTCCCGCCCGAACTCGTCGGCGCGACCGATACGATGTCGTACCCCCTGTAACTGCCCCTCACAGGTTCTCTCAGATGTATCCGATAGTCCGCGAAGTCCGCCTCGCCGATAAGACCGCCATTCGCCGCCATATCAGCCGCCACCATCTCCCCAATCCGTCCGTGATACAGGACGTCCGGCCCTTCGGCGGCGACCGCCTCCAGCGTCCGCGCGTAATCCGACCTCACGATGGTATCTCCCACCGAGGGCGGCCTGCCATTCGGCAAAAACACCTCCGCGCTCGCCGGAAACATCGCCAGGTCATCTTGGTTGAGACGTATGATGTCCGCTAGATAGCGACTGGCAGCGAACCCGCGCTCTGCGTACCGTATCGCGGGCTGTACGACCGTATCCAGACCCAGCCTGCCATACTTCTCCTCCGCATAGCTCCATCCCATTAGCGCGCCTGGAACGCCCACCGACTTGTAACCCACCAGGTTCGCTCGGTCCACCGTCTCCATATAGTCCGGCCAGGTGTCCGATATGGTCTCGTACATATCCGGCGCGGCTGCCGCCGGAGCCACCGAGTAGTTGTCAATGTTCACGAACTCCCCGCTAGAAGCGTCGTAGTAATTGATGAATCCCGCCCCGAATATTCCCACCATCATCGGCTCCACCACACTCAGCGCGAAGACGGACGCCACCGCCGCGTCCATCGCATTCCCGCCCATCGCCAGCATCTCCAGTCCCGCCGCCGACCCCAGCGGATGATTCGTAGCCACCATCCCGTTCGATGCCACCGCCTCCTTCTTATACGTCTCAAATGGACTGCCAGCCATCTTCTTCCAGGACATTCGATTCCTCCGTTCGGCAATTGACATTTCTTCGTTGATAATCACATTTGAGAAATCCAGCCTATCAGAAATTCAGTACAATTGTAGTTCACGAAACTATTGGGCATCAGATGTGAATTAACCGAGGCAATCCTACAAAGATAGGAGAGGAAAGTCTTCTCATTCACAGTGTTGAAATAAGAGAAGTGAGAGATAAGAAAATAGAAAGCGCGGCTATGTCCGGCGGCCCTCCCCTAAGCAGGAGTTCCGTTACCCGATCACTCCGCGCCTACAAACTCATAATACCAATGTAGGGGAATGTTATCAATTTTCATACTCAACGCAGAACCTGTATCAACTCAGTCGGTCACCCCTGATCCGTCATTCCCGCGAAAGCGGGAATCCATAGGGTTCCCGGAGGCTCAATTTGAACCCACCGACCAAACTGATACAGTATCCTAAACGCAAGACTCCACCTTGACATACCCCCCGAAAGCGAGAAGCCCAATTGACCTACTGGACACAACCCCAACTCGCCTCCATCCACAAGATGCTCAATCCTCGCTCCATCGCAGTCGTCGGCGCAACCGAGCGGATGCAGTACGGAGGCCGCTTCCTCCGCTCCGTTATGCAGGCCGGAGAC
>DAOULF010000018.1:0-13986 GCA_034420555.1 Dehalococcoidia bacterium
CTTCGCCGAACTCGCCGGGCTGAAAGTCGTCGGCGCGACTTCCATATCTACCGGCTTCATCGGTGTGCCGTCTTTAACCCAATTAGCCGAAGCCGCCATATCCCAGTTGGACACCGCTATCAGCCCAGGCCAGGTTGACGTCTCCCTGTCTCTCCAGGTCACATTCGCGACCGCCGCCGCGGACACATCGGAGACGACCGAAACAATGGGCAACTAGTCCGGAATCCACAGCTTCCGAGCGGCCTGCCCGACCACTCCGGCGGGGCCGCTCCCCATCTCCAACTCAAAAGAGGCGCTCCCATGAACCCACTAGAACCCCGTCAGATAGGAACCACCGACATCAGCGTAACCGCGCTCGGCCTCGGAGGCGCGCCCCTCGGCGGGCTGTTCACTCCGGTCGGCGCCGAGAACGCGGTCAACACGGTACAGCGCGGCTATGAACTCGGCATCCGCTTCTTCGACACCGCCCCACTATACGGTCGCGGCAAGAGCGAACGCTTCTACGGCCAGGCGCTGTCCGAGTTCGATAGGGACAGCTACATCCTGTCGTCCAAAGTAGGCCGCGTTCTCGACCCAAACGACAGCGCCACCGGGGACGACGACATCTACGTCGAGCTTCCGCCCTATGACGTCGTGTTCGACTTCAGCAGGGACGGCGTTCTCCGCTCAATAGAAGATAGCATGGACCGCCTCGGCCTCGACCACCTCGACATAGCCCTCATCCACGACCCGGATGACCACTGGGAGCAGGCCATCACCGAGGCGTATCCGACCCTCGCCGAACTCCGTTCCCAGGGCGTCATCGGCGCAATCGGAGCGGGAATGAACCAGTGGCAGATGCCCGCCCGTTTCGCAAGGGAAGGGGACTTCGACTGCTTCCTGCTCGCGGGTCGCTACACCCTGCTCGACCACTCCGGCCTCGAAGAACTGCTCCCCCTGTGCGAAGAAAAGAGCGTCAGCATAATCCTCGGCGGCCCCTACAACAGCGGCGTCCTGGCCTCCGACCTCGGCCCGGACACCACCTACTTCTACGAGCGGACACCGCCGGAAGTGCTGGAGACCGCCAGGCGTATCAAGGCCGTCTGCGACAGGCACGATGTCCCGCTCAAGGCTGCTGCCCTCCAGTTCGGCCTCGCCCATCCCGCCGTAGCCGCTACCATCCCCGGCCCCCGCACGCCTGAAGAGGTATCCGAAAACGTAGCCATGGCCTCTTTCGACATCTCATCCGACCTCTGGGCCGAGCTAAAGTCCGAAGCCCTGATTCCCAACGAGGCTCCAACCCCAGGCTGAACTGAGACCTATGCTATGCTGGGTAGGGGCGGACGGAAAGAAGAATCTCAAAGTGACACTCACACGCTGGCTCAGGGAGAAGGTGGAAGAAGAACAAATGGAAAAGGCCCGCACTCAAGGCGCGGCAAGAGAGCGCGCCGCTTGGCTGATCTGGTATGAGAAACTCAAGGAAGCTCAGAAGAAGGGCGAACCATTCGACGAACCGCCGCCGGAGTTGTAGCCTGAACTGCATTGGAGTTCGACATGAAGTCCCTCGCCATGACTCTCGACCTCGTGGATGACCCGGAGGTGATAGCCAAGTACAAGGCGTACCACCGTGAAGTCTGGCCCGATGTCATATCCGGCCTCCGCTCCATCGGCGTCGCAAGGATGAAGATATTCCTGCTCGGTACCCGGATGTTCATGTACCTCGAAGTTCCCGACGACTTTGATCTTGCCACCGACTTCCAGGCATATACCGACGCTTCGCCCAAGGCCAGAGAGTGGGACGAACTCATGCGAAACTTCCAGTCCCAGGCGCCCGAAGCCAAAGAAGGTGAATGGTGGGCTGGCATGGAAGAAGTCTTCGACATAGACTGGTTCTAGCGCTATGACCGCCGAAGAACGTGCCGAACTCATGGGCGGCAACGCCGCCAGATTCTACAAACTTCAAGGGGGAACACCGTGCCAACAGTACAAGCGGACAGACTGACATTCATAGCCGCCGAGCTTCTCAAGGGCGTGGGCGCGAGCGAGGAGGAAGCCGAGATAATATCCCGGCACTCCGTCGGCGCAAACCTCGCCGGACACGACTCGCACGGCATCATCCAGATACCCACATACATAGACAGAGCCAAGCGCGGCCACATCGTGCCTGGCGCGCCTTTCGAGATAGTCAAAGACACCCCAACCACCACCGTAGTTGATGGACACTGGGGATTCGGATACGTCGTCTCCGAACGCCTGATGAAGATGACAATTGAGAAGGCCAAGACTAGCGGCGTAGCAGCCGCTACCGTCTTCCGGCAGAGTCACGTCGGGCGCGTGGCGGACTATCCCATCATGGCCGCCCAGAGCGGGCTGATCGGACTCATGACCGCCGACTCCGGCCGGTCGTCCAAGTCCGTGGTTCCCTTCGGCGGACGCGAACCCAGGCTCGGCACCAATCCTATCTGCATCGCCATGCCCTCCAACCTTGAAGCCACGATGTTCATAGACATGGCTACCAGCGCGGTGGCGGCGGGCAAGCTCGGCGTCGCGGTGGCGAGAGGCTACGACATCCCCGAAGGCTGGATCCTGGACAAGGATGGCAACCAGAGCACCGACCCCAACGACCTGCGAAGCGGCGGCGCGATCCTTCCCCTCGGAGGCCCGGAGGGACACAAGGGCTACGGCCTGTCCGTGATGGTCGAGATTCTGTCCGGCATACTCACCGGGCTCGGGTTCGGACACGACCCGTCAGGTCGGCACAACGACGGCTGCTTCATGGCTGCCTTCGACGTGGGCGCGTTCCGAGACGCCGAGGAGTTCAATGCCGAGGTCACCGAGTTCGCCCATTACCTGAAGAGTTCGCCCCCCGCTGCCGGATTCGATGAAGTCTTCTATCCGGGCGAACTGGAATACAAGCGGGAGCAGCAACTTCTGGCTGAAGGCATATTCGTGGAGGACGCCACTTGGGACAGCCTCAAACAACTCGCTGACGAATTCGGCCTTTCCGACAGCCTCCAACTCAAATGACCCAAACCCAAAGGGGCGTCCGTTAGGACGCCCCTAATAATCAATAAGCAGTGTTGACAATTATCGTCATTCCCGCGAAAGCGGGAATCTACCTGACAACTAACCAACTATCATGCTATATTGACCTCCGCGCTCGTGTCGCGCAGCCAGGTCGGTCTTATTGTCAGTTCGGGAATCGCTGCGCGCTGGGGAAGCCGCGCTATCAGCGTTATCGCCTCAGCGGTATCCTCGGCAGTCACCATCGACTCGCGCGCCTCCGCCGACGGCACCACCGGCCTGTTGTCCAGGATAGGAGTGTCCACCTCGCCCGGGATCACCACGCTCGCGCGTATGCCAGTGTTCCTCAGTTCGGCGTTCAGGAACCCGGTGAAATTGATGACCGCAGACTTGGCCGCGCTATAACTCATGCCTGCAAGCGGACTTGCGCTCACCCCGGCCATCGAGGACACATTGATGATCGTACCCTCGCCCGCTTCCTTCATCGAAGGCACGACCGCCTGCGAGCAGAACACGCTCCCCGATAGGTTCGAGTCCATGACAGTTCTGAGGTCCTCCGGCGTCGTGGTCATCAGCATCCTGTGGGGCGAGCTGTGTCCGGCGTTGTTCACCAGGACATCCACCTTGCCGTACTTCGCCAGAACCTCGTCCACCATGTCCGAAACCGCGTCCTTGTCGCCGACGTCAACGCCGTATGCTTCCGCCGTTCCGCCCGCCGCCGCTATCTCGTCCCTGACCTGTTCCACTTTTGAGTAAGTGCGCCCCACCGCGACCACAACGGCCCCTTCTTCGGCCATCATCAGGGCCGAGGCCCTTCCGATTCCGCTGCCGCCTCCGGTTATGATGCACACTTTTCCTCTAAGTCCCATTATAGTTCCTCCTACTTTCAGTGGTGATTGTTAAGAATATACTGTGGCGACGAGGTAGTCTGCAAAGGTTACCCTGCAATTGCAATCCCGACGAGGTTCCCTATGACAAAGGTAACTGCGGCTGCTCCACCGCCCGCCATCAGCATCTTCGCTCCGCCCCAAGCCAGATTCCTGCCTGATCCTGCCGCCACTAAGGCGCCTACTATCACGAGAGCCAGCGCGCTAAGCGCTGCGCTGAGCGTGAATGCGAGCGACCCAGCGCCCAGCAGGTAGGGGAGTATTGGCACAATCGCGCCGATGATGAAGGCGACAAATGAACTGGAAGCCGCGCCGAGTGGAGACCCAACCGTGTCCGGGGACAGTCCGAGTTCCTCACGAACCACCGTGTCCAGGGCGGCGTCGGGATTCTCCATGAGGCGTTTCGCTACTTCCATGGACTCCAGCGTCGTCAGTCCCTTGGATTCATAGATTGCCGCTATCCTGAGTATCTCTTCATGCTTCGATGCTCTAAGCGAAGCCGCCAGAGTCCTGATCCTGTTCCGGTAAACGTCCCGCTGACCGGCTACCGAAACATACTCGCCCGCGGCCATCGAGAACGCTCCGGCGAGTAAACCCGCTATCCCTGCCAGAAGGACCCACTTCGGATCGTCAACCCCGCCCGCGACTCCCATCACCAGGCTGAAGTTCGATACCAGCCCGTCATTTACGCCAAGTATCGCCGCGCGCAGATTGCCGTCCCCAAGTATGCCCGCATCCAGGATTCCGCGCCGTTGGTCGTCGGACTCATTCGAAGCCATTCAGTCTCTTGCCTTGTTCAAAGTGAAGCCACCCATATCTTGTAATAGTTCAGAGTGACCTACTTAAGTATAAGCCCTGACTGTCAGGCGGGTACAGAGAGACGTTCGCGTATGGCTTTCAGCCTGTCGAGATTATCCTTGTCCGGCCCCTTCTTATCCGGCCCGGGCACTTCCAGGACGAACGGCACATCCCTGAACGCCTCATGTCCTATTATCACCTCGAACCCTTCGATCCCGATGTAGCCTTCGCCTATATTCTCGTGGCGATCAACCCCTGAGCCCAACTCGACCTTGGCGTCGTTGGCGTGAACAACGACCAGCCTGTCCAGGCCGATATGGGTGTCGAATTCTTCCATAGCCGCGTTGATCCCGTCTGGATTGGCCAGATCATATCCGGCGGCGAAGCAGTGTTCGGTATCCAGGCACACCTTCATCCTGTCACTGGATACTTCCTCTATCATACGTCCCATCTCTTCGAAAGAAGCTCCGAGATGCGCACCCATGCCCGCGCTGTTCTCGAGTATCAGGTAAGGACCTTCAGGACTGGATTCGAGGACGCGATTCAGCGATTCCGTCGCGGATCCAATCACGGCGTCGAAACCCTTTCCCTTATGGCTGCCCGCGTGAAAGACCACCCCCTCTGCCCCAATCTCGGCTGCAACTTCCATGGTCTGGACCAGACAGGCGACCGATTTGTCCAGTTGGTCGGGATTGCCCCCTATGTTGACCAAGTAGCTGCCATGAATGAACACCGGTGTGATCCCTGTACTCTCCGATTCCTCCCTGAACTTGAGCGCGATCTCCGGCTTTAGTTCCCTGAACTTCCAGGCTCTCGGAGACGAAGCGAAAATCTGTATCGTCTCCGCTTCCATATTCGCGGCCCTCTTGAAGGCCGTGTGAAGTCCGCCGGCCGCTGAAACGTGCGCCCCTAGTTTCATGGTATTTCTCCTTTAAGATAACTGCATTCCCATTCTATTCAGGCTCCGCACTCCAATTCTAGGCGCGCTCCTATATGCGTAATCGTCTAATTCGTACAAATCACATTGCCGCCCTCCGACGACTGCCATATAATGCCAATCAGATTGCCTATAACGGCAAGGAGATAGAAATGACCCTCAAAACCATAGCGATCCTCAGTCCCGGCGACATGGGACACGGCGTCGGAAAGGCGCTGTCCGAACACGGCTACGACGTGATTACCTGTCTCGCGGGCCGCAGCCAGCGGACCAAAGACCTCGCCGCCGCGGGCGGATTCCGCGACACTGAGTCACTCGATGAGATGGTCTCACAGGCCGACCTCATCATGTCCATCCTGGTTCCGTCTGAAGCCGTGGGCGTCGCCGAACATGTCGCTGACGCGCTGAGCGCCACCAGACTCTCGCGTCCATTCGCGGACTGCAATGCTGTATCTCCCCAGACCGCGCGGCGGATGGAATCCGTGATAGATGGCGCGGGCGGCGAGTACATAGACGGCGGCATCATCGGAGGCTCCCCTGCCAGGGGCGCGACCCCTCGCATCTACACCTCCGGCCCGGGCGCAGGCATCATGGACGAACTTGACGGGAAGGGCATCGCGGTCCGAAACCTGGGGCCTGAGATTGGCAGAGCCTCCGGCATCAAGATGTGCTACGCCTCCATGACCAAGGGCACTTCCGCGCTCCGGGTGGCCATGCTGACTACGGCTCAGTCGCTCGGACTGTACGACGAGTTGGTTGTCGAGCTGTCATTCAGCCAGCAGGGGCCTCTGTCCGCTATGGAGTCCGGGGTTCCCGGGCTTCCGGCCAACGCTGGCCGCTGGATAGGCGAAATGGAGGAGATAGCCGCCACCTTCGACGCCGCGGGTGTAACGCCGCACTTCCACCAGGGAGCCGCAGAGATATTCAGGCTGCTCGCCTCCACCCCGTTCGCCGACGAAAGCCCCGAAACCATTGACAGAGATAGGTCTTTGGAAGAGACCATACGGGTCACCTCCGAGTATCTTCCAAGCCTGATGCAGTCGGCTGACTAGGCTAGTCAGTTGAAAGCGCTCTTCGTTAGAGAACCCGGAACGCCGCCGGAATTCGAGATCAGAGATGTCCCCGAACCGTCGGCGCGAGCGGGACAGGTGGTCGTCGGAGTAGAGGCCGCGGGGCTATGCGGGCACGACATCGCCATAATGACCGGCCTTCTGCGTCGCGGGGTTGACCGTGAAATCATCTTGGGACACGAGATCTCCGGTCGGATTGCCCAGGTAGGTGAGGGTGTTGACGGTCTTTCGGTCGGTGATCCAGTCGTCGCTTCGCTGACCGCCTTCTGCGGCGAATGCGACCGGTGTAGCGCGGGCCTGGACTACCGCTGTCGCTTCGGTCGCGGGGTGGGACATGGCCTAAACGGAGGGTTCGCCGAGTACGTTCGGCTGCCCGCCAGAAGCGTCACCCTGATTCCCCAGGGAATTGATATGATAGGCGCGGCACTCCTGGCTTGTCCCATCGGCGTGTGCGTCCGCGCTGTATCCATTGCTAATATCCAGGCTGGGGAGGTGGCGCTGGTAACGGGAGCGGGAGGCGGTCTTGGCGTTCACACGCTCCAGGTGGCCTCGGCGATGGGATCGCAGGTATTCGCGGCTACCTCTTCGCCGGAGAAACTTGACGCTCTCGAACGCTTCGCGCCGGGCAGCGTGATTCTTGGCGGCGAACTGGACTTCTCCGAACTGATCCTCGCTTTTACCGAAGACGAAGGCGCCGATGTGGTGATAGATACCGTCGGCTCAGCCACGTTCGCGAGTTCCCTGCGAAGCCTCGCCCAGTACGGGCGCATGGTACTGCTTGGCGAAGTAGAAGGTGGACGCGCCCGTGTCGGCCTGACCGACATAATGTTCAGAGACGCCGCTATTCACGGCTCCACAGGAGCGAGCCTGGGGGATATACAAAGGGCCATAGAACTTGTGGAGTCCGGACAGATTGAACCCGTAGTCCACGCCACCCTGCCTATCGAGGAAGCGGCTGAGGCCGTTCGACTGGTAACTGAAAGGGAGGCTCTGGGCCGCGTCGTCCTCATGCCCTGATCGCTCCGACCGAACCAGTAGGGGCGACCGCAAAGGTCGCGCCCTTCCAAATCCGATCCTATTAAGCCGCCGCGCCTTGCGGCTGCCTGCCGCGCCTGAATATGCGGCCTATGTCGCCGTACTCCCAGGTGATGAGCACCTGGCTCGCGATGGCTATGGAACTGTATGTTCCGGCTACGACGCCGATTAGCAGTACCAGCAGAAATTCGCGGATGGTCGCTCCGCCGAACAGGTACAGCGCCAGCAGCGTTATCATCAGCGTTATGCTCGTGTTCAGAGACCTGCCGATTGTCTCGGAGATGCTCAGATTGACCACCTCGGACAGTTCGCGGTTGGGGTGGTTGCCAACGTTCTCGCGTATCCTGTCGAATACGACGATGGTGTCGTTCACGCTGTACCCGATGACGGTCAGGATGGCTATCAGGAACATGGTCCCCACTTCCATGTCCAGTACCGCCCCGAGTATCGAGAATATGCCGATGACGATGATCGTGTCATGCACCAGCGCGACTATGGCTGCTGCCCCGTACCTGAATGGGCTGGGCACGTTTCTGAAAGCCCACCAGATGTATATGAAGATGCCCACAGCCGCCGCCAGTACCGCGTACAGCGCGTTCAGCACCGTCTCGGATGCCACCACCGGCGATACCAGGTCGAATGACAGCTCGGTCAGTCCGTCGGGAGACAGGCTGGCTTCAAGCGCGCCGATCAGCGCGGCCTTGGAATCGTCGGTCAATTCCTTCGTTCTTATGAAGAAAGTGCGGTCGTCTAGTTTCTGCACCGTCGCGTCGGGGTGTCCAGCCGAGGCGAGTTGAGTCCTGAGACCCGCCTGGTTGACATTGTTCTGGAACTCGAGGGTGAGAGTCGAGCCTCCGGTGAAGTCTATTCCAGGATTCAGTCCCGGGGTGATGATGAGGAACACCACGCCCGGCAGTATCACTGCCAGGGAAAACAGGTAGAACCATCCCCTCTTGCCTACGAAGTTCAATTCACGCTCCTCTAGTCGGCGGTATCTGTCAGAAACTGCTGGGGAACTTCACTACCGCCTGACGGCAGCCAGATCCTCATTGATCTGGTCAGCCTCGTTGTTCCCACGAAGCGCAGAAGCGTTCGGCTGACCGTTATCGCGGTGAACATGCTGACCACCACGCCAATCGCCAGGGTCACCGCGAAGCCCTGAACTATGCTGGCGCCTAGCTGGTCGGCGAACCAGAACAGGATTCCACAGGTAATCAGCGTGGAGATGTTGCCGTCCCTGATGGCCGGCCATGCCCTGTCGAATCCTATATTGATAGAAGACAGGAGAGTTCTCCCGGCGCGCAGTTCGTCCTTCATACGCTCGAATTTCAGGATGTTCGCGTCCACCGCCATGCCTATGGACAGTATCACCGCCGCGACCCCGCTGAGCGTCAGGGTAACCGGGAATATCTTGAAGACCGCCAGTACCAGCGTCGCGTAGATTATCAGCGCGATGGATGCGACAAGCCCCGGCAGCCGGTAGTACATGGTCATGAAGAGGAGCACCAGGCTCAGGCCGACGAGGCCCGCCACGACGCTCTTCGCCAGCGAGTCCGCGCCCAGTATCGCGTCAACGTCCCGCTCCTGGATAAGCTCGATTGGCACCGGCAGACGTCCGGCCTCTAGCTGGAGAGCGATGTCGCGAACCCTCTCCACGGTGAAATCTCTGCCCTGTATGATAGCGGTTCCCGCGGTAATGGCGGTCTGGACCGTGGGGGAGATAAGTTCCTGGTCGTCCAGAAAGATGGCGATCTGGTCTCTTATTCCCTCGGTCTCCTGCTTCCGAACGATGTCCAGGGTAAGTTCTCCGAATACGCGCGTTCCTTCGCTGTCGAATTCCAGGTTGACGATGGGTATGCCGGACTGGGTGTGCTGGCCCGGGAACGCGCGCGAAAGGTTGTCCCCTGTCAGGCCGATGGGTTCGTCAACTGTGCCGGTTATCTCGGTGAAAAGTAGTTGCGCGTTGTTTCCCACCCTGTCCATGGCCACCTGGAGAGTGGGTTGTTCACCCGTGTCCTCTTCCGCGGGAACGATGAAGGCGTAGGTTGTAGTGTCCAGTCGGTTTGTCGAGGCCGCGGATGCCGTAAATCGCTGGGACATATTCCCCTCTACGGATATGTCCAGAGTGTCGGGGACGATGTCCACGGATGGAACCGCGTTAGGGTCCTGCTGCAACTGTTGGAAAAATTCCTGCTGCGCGATTTGGTATCTGAAGAAGCTCTCGTTCATCTTCACGAACACCGGCAGGAACTTCGCCGCGCCCTCCTCAGTGAATTCCACCATCAGGGCCACGAGCTGAGTCTCTGGCTCGGCGTCCTGCGTGGAAGTAGCCAGTTGGTCCGTCGAGGTATCGGGCGACGGGTCAGGCAGGTAGTCCACTGTAACGCCGGCTATGTCCGCCGCCGTGATCTCCGTCAGGTCGCGCGACACGTTGAACGTGCGCCGCTTGAATTCCAGCCGCGCCGTCTCCCCGATGATCCTCTTGGCGCGCGCCGGGTCGTCCAGGCCGGGCATCTGTACCAGAAGCCTGTCTGTGCCGAGAATCTGGATTATCGGCTCGCCGAGACCGGAACTGTTCACGCGCCGCTCGATGTTGAGTTTCAGCGCGTCCATCTGGTCCGGAGTAACCTCTACCGGCGCGCCCGTATTCGGGTCCACCAGGTTCGTCTGATAGACGAGATGGCTTCCGCCCTGAAGGTCCAGGCCCAGGCTCAACCCGAGCAAGGTGTTGTCCGAACCTCTCTGGAAACCGCCGATGGAGAAGGTCTGGAAGCCGAGAATAAGCCCGGCCGCGATCACCACAACGGCGATGATGATTACAGTGCGCCCGTATCTACCCACCGACCGCTCCTGTCTCGATATTTGCTCTGGCCAATTTCAATGCCTCTTCTCTGGTTCTTATACGGCCTCGCGCCTCCGCCTCCGCGACGGATTTCAGTAATCGTCCGACAAGCGGGCCGGGTTCGATCTGGAGTTCATTCATAATATCGTGGCCGGTTAGTAATCCCCTACGAGACGCCACGACGGTTTGGTTCTGAGGACCCACCGTAAGAATATGATTTATGACTCTCACCTGCTTACGCATTTCCGCGGGAGTGATCAGCGGGCCGCGCGCCGCAAGAAAGTCTGCCATGTTCAGGTACAGCGTGTCCAGTGCAACATCGCCCAAGTCTCGATAATACCTGTGAATGGCGCGGTTGGTGGGAAGCTCACCCTTGTTGCCCATTTGCCGAGGTCTGAGGTGATGCCGAACCATGCTCCTAACCATGCCGATGCCTCTGCGCCCGACACGCAGGCGAGCGAGAACGTCGCCAGCTATCTCCTCTCCCATCTCTGAGTGCCCGAAGAACCTGACCCGGCCCGACGGCTCGACCGTCTTGGTCTGGGGCTTGGCGATGTCGTGCAGAAGCGCCGTCAGATTGAGGAACGTGCCCCTGGTATGTCCGTCCGAGGCGTCCTGGCCGAAGTAGGCGTCCATCCGGTTGAATGTGGGCATCATCTCGCCCACAAAGTCGCGCTCGTAGCAGTTCGATACTATCTGGTCTGCGTAATCCAGGGCAGCCAGCAGGTGCCCGAACACGTCGTAGTAGTGTTCCCTAGGCTGACTCACATCCCTGGCGCGGTCGATCTCGGGAATTACTATGGACAGCAGGCCCAGGCTATCCATGAGTCGTATCCACTTCGCCGAGCCGCGCACCGCCAGAATTCTCAACAGTTCCGACCTGATTCGCTCGGTAGATGAGTCTGTGAGTCTCGGCGCAAAGTTGCGAATCAGCGACTCCGTTTCAGGCTCGATGACAAAGCCGTTCTCAGCCGAAAGCCGCACAGCCCTGAGAAGGCGGACCGGATCTTCTGTGAATACCTTGCCGGAGACGGCTCTGACAGTCTTGGAAGCTATGTCCTGCGTTCCACCCAGCGGGTCAATCAGGTCCCAGGTTCCGAGTACGGCGGAATCCAGGGGAGTCGCGATTGCGTTTATCGTGAAGTCGCGTCGTCGCAGGTCCGGGAGAATACCGTCGCTGGTGAGACTCAGAAGATCAATTACTACCGCGTGATCCTGGCTGCCCACTATCACCCTGGCGGCATCGCGCTCGAAGTCTATTCGGATTTTATGGCCGTCCAGGGATTCGGCCAGAGTGTCTCCGACCCGGTTCGCAGAGCCGCATAGAACGATGTCCACGTCCCGCGTCGTCTTGCCGAGGATTGCGTCGCGCACCGAGCCTCCGACCAGATACGAGGTTATTCCCAATCCCTCCAGTACCTGGGTGGTTTGGCTGACAATTTTCCGGGTCTTTTCGTCGAACGGGTTCACTGCAATGGGGTCAATCTTCCTGATATATAAACGCGCCACCCTCGCAGGTGGCGCTGGCGACCTGTCGGGCTGGGATTGACGCTCTACCTTATCTTCAGCGACGCCGGAACGTCTTCGGGAACCAGCAGTTCGGATGACGCGGCGGCTTCCTCTTCGCCCGCTTCGTGTTCCTGGTCCAGTGGTTCGCCATTCTCGTCAACTAAGTAGGGCTTGGAGTGTTCGACCAGGTGGTCCAGGTATAGTATCCCGTTCAGATGGTCAACTTCGTGTTCCATCGCCTGCGACAAAAGCCCGTCCGTCTTTATCTTCACCACCTTCTCGGTGTGGTCCAGCGCGCCGAATCTGATCCACTCCGAACGGTTCACCATAGCGCGGTATCCCGCGTGGCTAAGGCATCCCTCCTCCACCTCGCGCTCGCCCCCGCGCTTCAGTATCTCGGGGTTGATGTATATGCGCGCCTCTTCTTCCTCCGGTATCTGGATTACTACCAGCCGCCTCAGCTCACCAACCTGGTTCGCCGCCAGTCCGACGCCTCCCGCCGCCTGCATCGTCTCCACCATGTCGTGGGCAAGCCGGAGCAGTTTCTTATCAACTCGTCTGACTTTCTTCGCACGCTGTCTCAAGATAGGGTGCGGAATCGCCAGTATCTCTCTTATCGCCACGAACCTTCCTCGCGCAATTATATATTGAGGGTCTCAACTTGCTGTATATTGTACCATTATGCCTTAGACAGGGCATTAGATATAGAGGAGAACTGTCGAATGCCAAGGGTAGCAATACTCGACGATTATCAGAACGTCGCTCGGAGCATGGCCGACTGGGACTCGCTCTCGCCGGACGTGAGCGTGGACTTCTTTCAGGATCACCTGTCGGCGGAGGATGACGTCGCGCGGCGACTGGAGCCTTACGAAATCGTGGTGGCGATGCGTGAGCGGACGCCGTTTCAGAGGGCGCTCATATCTCGCCTTCCAAACCTGAAGCTGCTGGTCACTACCGGAATGAGGAACGCCTCCATTGATATGGATGCGGCGGCGGAGCATGGCGTCACCGTCAGCGGCACCGACGGCCTGCCGTATCCCACTGCCGAACTCACATGGGCTCTCATACTCGCGCTCGTCCGCAAAGTGCCGAGCGAGGACGCAGCGACGCGCACTGGGCAGTGGCAGGTGACGATGGGCGAGGGACTCCAGGGCAAGACGCTCGGAGTAATCGGGCTTGGCCGGCTTGGGTCGCAGGTCGCCGGTATAGGCGGCGCGTTCGGGATGAATCTCGTCGCGTGGAGCCAGAACCTGACAGCGGAGCGCGCGGCTGAGTTCGGCGCGAGGCTTGTATCTAAAGACGAACTGCTGAGTGGGTCGGACTTCGTCACGATACACCTGGTTCTGAGCGACAGGACGCGGGGACTGCTCGGCGAACGGGAACTGTCGCTGATGAAGCCCTCGGCCTACCTAGTCAACACCTCTCGCGGCCCGATAGTGGACGAATCCGCCCTCATTGGCGCCCTCGAATCCGGGGCGATAGCGGGCACGGGGCTGGATGTGTTCGACATAGAACCGCTGCCGCTCGATCACAAACTGAGGACGCTGCCCAACACCGTCCTCACGCCGCACATGGGCTACGTGACCGCCGAGACGTACCGGATTTTCTACGGGGACGCCGTGGAGGACATCGCTGCGTTCCTGTCTGGGAGCCCTGTGCGTGTGATTTCAGAGTGAGCATGATGAGCAAACGTGTTGTATTAGAAACCGCTTCCGTTACTTTGGACGTGGACGACATAGAACTGGAAGCGCGCTTCTGGGGCGCCATGCTCGGGGAGACGCCTGGGCCGCTCCGGGGAGACGGTGGATGGCTTACAGTGGGAGCACTCGGTTCCACGACTGCGCTCATCCTGCAAAAGGTCCCTGAGCCCAAGGTAGTCAAGAATCGGTGCCATCTATGTTTCGT
>DAOULF010000019.1:0-1607 GCA_034420555.1 Dehalococcoidia bacterium
GACCGCCAGATCTCTATTTCGCTCGCCGGAAACGCCTCCGTCGGATTCATGTCTCCCTGCCCGTCCGATACCGAAACTAACTCCACGTTGCCCACCGTCAGTCTCGCTCCTGCCATAAGTCACCTCCCTGAATTACAGCCAGTGTAGCCAGGGGACATTCTATCACGCATTAGCTCGTCCAAGACGATTGCATAAGTCCTCTGCCCCACTTATTCGTCATTCCCGCGAAAGCGGGAATCCAGAGGTGGGGGGAGGCCCTGCGAATGCCGCAATTCCACTTATGCAAATTTCTCCTCGTCCGAATCAGCTTGACACCAGACGACGCGAGGCTATCATTACGACTAAGCATCAACACCGAGGAGCGTCACATGAGCGACCAGAACGCAGACTACATCATTCGGGGTGGCCTGGTAGTGCGTGGGAGCGGGATAACCCGCGAGGACATCATCGTCCGAGACGGCAGGATTCAGGCGGACCACGGCCAATACCGGGACGCCGACGCCGGACGCATAATTGACGCCTCCGGCCTGTACGTCATGCCCGGAATAGTGGACGCCCACAACCATCCTGTCTATGCGGACCGGATCGAGACCTTCTCGCTCAGCGCGGCTTTCGGCGGGATAACCACGGTCATCCCGTTCATAGCCAACAGGCGGCGCGAGGGCGTGGAAGGCACAGTCTCGGACATGATCCGCGAGTTCAAGGAGGAGGCCGCGGAAACCTCGTACCTGGACTACGCGATCCACGCGATCCTGCTCGGAGACGACGACGTTGAAGACCAGGTGCCCGAGATGATGGACATGGGCGTCATCTCGTTCAAGATGTACATGACCTATCCCAGGCGCGGCATGATGATGCCCGACGACCGTATGCTCAAGGCGATGGAACTCGCCTCCGAGCGCGGCGGCATAGCGATGGTCCACGCCGAGAACGGCTACTGCATTGACTACCTCGTTGACCAGGCAATCGAGGCCGGCAACACCGGGCGCGAGCACTACGCGCCGTCGCAGCCGCGCGTCCTGGAGATCGAAGCCGCCAATCGCGCTGCGACCTACGCCCAGGTAACGGACTGCCCCCTCTACATAGTCCACCTGTCCGCCAGGGAGATGATTCCGGTTCTCGAACGCTTCCGCGCCGAGGACATGTACCTGTTCGGCGAGACCTGCCCGCAGTACCTCGACCTCACCAACCAGAAGATGCTCGACTTTGGCGCGCTCGCCAAGATCGGCCCGCCCCTGCGCGAGCGCGAGGACAACGAGGCGATGTGGCGCGGCCTCTCCTCCCACCTCATAGACACGATAGCGAGCGACTTCTGCGGACACAAGAAGTCCCAGAAGGCGTCCTACGACCACGAGACCGACCCGGACGAGAAGCGCTCGATATTCGACGCCACGTTCGGCGGCAACTGGGCCGAGCAGATGCTCTGCGTGGCGTACCAGGAGGGCGTGAACATGGGCCGCCTGACCCTGCCCCGCCTTGTCCAGGTCATGTGCGAAAACCCTGCCAAGATATTCGGCATCTACCCGCAGAAGGGTTCGCTCGACCCAGGCGCGGACGCCGACATCGTACTGTTCGACCCGTCGGTGGAGCATACCCTATCCGCTGAG
>DAOULF010000020.1:0-4733 GCA_034420555.1 Dehalococcoidia bacterium
CGATAGCCCTCGCCTACAACATAGCGCACTTCGTAACCCTGCTGCTGATACAGGGCCAACTCATAATCCCGCTCGCCTCCGACCCGTTCGGATTCGGCTGGGACATATTCGGCAGCGCGGACTACAACGTGAACCTGGATATAATCGGCGCCAAGGCGGTATGGTTCATCAGCCTCGCGGCCATAGTGCTGGGACACGTCATATCCGTGTACCTCGCCCACCTGACGTCCCTGCGTCTCGCCAACCGCGCCCCCAACGCCCTCCGGGGCCAGGTCCCGATGCTGGCGCTGATGGTACTCTACACCGTCAGCAGCCTCTGGATAATAGGCCAGCCGATAGTGAACTGAGGGGTGCGGCTCTGTTGTCCACTTGGTCTGTATGCGTTAGACTGAATCCATGGACAGAGTCACACTCCAGAACTACCGTTGCTTCCGCGAAAAGCAGTCCGCCCGCCTCGCCCCGCTGACCTTCCTGGTTGGAGAAAACAGCACGGGCAAGACTTCTTTTCTCGCGTTGCTGCGCGCTCTCTGGCAGGTCGCGTTCCAAGACAGGATTCCCGACTTCAGACAGCCACCGTATGACTTGGGCGCGTTTGAAGACGTGCTTCACTATAGAGGCGCGAATAACAAACGTCTGGATTCATTCGAAGTAGGGTTTAGATATAGTGCTTCGCCCATCAATGGTGCTGAAATGAATTACCGTGTGGAGTTTGAAGCTCGTGATGGATACCCTTTCCCATTAACACGCTGCATTCGTATGGGAGAAGAGTGGGTCGAGCTAAGCGCTAGAAAAACCGAGGGAAGTACTGTCAGAGTAGGAAACCCACATAGTAAGTACGAGTGTTCAATCAAGACAACAGAATATCCAATAGACGACAAACGGTTACTTCCTATTAGATTCATGCTCGGAGAAGTTTCACACGTTATCCATAAAGAGAAACAGGCTGTATCTGCTGATGGATTCCATAGGGACGGAAAGTCATCCATAGACCGCCAAGTAAGACAGATGGGGGCGACCATTGAAAAAAGCCTCGTTCTGCTAGGTAGTCAAGAAGGCGTTTGGGAAACTCCGCGTTCCCCCTTCGCCAGCGCGCCCATCCGTTTCCACCCCAAACGCACTTACGACCCATCCCGCCCTACGCAGGATCCTGAAGGCGAATACATCCCCGACTATCTCGCAAGTATGTCTCGTAACACTCCTAGCGAGTGGGAACACTTGAAGTCCGAGCTTGAAAACTTTGGTCGAGATTCCAGCTTGTTCGACGAGATAGATATCCGGTCGTTTGGTAATACAGTAGGTTCCCCCTTTCAGATACAGATAAGAAAATATAGCGAGAGCAAGAGGCTCAAAGGTCCCAAGCGCAACCTGATTGATGTGGGCTACGGCGTCAGCCAAGCGCTACCGATTCTCATCGAACTATTGCGTGAGGATTCCCCCAAGATGTTCCTTTTGCAGCAGCCCGAAGTCCACCTTCACCCCAGGGCGCAGGCCGCGCTCGGAAGCCTGTTCTGCAATCTCGCCGCATCCGGCAAGCAGATAATAGTCGAGACGCACAGCGACTATATACTCGACCGCGCCCGCATGGACATTCGAGACGGCAAGACCGACTTGAAGCCTGACGACATCTCCATTCTTTACTTCGAGCGGGACGAACTCGACGTGAATATCCACTCGCTGAGAACTGATGAAGATGGCAATGTTCTGGACGCTCCGCCCGGCTACGGCCAATTCTTCATGGACGAGATGCGGAGGTCCGTCGGGCTCTAAATGTGCGCTATCATTGACAACGATGTTGTGGGAGTAGTATTCGGAGATAACCCTCCCGAAGCAGCCGGGTACTTTCTCAACTGGTTAAACAACGCGAATGGGGCAAAGCTGGCAATTGGAGGCAAGTTGCGCGATGAGCTCTGTAAGAATCGAAAGTTTCTCGCTTGGCTGCGAACTGCCTTGTTGCGTGGACGTGCTCTGAGTTTCGACGATGAGAAAGTGAATCTCGAAACTCAATCTCTTCAAGCACGTGAGATATGCAAGTCTGACGACGCGCATATTCTGGCGCTTGCTAGGATAAGCGGTGCACGCCTCCTTTTCACTAACGATAATGACCTGCAGGACGACTTTCGGGATCGTGCTATAGTCGGAGGCGTCAGGGGAAGAATCTATACAACCAACGAACACCTCGATGTCCGTAGAACCCACAGAGACCTTCTGCGCCGACGCGACCTGTGCAACATCCGCCGATAACTTGTCAAGAACCGCGCGCCGCCGCCATGCTACAATTAACGTGTTATGAATCGCATACTGGCTAGATTGTGGATGGTCGCGCTGGCGGCGTTGGTGGTGGCTTTGCCGTCGCTGGGGCCGCTGTTCGACCATCACTTCGCCGAGCGGATGCCATACCACGCCCACGTCGGCGTTCCCAGCGACCACGAGCACGGCTACCGGCATCTCCACTCTCACGATGCGGAGCGGCCGCCCGACTGGAACCCCGCGCTGTACAAGCTCGACATGTCCCCGACCGTTCTCACTATCGTCCTGTCCGCCGACTCCGAGACCGGCGACGGACTTATGCCCAATACCGACTCGGCCCTCCGAATCCCCGGGCCGGAGTCCAATACTCTCAAGTCCGCATACGTATCCCCACCTGACAGACCTCCCAGGAGCAGCCTTTCGGCCTCTGCTTCTATCTAGGAAAGGTGTCTCGCATATCGTCGGGCGGCGCGCGCCGTTCGATGACCCGTATGCAGCGAGGAGATGGTTGGGATTTCCGCAAAGAACGTTCTTGTGCTCTGCGCGTTGCTGGCGCTGTCGAGCGCGCTGATGTCATGCTCCGGCAGCGTGTACGCGCACGGCGGCGGATTCCAGCTCAACAAGCGCGCGAGCGCGGGCCCGTACAACCTCACAATCGGGACGATACCCGATCCTCCCACCGTCGGTGAGGCCATCCTCATCCTGGAAGTCACGAACTCCGACACCGACCAGCGAATCGTGGGACTGAACGTCACGATAGTTCCGCGAGGGCCTGAGAACATGGAGGGAACGCCCGACAACCTGTACGCGATAGCGGACTCATACGACCCGACGCTCTACGAGACGCGTGCGGATCTGCCCAGCCCGGGCCCCTGGACGTTCGACGTGATAGTGGAAGGGCAGGAAGGCAGCGGAGAGGCGCAATTCTCGTATGACGTGAAGCGCGTCAACCCAATTGGTGGGATAATAACGCTGGTGACTCTGCTCGCGTTCCTTACGGTAATCGGTCTTTCGATGCGAGCATTCCTGAAAGAGAGAAGCAAGGGCCGAAGAGTTAAAGGCCGCAAGGCATAGCGAAGAAGACACTATGCGGCAGAATCCGCAAACAGGCTGAACAACGCTTTGGAGGTCTGTCTTGATAAAGATAATCATAGGGATGCTGTTCGTGATTGCGCTTTCAACAGCGACCGCGGCAGTCGTACTCGCCCACGAGGACGAAGAGGAAGGCGATTACAAATTCGTCGTGGGATTCCTGCACGAGCCCGCATACGAGGGCGAGATGAACGCGGTGAGCATCCGTGTTACCAAAGTCGCCGCGGCGGCCATTGAACCCGGGAGCCAGGCACACCACGAGGCGATAGAGTCTGAGAAGGATGTCAGCTTGGAAGTTGGCGCGGTTGCGGAAGATGAAGGCGGGGTGAATCTCTACTTGCTGACGCGCGATTGGGTCTGGTCGCCTGAGAACGTCAACAACAGCCACATCCCGGGTGAAGGCCACGCGCACATCTACGTGGACGGCGAGAAGGTGGGACGGGTGTATGGATCATACCACTACCTGTCCGGTCTCGAACCCGGCGAGCGCCACATACGGGTAACGCTCAACTCGAACGATCATAGCGCTCTTACTTACGAGGGCCGGCCGGTCGAAGCCTCGACGATGGTAACCGTACCCAGGCACGACCACGATCACAGCCACGAAAAGAGAGATCCGGTTGAAGCCGACTCCCCGATGTCGCTGGATCTGAATGCGCGCGCCGACACCGACGGAGCGTACAATCTTCAGGTCGTTCCCGCCGGATTTACTTTCTCCGGCGAAAACGTGAATCGCAGTCACGTGTCGGGCGAGGGACACGCGCAAGTTTACGTTGACGGGAAAGAGATCACGCGAATGTACGTGCCCTGGGTAGCGCTGCCCGCGCTGGAGCCGGGTATGCACACGATCAGAGTCACGCTTAACACGAACGACCAGCGGGACTACACATGGAACGGAATGCCGGTCGAAGCCTTGACCGAGGTGCATGTGGAAGCGGGCGCCGACATGAGCGACGTGATGGAATCTCACTTGGGCCATAGCGGGGAGAGGATCTTGCCGGTCCAAGGACTTGAGGATACGCTCCAGGTTGAGGTTACTTACGTCCCGTCGGAAGCGTCCAGGACGATGTCGCTGCGCACGGTTTACGACGATCCGGGACACTACGTCGCGGACCTGATTCCGACTTCTCCAGGTCACTACCGCTTCCGGTTCTTCGGTACGGTAGAAGGTAATCCTCTGGACAAGACGTTTGATTCCATGGCGGGCGGTGGAGGTTTCGACGATGTGCAGACGGCCTCCGTCGTACACTTCCCAGAGACAGTCGCGTCCGCCCGCGAGGTCGAAGGAGCGGTCAGAGGAGCCCAGGCCACAGCTCAGCAGGCGCAGACTGAGGCAGTGAGCGCCAGCGGCAGCGCCTCCGACGCATCCACCCTGGGCATCATTGGGATCGTGG
>DAOULF010000021.1:0-2830 GCA_034420555.1 Dehalococcoidia bacterium
GAACCTGTATCAACCTGGTCGGCTCTGCCCACGGTGCGAAAGTCCCTTCCCCCTTTGACGGGGGAAGGCTAGGATGGGGGTGACTCCCCTGCCTACTAAACTGATACAGGCTCGCCAAAAGCACCTGCCTTCAGAATTTGCATATTGACACATTTTGACATTAGCTTTATTATCCGCCATACCCATAGTCGGTATTTGGAGAGGTAATACCGATTCCATTCTCAATTCATAGATTGTCGGTCTGACTTCCCGAAAGGGACCGCATCTACTTGTTTGTTACGGATGACCTGTCTAAGAAGTGAGTCCGATCTCGGACGCTCTCATGTAAAGGGGATGAACATGAAACCTTTCACCTATGACGGCGCGAAGTTGTTTATGATCATCGGAGTGTTGTCAATTGCGCTGATGGTCGTGTTGGCGGCGTGCGCGAGCGAGGATGAGCCGGCGGAGCCCGCCGCTCCGGCTCAGCCCGCGCCCGCTGCTCCGGCTCCGGCTCAGCCCGCGACCACGATGCAGGAGACTACGAAGACCGGCATGGACAGCGGCCTGACGGATGAGACGCTTACGCTGCTCGTTGCCAATGTTGGCGCGACCGGAGGCTGGGATCCGACCCGCTCAGGCGGAGCGGAGTTCATGAAAGTCTCCCGCTACTTCAACTGCAACCTGGTTGGCGGCGCCGGCGGTGGAACTCTGACGCGCGGCGTGGCCGATAGCTGGTCTGTCAGTTCAGACGGCAAGACGATTGACTTCGTCATAGCCGACGGCATCAAGGCGCACGACGGGAGCGATATAACCGTGGATGACGCCTGGTGGCGTTTTGAGTTCGCGTTCGGAGAAGCGGCTCTGAATCGTCCCGGTGTTGATCCTACTTCGATAGCGCTGGCCCAGGTTAGCGAGGCCATTCAGATAGTGGATGACAATATCCTGAGACTGTCTTTCACTAACCCGCGCCCGGATACGCCGTTCCTGATGTCCGAGAACTCCCAGGGCGAGGACGGCCAGATATTCAACGCCGACCACTGGAAGGATGTAACAGGGTACGACGCCGCCGGCGGCGACATATCCCAGACCGACGACCAAGCATACCAGAACAACCCGAATAGCTGCGGCTCGATGATGTTCGCCGACCAGATACCGGGCCAGAAGTTCGAGCTTGAACGCTTCGATGATTACTTCTACCAGCCCGCGAATGGCTATGACGAGGACCGCCGGCCGAAGTTCGCCAAGTACATCACCGAGGTCGTGCCGGAAGCCGCCACTCGCATCGCGGGCCTCCAAGCAGGCCAGGCGGACATGATAGAAGCGAACGTCTTCCTGCTGGAAGACATTGAGGCCGCGGGCGGACAGGTGGTGTATCAGCCGGAGGCGGCGTACTCCTGGATCGTGTTCGTGGACTGCTGGGATCCGGAACTGTGGTGCTACAAGAAGGAAGTTCGGCAGGCCCTGGAATACGCGATTAACAAAGAGGATATCATTGACAGTCTGTACAACCGCGACATGGCTATACCGAAGGGTTGGCAGCATGTTACGCCCAGCACCATTGGATACAGGGATGGCGTAGCGGATCCGCGGCCATACGACTTGGAAAAGGCGAAACAGCTTCTGGAAGAGTCAGGCGTGGACATCCCTCCGTTCGACATCTGGACCTGGGAAGCGGGCGACCTCCCGCTCCAGCCGCAGTTGGCCGAGGTGTTCAGCACGACTTGGAACAACGATCTGGGACTCGAAACTACCGTAAGGACTGGTGACGCCACGTCGGTGAGGCAGCAGTGGAACGAGCGCAAGCTGCCGGGCAGCGTCCTGGTTCGCACGAATGAGACACGCTGGAACGGCCTCAGCATAACGCGAGGTATGTACACCTACGCCGCCGGCGCCCAGGCATGGCGCATCTGCGACGCCGAGTGGACATCGGACGCGCACCCGAATGGCGACCCGACTTGCCAGCGCCTCAGTGAACTGGTGACGGAGAAGTTGGTGAACGAGGTCACGGTGGATGCATGGGAGGTCAACTTCCCAGAAGTTTACAGTGAACTACGCGAAGAGAATCACGCTTTCAGTCCGTTCTTCGTGAACCTGCCCTGGGGTCTCGGTCCGCGAATCAAGGCTGGAAGCTGGCAGCCCTGGCCAGTCGTAACATATAACACGGCCATGTGGACAATCGAGTTCAACTAGGGCCAAACGTAGAGCTAGACGCCCCGTTCCCTGAATTGGGGAGCGGGGTTTCGGGATATGTCTGACTGAGACACCCTTACCCTAACCCTCTCCGATCAAGGAAGAGGGCAGTTTCGCAGGAATGTCAATGTAGCCAGTGATGGACTGCTCAAATGACACGATACATAACAAGAAAAGTCCTCGAGGCGCTGGTAACGCTAGTCGGTTTGAGCCTCGTCGTGTTTTCAGCGGTCCACCTGACGGGCGACCCGGTCAGGATGCTGCTTCCGGCGAGGATTGACGCCCCTCCCGAAGTTTACGAGGAGCTCAAGAGGGGGCTGGGTCTCGACAGGCCATTCCTGGTGCAATACCTGGACTTTATGAAGAACCTGATCACGAAGGGCGACTTCGGCAAATCTGTCCGCAGCCAGAAAGAGGCCCGGCACCTGCTTATGGAGCGAATCCCCGCCACGCTTCAGCTTGCCACCGCGGGCCTGTTCCTTTCGTTCATAATCGGAGTGCCGGCAGGGATTTTATCGGCGGTGAAACGGGACACCTTAGCAGACAAGATAGGCAAGGCGGTCGCCATATTCGGCTTGGCGGCGCCCCAGTTCTGGGTCGCTATCATGGTAGTGATCCTGTTCGGGGCGTATCTCCAGTGGCTGCCCGTGTACGGATC
>DAOULF010000022.1:0-3460 GCA_034420555.1 Dehalococcoidia bacterium
CGATGATGTCGCCCCGGACGATGCGCTCTTTCAATGATGCCATTTACTTTCTCCTTCTTGCAGATTCTTTAGGCTGTGTTGACATTTATCGTCATTCCCGCTTTCGCGGGAATCCAGAAACGCGGAGTATAGCTAACTTCGCTATGGCTATGATCATTTAGATACCTGAAGTATCAAATGTCAACAGAACCTAGTTCTCAGTTGTAAGTCTTCAGCATTAAGTTCTGAAAATCCAGGAACTGGGGGAGTCCGATTCCTTCAAATCAGGCATGAAGAACTCGAATCGTTCCGCGTCGTCGTAGCCGGACATCGGCGCGGGCGATACGCCCGGGCTCTCCAGCGCGGCCCGCACGATGGACTTGTTGAAGCCGTGGATCGTGTCATCGGACAGGAATCGCTCCACCGGCATCCACAGACACTCCGCTATCTCCTCCTCCTGCTTAGTGATCTCCGTCGAGAGCGCGTATAACTTACACACGAAGTATATGTCCGACTTGCCGTAGCGGTAGCCGTGCCAGTGCCTGAAGCAGGCCAGCGACTCAAACCGCGCATGAACGCCCGTCTCCTCCAGCACTTCTCTGACCGCCGCGTGCGCTATATGCTCGCCGGGATGCAGCGCGCCGCCCGGCAGCTTGTATCCTGGCCCCCGGCTCGTGCCCATCCGGTAGCGTTCGGACACCACCAGGATTTCGTCCCGCTCGTTGATGACCACCGCCCCGGCGCCTATATAGTGCGTGGCGTAAGGCGGAATATACGCGCCGAAAGTCAGGCGCAGCGTCATCATCACGTAATCTTCCTTCGCATGGTGATACTCGAACCCCATGTCCGCCGCCAGCGGCACGAAAGCCGCCCTGGACAGCGGCAGTTCGAGCCAGACGAGCCTGTACCCGTCCTCGATCCAGGCGTCCACCGACTCGCGAAGCATCTCTTTGAACTCATGCGTGTCATTCGGCAGATTATGCGGGTCCGTAACGACCCCACCGAACTGGTTTGGATTAAATGCCAGTGTACTCATTATTCAGCCGTGCCTCACTACCATCTGTACCTCGTTGGACGGGTTGCACAACGCCTCGAACGCGCCCTGTATCTCGTCCAGCGGCAGGAAGCTGGCCTCCGACACCAGCGGCTCCATCGTGACCTTGCCCGAGCGTATCAGGTCGAGCGCGATGCGCCAGTCCTCCGGCTGCGTACCAAACGACGTCTTCAGACTGATCTCGCGCGCCATCCAGTCCGGCGGCAGAACCGGCGTCTGTTCCCACACTATGGCGACCAGCACCACCTGTCCGTTGCGACGCACCATGTTGAGCGCCTGGTCCAGCGTGCCTTTCGCTGCGGCGCACTCGAACACCACGTCCGGGCCGTTGCCGTCCGTAAGTTCCACGACGCGCTGTTCGGCGTCCTCTTCCAGCGGGTTGATGACCGCGTCCATCCCCAGCCGCCGCGCGGCCTCGGCCCTCGCCGGGGCTGGCTCCGACACAATCACCTTGCTCGCCCCGGCGGCCCGCGCAACCTGCGCGCAGAGCAGACCTATCGGCCCCGCGCCCAGCACGACCACCGAGTCTCCCAACTTGAGCTGCGACAGCCTCACCGCGTGAACCGTGACCGCGCACGGCTCGCACATTGCGGCCTCCTCGTCGGTCACTCCGTCCGGCACAGGCACAGGCTCCCACTCTTCCAGCAGAACCTTCTCAGCGTATGCGCGGACCCTTGAACTAGTGCCACTGAACCCGTCGAGCCGGTAGTTATAACGCTCACCCCTGGCCGGAGTGGCCGCGCGCACGGCTGGCGGCGGTTCGCCCCCACCCCCAACGACACGGTCGCCGACGCTCCAGCGGGTAACGCCCTCCCCGACCGCGCTCACGACACCCGAATACTCGTGCCCCATGACCGTGCCCGGCGGCGCTATGTCGTAGAGGAAGTGGTGAACGTCGGTGCCGCAAATGGCACAGTAGTTGACGTCAATCACGACCTGCCCGGGGCCGGGCGACGGATCCTGCATATCTTCAATAGCGAACTGTTGACTACCCTGGTAAACGGCGGCGCGCATAGCTGAAACCTCCCTCAGTTGCTCTCACACAGGTTATCACGCGCGTGGGGGTAGTCAAGTGCGATACGGATGCTCGACGCTGTACCCAATTTGCCAGGTGAATCAAAATGGGTCCCGCACCGCCCTCAACCCCTGGATACCCGCCTTTGATTTGACACAGGCTCGACTGCCCTGATCCATACAATGCTGATCCGGCTTATGTGATATACTGCCCGTGGCGTCGGCACTCTGAGTTCCCTCCAGTCGCTTCTTGGCTCCCTAGCTCACACTTCGGTTCCTCACCAGCTTCCCTCCGGACCTCCCAGGGCATACTGTGTCATTTGGCCTTGGCCGCCGGTCCCGGCGGCCACCTCTACCTGAAATAAGGTTAAATCGAAAGGTATAAAGCGGAATGGCAACGGAGTCAACCGAAGAAATGTCGGGCGCGCCGGTCGGCGCTGCCAGGAAAGAATTGGAGCCAAACGAATATGCGCATCTGAAGCGGCTTGTGAAAGATGCCGGACTATTGGAAAAGAACCCGGGGCATTACGTCGTCAAGTTGACCGTGCACATGAGCCTTCTGGCGATGAGTGTAGCGGTTCTCATGCTTGTGGACGGCGTGTGGCCGCAGATGTTGAACGCAGCGTTTCTGGCATTCGTCATCGTGCAGATGTGCTTTACCGGACACGACCTGGGCCACAAACAGGTGTTCCGGTCAAGCCGAAACAACGATGTCCTCGGCCTGTTCGTGAGCTTTATAATCGGCATCAACCGGACCTGGTGGGTCGAGAAGCATAATGAGCACCACAGCAATCCCAATGATCTGGACATGGATCCTGACATCGAAATCCCGGTGGTCGCGTTCTCGGAAGACCAGGCGCGCGCGATGAGAGGAATCCCTCGCTTAATCGTCAGATACCAGGCTTTTCTATTCTATCCACTGGTCTGTCTGGAGGGTCTGGTACTCAGGTACTCGGGCATCCGGTACATGCTCACAAACAGGCTGAGATTCCCCATCGCCGAGCCGATTATGATGGTCGGCCACATCGGCGTCTATACCGGCCTGGTGTTCCTGTCCCTGCCGTTCTGGCAGGGGTTGCTGTTCATCGCGGTCAATCAGTTGCTGATAGGGCTGTACATTGGTTCGACATTCGCTCCCAACCACAAGGGTATGCTGATGCTCGACGGGGAGATGCGGCTCGACTTCTTGAGGAGGCAGGTGCTCACATCCAGAAATGTCAGGTCGAGTCTCATAAACGACCTTCTGTACGGCGGGCTGAACTACCAGATCGAACACCATCTGTTCCCGAGTATGCCCCGGAACCGGTTGAAGGAAGCGCAGAGAATCGTCAGGCCCTTCTGCGGGGAGCATTCGATTTCGTACTACGAAACGGGCGTGATACAATCGCAGCGAGAGATACTGCAATACCTGCA
>DAOULF010000023.1:0-7713 GCA_034420555.1 Dehalococcoidia bacterium
GCTCAAGAGTGAAACCACCTTGAAGGTAGGCGTGGCCGCCAAGCGCAAAAGAGCCGGGTGGGACGGAGAATACTTGCTCAAAGTGCTTGCTCACTAAAATGCGATTGCCCTGATGCACCCAAACTCCGGATGCTTACTACCGCTCCTGGCTATTAACCTTTACAATCACGGAAAACACACATGACACAGGACAGAGAAGATGCTCGACTATTACAACGTATTGGGTATGCTTGACGACGAGGAGAGACAGGTACAGGCCACGGCGCGACAGTTTCTCGAAGCGGAGGCCATGCCGGATATCGCGGACTACTGGGAGCAAGGTGAGTTTCCGAGACATCTGGTGCCCAGGCTGGGCGAAATGGGCTACTTCGGCGCTAACCTCCCTGTCGAGTACGGAGCGGCGGGAGTCAACAATATCTCATACGGCCTGATCATGTACGAATTGGAGCATGTGGACTCAGGACTGCGCAGCTTCGCCAGCGTACAGGGCGCGTTGGTAATGTACCCGATCTACTCTTACGGTTCTGAGGAGCAGAAGCGCGAGTACCTGCCCAGGCTGGCGAAGGGAGAAATGATCGGATGCTTCGGGCTGACAGAGCATGAAGGAGGGTCGGACCCGGGGGCCATGCGGACGCGGGCCGCCAAGGATGGCGAGAGTTACGTGCTGAACGGCTCGAAGATGTGGATTACGAACGGCAACATCGCGGACGTCGCGCTTGTCTGGGCCGCCGACGATGACGGCGTTGTACGGGGGTTCCTCGTTCCGACGGACACTCCGGGATTCAC
The DNA here is from genome assembly GCA_034420555.1 of Dehalococcoidia bacterium. Classification (GTDB taxonomy): domain Bacteria; phylum Chloroflexota; class Dehalococcoidia; order Lucifugimonadales; family UBA1123; genus VXRN01. The sequence continues at coordinate 787 of DAOULF010000023.1, forward strand.
CGCGAACGCGATCAAGCATAAGATGAGTATGCGGGCCTCGGTCACCAGCGAACTCGTTATGGAGGACTGCCGGGTGCCAGCGAGCGCGGTGCTGCCCGATGTCGCGGGGCTGCGTGGGCCATTGTCCTGCCTGACGCAGGCGCGCTATGGGATAACGTGGGGAGTTCTTGGCGCAATCGAGTCGGTTTACCAGGACGCTCTGGACTTTTCCCAGACGCGCGAGACCTTCGGGCAACCCATCGCCTCGCGCCAGTTGGTCCAGAACAAGCTGGTGGATATGGTGTCCGACCACACGAGGGGTTTGCTGCTGTCGTGGCGTCTGGCGGTTCTGAAGGACCGGGGGAAGATGGGTTTTACCCAGGTCTCGCTGGCCAAGCGTGAGAACGTCAGGAGCGCGCTCGAAGCGGCGCGCTCGGCGCGCGAGATACTGGGCGGGTCGGGAATAGTCCTAGAGCATCCAGCCATCCGGCATATGCTCAATCTTGAGACCGTGGACACCTACGAGGGAACGCACGACGTCCATACGCTGATACTTGGGCGCGACCTTACAGGGCACAACGCGCTGGTGTGAGGATTTTCAGTGGTCAGTGGAGTGGTTGGAACTCGCGCTGACTTCGGGGATACGGACAGCTTTCTCAGAGTGTTCGTTTAGACAGCGGGACCTGCCCATCTGTATTGCACGAAGCTCTTGATCAGCACGGTTCCCGCCGCTGCCAATACCATTGCGGGGACCGCGAGGTCGCCGAGAAGCCACCAGCCCGCCAGAGCTGTCGAGATGAAGTAGGCTACCCCGGTATAGGCGGCGTTCTTCGTCAGACGCAACACGACGAGGGACACTGGAGCGGCTATCAGCGCGCCCAGAGGGGTCAGACCGAACGACACGCCCATTGCGACCACCATGCCCGTGCCGCCTCGAAATCCCCAGAAGACCGGAAGGAAATGGCCCAGAAGTACGCCCGCCGCGCCCACGGCCGCTGTCCACGCAGGAAGGTCCATCAGCAGCGCGGGCAGCATTGCGACTATTCCTTTTACCAAGTCCAACGCCAGCACGATGGCGGAGTATCGAGTTCCCATTTCGCGGAACATATTGGCGACGCCCGGATTGCCGGTGCCAGTCTCCCGGATGGGGAACCCGGCGACCCGCGCCACTATGTCTCCGAAAGACACGGAACCCAGCAGATAGGCGGCGCATCCCCAGAGGACGTACAACCATAGATCGCTCACGCTGTTCTCCTAATCGCCCTCTCCCAGACGGAGAGGGGACTCTCTGTTGACATCCAAAGCCGCTTTGCTCATTTACATACCCTTCTAAGCCCATCGGGGGAGAGGGAAGTTTTCGTAATTGTCTCAGAACTCGTTGCGGACTTCGGCGGGGGCGCCAGACCTGAGCGAGTCCCAGCAGGCCAGGCCGGTCGAGACGACGCGCGCGCCTTCTCTCGCGCCCACCCAGGGGATCGCGCCGTTAAGGATGCAGTCGGCCATGTGTTGGAGCATGACCATCATCTCGCTCCTGTGTCCACCGGCGGGAGGGTACTCTATCGAGTAGGTGCGCTGGGGGAGCCACTCATCGGCGTCGAGGCGGATCTTGTTGTCGAGGATAGTTCCCTTCGTGCCGTACACAGAGAGGCTGTTCATGGGCACGCCAGGAGTGTGTATGACTCCGAGGAAGTTGGCGACTCTGCCTATCTTGCCGCTGGCGAACCTGACGTTGATGACGAAGGTGTCTTCCTGCGGATAGTCAGGCGAGACGCCGCTTCTGAGGCCGTAGCAGTGGACTTCGGATATGTCGCCCATGAACCAGCGCAGAAGGTCAATCGGGTGGCACGCTCCACCCAGGATGAGGTCCTGGGGCATACTCACGCGCCAGGGGGTCTGCTCATAGACGGGGCGCAGGTCATGGACGTAGTGGGCCTCGGCCATGAAGAGGTCTCCGATTGTCCCGGCGTCGCAGATGCGCTTGGCCGCCATGAAGTCGTAGCGGCCCCGCATCGTCTGGGTAACAAGCAGGGTCAGGTCTGTCTTGTCCACAGCCTCGATGACCCGCTCGGCCTCTTCCATCGTGTAAACCATGGACTTGGTGACCATTACGTGTTTGCCGGAGTCGAGGGCGGCGAGTATCTGTTCGGCGTGCAGAGGGCCGGGAGTGTATATGCCTACTATGTCAATATCCGGTCGGGCTACGAGTTCGGCGAAATCGGTGGTGGCGTGGCTGATGCCGTATTCGCAGGCTACGGAGTCAAGAAGGTCTTCGTTGGTGTCGCAGAGCGCGGTCACGCGTATCGGAATGTCGGAGCGGTTTGCTCCAAGAACAGTCCCGCCGTGTCCGAGTCCGGCAAGGCCGAGCCGTAGTTCTGTCATCTGCTTGCCTCCAGGTTTTGCCGAATTGCTTGCCAGCGTCCGGGCATATCCTCGCGGGTCATCTGAGGCTCGAAGCCCATCGAGAGATAGAGGCCAATCGCGGGCAGCCGCCAGTCGTCGGTGAATAGGATAACGCGTGAGTATCCCCTGTCAACAAGATAGCGAACCACCTCGCTGCAAACCAGCCTTCCGAGCCCGAAGCCCCGGTACTCGGGAAGGCTGGTGACGAAGTCCACCCGGCCCATGTCGTCCATGTCGTGCTGGACGGAGGCGAAGGTGGCGGCGACTACTGCTCCGTCGCGTTCGATAACCTTCGATCCTTCCTTCCGCTCCGGTCCCTGTATGTACTCGTCGAAGCGGGCGCGATCCCAGTCTGAGCCGTAGTCGCCATAGTTTATCAGCGATACCCAAGAATGCTCGTCGCCCGCTCGATAGCCGCGAAGGGTGAATCCCGGTGGCGTGATCGAGGTGGGCATACGCGCGGCGGCCTCGGCAGTGATTATCATGCTTAGCTGCTTCGGCGGGAGTTCTTCAGCCGGATTGTCCAATCTGTTCTCCTGTACGCAGGGTTGAGTATATATTCTGACTTATAGTGTTCAGACGGTAGTTGCGCGAAGGTCTTCGTTGCATAAATCGTTGTTCCAGACACTCCCCAATGATAGAATATCTCCCACGCTGGAGCGCCGTCCGACTGTGAGATGAGATATGGCCACCACAGATACACTGACCACAAGACCCAAGTCCGCAGACACTTTCCAACTGCCGGACACGCCTCGACGCGAGCCTGACGAGATGACCAGTTTCGACTACCTTCACTCACTCGGCAACTCCCACCACATCATCAGACACCTCGGAAACGAAGGCACCACGCTGGTATTCACGGACAAATACATCTCCCTGAATCCGATTTTGGGTCCGGACGACCTCAGAAGGAATCCCGACCTCGTCGTCGCGCTTAACGCGGACCGCGAAGGCTTCCTTCGGAGGAACGGCTACATCATCAGCGAGCAGGGCAAGCCGCCGGACTTCGCGCTTGAGATAGCATCCAGGAGCACGGCGCGCGTGGACGTGGGACAGAAGCGCGTGGACTACGCGGTCATGGGGATAACCGAGTACTGGCGGTTCGACGAGACAGGGGAGTTTTACGGCGCGAGGCTGGCCGGGGACAGGCTGGTGGAAGGTCGTTACGAGTCGCTTCCTATCGTGGAATTGTCCGAGGGCATGTTACAAGGATACATTGAGGTGTTGGACCTGAACATTCGCTGGGAGCATGGCGGGTTGGGATGGTACGATCCCGCGACCGGGCTTCACATCCCCACGTTCGACAGCGAACGCGAACGCGCTGACGGTGCTGAAGCGCGCGTCCGTGAGCTGGAAGCGGAGATCAGGCGGCTTCGCGACTCCTGATTCGCAAGCCTTACGATGAATACAGTATGAGGGAGAGGCATGGGCAACCAGATTGATTTCAACTGCGACATGGGCGAGAGCTTCGGAATGTACAAGATGGGCTACGACGAAGAGGTCATCAAGTACATCACGTCGGCCAACATAGCGTGCGGGTTCCACGCGGGCGACCCGAACTGGATGCGCGAGACGGTCAGGCTGGCTGAGGAGGAGGGCGTTGGCATCGGAGCGCACCCCAGCTTCCCGGACCTCGCCGGGTTCGGCAGGAGGAACATGGTAGTCTCTCCTGAAGAGGCGAAGAACGATGTCATATACCAGATGGGCGCACTACAGGCGTTCACAAGCTCAGGCAAGCTCCAGCACGTGAAGCCGCACGGGGCCATGTACAACATGGCGGTTGACGACGGCGACCTGGCCAGGGCGATATGCGAAGCCGTTCTGGAAGTTGACGAGAGCGTTGCCATCCTCGCGTTAGCAGGATCTAAGTGGATCGTCATTGCGGAGGACATGGGCCTGCGAGTGGGACGCGAGATATTCGCCGACCGCGCGCTGAACCCGGACGGCACGCTTGTTTCCAGGTCGAAGCCCGGCTCGGTCATTCACGACATCGGCGAGGTGGTGGAGCGCAGTCTTCAGATGGTGCGGGATGGCAAAGCGCGAGCCATAAATGGCGACGTAATCGAAGTGCAGGCGGACAGCCTGTGCCTTCACGGCGACACCCCGGGAGCGGTGGAGATGGCGAGGGCGCTGAAGCAGGCGCTGCAAGAAGAGGGTGTCGAGATCAAGCCTCTGGGCGAACTGGTCTAGCGATGCAGGCAGAGCGTCAGCCGGTATTTCTGCCGTCGGGAGACCGCGCGATGGTCGTGGAGTTCGGAGCGGAGATTGACCCTGAGATCAACGCGCTGGTTCACAGGACGACCGCAGCCATCGAACGCGCTCAACTCGATGGCGTTGTCGAGCTCGTGCCAACGTACAGGTCCCTCATGCTCCACTACGATCCCTTGCTCACGCGACCTGACACTCTCCAGCAGGCGATACTCTCCCTTGACGTGGACGACAGCGGCGAATCCGCTGATCAAAGAATCGTCGAGATACCCACTCTCTACGGCGGAGAATACGGACCCGACATAGGATTTGTTGCGGAGAACGCGGGTATGTCGGAATCCGAGGTTATCGAGATACATTCGGGTACGGATTACCTGGTGTACGCGATGGGATTCAGTCCAGGCTTTCCGTACCTGGGCGGCCTGGACCCTCGACTGAACACTCCCAGGTTGACCACACCCAGGACACTGATTCCGGGAGGGTCGGTCGGAATTGCGGAAACCCAGACAGGCGCGTATCCGGTCGCGAGTCCCGGCGGCTGGCAACTCATAGGCAGGACGCCGCTGAGACTGTTCGATCCCGAATCTGACCCTCCGGCCGTAATCAACGCCGGAGACCGAGTGCGATTCGTGCCTCTCCCGGACGAGGATGCTTATGCGGACACCGAACGGCAGGTCCGGGACGGCATCTATTCTGTGGTAACCCGGAATATCTGATGGCGAATCCAACCATGGAGATAGTCTCTCCCGGACTGCTGACGACGGTGCAGGACCTGGGACGTACCGGCTACCAGCGGTACGGCATTCCCGTGTGCGGAGCGTTGGACAGCGTTTCGCTGAGGATAGCCAATATCCTGGTGGGCAACAGGGAACATCTGGCCGGACTCGAGATCACGGCAATTGGGCCGACTATCAGGTTTACGGAAAGCGCGACGATAGCGATTGTCGGAGCCGACCTGGAACCGACACTGGACGGCAGTCCGATGCCTTCATGGGAATCGGTGTGCATAGAGGCTGGCTCTGTGTTGGGTTTTGGAATGCCCAGGGACGGCCTGAGAGCCTACCTGGCAATAGCCGGCGGAATTGAAGCTCCGCTCGTGATGAAGAGCAGGTCCACAGACCTCAAAGGGGGCTTCGGAGGATTCGGGGGACGCTCGCTTGCCGCCGGAGATATACTTGCTATCGGCGATTCTCCGCATCGTGGCGTCACTTCATCCAGAAGGCTGCCGCCCGAAATCAGCAGGCAGACCACTTACGGCCAATACTTCGATATAAGGGCGGTTCTCGGTCCCCAGGATGACGCATTTACCCAAGCCGGCGTCTCCACCCTGCTCAATTCGGAGTACACTGTCTCCAACGATGCGGACAGGACCGGCTACCGGCTGGAGGGTCCGACTATAGAGCATGTCTCGGGCGCGGACATCGTTTCGGACGGGACCGCGCTTGGCTCTATCCAGGTGCCGGGCGGCGGGACACCCATCGTCCTGCTCGCGGATCGCGGGACTACGGGAGGATACACCAAGATAGCGACCGTCATTGGCCCTGACATCGGGCTGATCGCGCAGGCGATGCCCGGCGCGAGAATCCGTTTCTCCGAGGTGTCCGTCGAGGATGCGCGCCAGATACTCCTGGAGCAGGAGCGAATGATAGCGGACATCAAGGCGTTCGTAGGACTCGACCTGAGCGGCGCGTTTTCCGTAAGCGTCTCCGGCGATGACTTCACCGTACTGGACTCCGACGGCAGGATAATCGCGTCGCCCGGAGCGTATTCCACGAACAGAGCGACCAGGCGGGTCTCGGCGATGTCGGAAGGGGAGAGGTTCGACTTCGAGATCGAGGTCGAATCTCCGTAGGATACCTGCGAGATACAATCAGCTATACTATTTCAAACGCTCACCGGGTCTGGCCTGTTTCCAGGAGGATTCAATGCCGAAGAAAGACCATATTCAAACGGCGCTGGAGTTGCTGGGAGAAGCCGACCGAGAGTTCGACGCCGGCAAGACTAGGAAAGGCTCCATGCTGATGTGGGAAGCCGCCTGCGCGGGCCTGTCGGCTGTCGCCGATAAACATGGTTGGCCAAGGGATACCCCGCAAGACATGAAGAAAATAGTCTATCGGCTGGATAATGTGGATGAGAAGGGAAACAGTCCTGGCTATCCCATCCACTTCGCCGCTTTCAGCGTGGCAGACGGTTTCAGGGAACAAGCCGAGGATTATGAATATGAGTGGGAATGCTCAGAGTTCGTATGGTCTGATATAGAGATTGACATGGGGCGCGAGTCGGTCAAAGAGTTTATTGCTGATCTAGCGAAACTGGCCGCAGACCAGAGCGTTTCTCAGT
>DAOULF010000024.1:0-14120 GCA_034420555.1 Dehalococcoidia bacterium
TCTCCCTCGACATCTACGGTGCGTACTCGTGTGCGCCCTGTTTCCGGGTCCCTGAGTTGGTTGAACGGCAGCACTTTGATGTCGCCGCCAACCAGGCATATCAGTCCGCCCTGTTCAGGGTATCGATCACTTGGCTCCGACAGCAACGCCCTGGCCGCGCCGTAGCCCAGGGTACGGGTGTAATCTATGTCGAACGGGATTGGCGCGTAGGAACGGAGTTCGTATCCCACCGTACTGTCAATGATAGGGAGCGTTTCCCCCCTGTCCTCGAAGCGTTCCTGAAGCGCGCGCTTCAGGATCTTCTCCAATTGGATCTCTCCGAGTCGAAGGTGTCCGTGTTGGTCGCGCGACACTTCCACCCCTGGAACGCTTGCCAGTTCCTCGGGATCGAACTTCTCCGCTACACCCTCGGCGATTACCGCCAGCCCCCGGTCTTTTCCCATCACTCGGCGCTTCAGTATGGCGGTTTCGAGCACGTCGCACACATCGGATATGCCGATGCGCTCGGCTGTGAACTCCTCGGGTATGATGGTGAGCGTAGCGCCCGCCGATTTTCCGATGCCCAGCGCGAGGTGTCCGGCGGCGCGTCCCATCGCTATAACGATGTACCAGCGGTTGGTGGAGCGGAAGTCTTCGATGAGATTGCGAACGATTTCCGTCCCCAGGTGTCGCGCCGTCTCATATCCGAACGTGGGCATTCCGTCGGGAAGGGGAAGGTCGTTATCAATCGTCTTGGGGATGTGGGCGACTTTGATTTTGCCTTCCGCAAGTCTCGAGACTTCGGACGCGCTGAAGGCGGTGTCGTCCCCGCCTATCGTGGCGAGGTATGAGACGTTCAACTCCCGCAAAGAGTCCAGCGTGTTCTGGATATGATCCGGTCGTCGGGTGGGGTTGGCGCGGGATGTGCGGATGATTGAGCCGCCGCGGTAGTGTATCTGGGATACGTCCTCTATTCTGAGGGGTCGGACCATGTCGGCGCGGCCCTCCATGAGGTGGGAAAAGCCGTCCAGAATGCCGATTACTTCGTAGCCCCTGTTGATCGCCTCGATGGTTACAGAACTGATCGCGCTGTTGATGCCCGGGGCGGGGCCGCCACCCATAAGAATTCCTACCCTGCCGCGTTGACGGTTCATGGAGATACTCTCCTGGGCGAAACTGTACGCGCTTGGATAACCATCATATATTCAAAGCGGCGCTAGTCCTCCCGGATGGGTGGACTGGTCGGGGCGACTGGACTTGAACCAGCGACCTCCACGTCCCGAACGTGGCGCGCTACCGACTGCGCTACGCCCCGACTTGTGCGTTCGGATATATTGTAACGACTTCGGGCCTGATACGGCAATAAGAGAGTTGTGCAGATCGGCAATATCGGTTTCCGAGAGGATTGCTAGTTCATGCGTATTCCGCCGTCCACGTTTATAGCCTGACCGGTGATATTTCGGGCGTCGTCTGAGGCGAGGAAGGCCGCGAGCTTGCCTATGTCCTCGGGCGTCTGCTCGCGCTTCATCGGAGTCATATTTTCTACGGCGCGCTCGAACAGCGCACGGCCCGAAATGTCCTCGCCAGTGACGGCGGAACGCCTCCGGGAGATGGCCTGCCACATATCGGTCCAGAGCAGGCCCGGGCAGATCGCGTTGACCGTTATGCCGTGTGGGGCGAGTTGATGTGCGTTGGACTGGGTCCAGCTCACGACGGCCGCTTTAGTCGTGGAGTAGTGGGGAATGTCAGGGCTGCCCTGACGCGCGGCTATGGACGCAATGTTGATGACTCGCCCCGATCCGCGCTCTATCATCTTATCCTGTACGGCCTCGGTGACCATTACGACGCCACGCACGTTGACCATGTGGGTAAATTGCCAGTCTTCGTCGCTGGGCTTGTCGCGGTCCCACCAATTCCCCACTCCCACTACGCCCGCGTTGTTGACCAGGATGTCTATGTGGCCCATGTCGTCGAGCACCTGGGACACGGCGGCCTGGATGGAGGGGCGGCTGGTGACATCCATGCCGACGGCCTGGGATCTGCGTCCCATGCGCTCCATCTCTTCGGCGACTGACGCGGCGCTGTCGGCAAGCAGGTCTGCTACCGCTACGTCCGCGCCTTGTTCTGCGAGCGCGAGGCATATTCCGCGACCGATGCCGCGCGCGCCGCCGGTGACGAGGGCCACCTTGCCCGATAGGTCAATCATCATCGCGGTTCACCTATTTGCCTAAATCAGGATTTACAGATGTAGGGATTATCAAGATGCCGATATGAGATCGGCCATAGCCTTCTTGTCGGTTCCGACGATGAGCTTGCCGTCCGAGGTCATTATCAGTGGGCGGCGAATAAGACGCGGCTCTTCAGCCATCAGCTCCAGCATCTGGTTGTCGCTCATGTCATCCCGCTTCAAGCCCAGCTTGCGGAACGAGGGGGACCTCCAGGAGAAGTAGTCGGCGACGCTCCCGTCGCCGATCAAGTCTTTGAGTTCCTCGGCGGTGAACGGGTCGGCGAAGAAGTCGCGCTCTTCCAGTTCGACGCCACTCTGTGAAAGCTCCGCTTTCACTCTTCGGCAGGTACTTCAACGCTTCCAGGTATAGTATGCGGCGGACATTGGCAATTTCACCCCACGCTTCAAGAATTGGCTTTCAAGGTTACAGTGTGAAAGACGAATATGCCAAGCTGTTTCCTACCACTCTTCGACGCGAACCATGTTGCCGACTTCCGCCACAGTTTCGAGGGCTTCCAACTCGCGGATTGCCTGCTGCATATCGCTCTCATTGGCGCGATGGGTCATAAGAACGATCTCGGCGCGCTGCGCCACTTCGTCCGTCTCTTTCTGGATGGCAGAGGCGATGGATATGTTCCTGTTGCCCAGAACGCCGCCGACCTGCGCGAGGACGCCGGGCCTGTCGGTCGCGGTAAGCCGGATGTAGTAGCGGGTGCGCAGTTCCGATATTGGTTGCACGTGGGTGCGCTCAGAAAGTTTGCCAATAGGAGGTGGTACCACGTTCCCGGCCAGATTGCGAGCAATGTCAACTATGTCCGCGATTACCGCGCTGGTGGTGGGCATGGAACCTGCGCCCGCGCCGTGGAACATCAGCTTGCCCGCGAGGTCGGTCTGAATCTCGACAGCGTTCAGCGCGCCGTCCACCTTGGCGATCATCGAGTCTTCCCTGATGAAAGCGGGGTGTACCCGCGCCTGCACCGAGCCGTTGTCCGAGGTAGCTATTCCGAGCAGCTTGATCGCGTAGCCGAGTTCTCTGGCGTACTGAAAGTCGCGGGTCCGCAGCCGGGTTATACCCTCGTGGAACACGTCGGTGTCCCTGACTCGCGCGCGGAAGCCCAGCGTCGCCAGAATCGCCAGCTTGTAGGCGGCGTCAATGCCCTCGACGTCGTTAGTGGGGTCGGACTCGGCGTATCCGAGACGCTGGGCCTCGGCGAGCGTTTCCCCGAAGTCGGCGCCGTTCTGACTCATGCTGGTAAGGATATAGTTCGTCGTGCCGTTGATTATCCCGTGTATGGTCAGGACTTCGTTGGCGACCAGATCTCGTAGGAGCGGCGCGATGATCGGCGTGCCACCGGCGACCGCGGCCTCGAAGAGAGTTTGGACACCCTTCTTGCGGGATAAGGTGAGGATGTCCGGCCCGTGCCTGGCCATGACCTCCTTGTTCGCGGTTACGATGTGCTTGCCCAGCGAGATGCTCTTGAGAATGTAGTCGAAGGCCGGGTCCTGCCCTCCCATCACCTCGACTACCACATCTACTTCGGGGTTGGAGAGGATGTCGTCAGCGTCTGTGGTGACAATGTCGTGAGGCACCTGGGTCGCGCGCGGCTTGTTGACGTCCCTTACCAGTATGCCCTTTAGTTCGATAGGACATCCCACCATGTCTCTCAGGTGAGACCGCTTGCGCTGTATGATGTCTGCCACGCCGCCGCCGACGACACCCATGCCCAGCAGCGCGATTCCAACTGTGTCTTTGCTCAAGGCGCTAACCTTCCTGTTCGGGTTTCGGTATTCAGGTTACTATTGCGGCGCAAGCAAACGCAAAGGCAATTCCCGGAAATGCGTGAATGGCGGGTGAGAAAGCGACCGACTCGACAGAAGGTGAGACCTATCGGCTGGGCATCAGATTTTCGAGCGGATTATTGGAGGTGGGGGTCGGTGTGGTACTCGCGCTTACCCGGAGTTGCTCGACGAACCACGCGTATATGTCGGAGTTGAAAGTGGCGTAGATGTCATGGTTCTGACGCTCGTCGTTCACCCACTCCTGTAGAGCCTTAGTCTTGAGTTGTTCCCTGTTGAGCCGGGTTATCTCCAAAACCTCTTCGCGCTGGGATACTACGAAGAAGAACGACATCTGGGGGTTCTCCACGTTTGGCGTGGGTTCGGACATCTCTCCAACTTCCAGTTCCCAGAAATCGCGCTCGTAGTCCTCGAATATACCGAGCGGCGCCCAGCCAAGGTCTCCTCTGGACCGGGCCGTGTCGGGGTCCCGTGAAAACTCGCGCGCTATCGCCCGGACCGTGTTGCGGATGTGTTCAGGGCTCCTGTCGTCGCCCAGCAGGTCCGCGTACTTGGTCTGCATGATATCTATTTCGTCCTGGTAGCCCATCGCTATGCGATGCAGATACACCTGCTCGGCAAAGACCGGGACCTGATCGCCCACGAACTGCCGGAACTTCTCACGAAGTATCGCTTTTCTAATCAGGTCGCGGTGTTCGCTCTCACTGACCTGGGCCGAGTTGAGGAATTGGCGGTAGCGTTCGTGGTACTCGCGCTCTATTTGAGCGGCGGACTTGCCCTGAGACTCAGCCTCGGAGGGCGCCATGGATCTTCGTATATTGTTGTCAATCTCCTCGCGAGACACGGATATCCCCTCGGTGGGGGCGACCTGGGCAATGACCTCGTTCTCGACGATGAGCTGCAACGCCTGGAATATGTCGTCGGTACTCCTGAGAGTCTGCTGTGAGTTGTCCAGTTCCAGCGCCTTCTGCCTTATCCGAAGGAGCTTGACCATGTCTCCGCGGGTGTAGCTCACATCGTCCACGCGCACGATGAGCTGCTGCGGGGGAAGGACGAAAATGATCACATACCCGGCGACGACTATCCCGGTTATGACCAGGAGCAGTACACCAATGATGATAAGCGCAAGCCGATGGCGACGGCGCTCTTCGGGCGACCTCTCAGACGCGATTCTGCGCCTGTCTGACCTTACGGTTCGTCGCGGCGGCGATTGGCGGGCTTCATCAACCACTATTCAACCCCGAAATGTACACGTCTTTCACAAGTCGCAAAGTCGAACAGGTCCTCGTTCGCTGGATTCGAGCCTACCTCGACCATCGCATCTGAGGGCCCGCGTGGTCGGGACTGAACGGAATCAGCGCAAGGTGCCTCGCCCGCTTGATCGCGGTGGACATCGCGCGCTGGTGCTTGGCGCAGACGCCCGTCTTGCGGCGGGACTCTATCTTCCACCTGTCGGTCATGTACCTGCGAAAGCGGTCAGTGTCCTTGTAATCAATGTACTCGATATGGTCCACGCAGAATCCGCAAATCTTTCTGCGGCTGTAGTAGCGCGGCCTGCCTCTGCGAAATCCGCCCGGCCTTCCGCCGGGTCTGCCCCCGCCCGGGCGATAGCCTCCACCACCTGGCCTGCCTCCGCCTCCCGGCCGATAGCCGCCACCGCCGGGCCTGCCTCCACCGCCACCTGGACGGTATCCGCCGCCCTGCTGAGGGCCGCCGGGTCTGCCACCACCGCCTCCCGGACGATAGCCGCCCTGCTGAGGGCCGCCACCGGGCCTCGGTCCTTGGGACGGACCTGTTCCTGTCTGTTGTGTCGTCATATCAACTCACCTTCTGCTACGTGGCATGGAGTATTGTCGGTTTTCGCTGGGCCGGAAGTCTGAGGGAGCAGGCTGCTCCGGCTTCCGGGGTGAGCATCGTTATCTGATTTCAATCTTGTGTTGGGCTACCAGGGCAGATCGTCTTCATCGTCGCCTGCTGGCGGACCGTCCGGCCCCGCGGCTCCGCCTCCGAATCCGCCGGCATCACCCGATCCGCTGAGGAATTTCACTTCCTGGGCGCGTACTTCGTTGCTGAACCGAGTTTGTCCATCCTGACCAACCCAAGACCGGCTGCTGAGAGTTCCTTCCACATATACAAGCCTGCCTTTTTGCAGGTACTGGTCGGTGATTTCAGCAAGTCGTCCCCAAGCGTTTACCCTGAACCACTCTGTCTCGTCAACATTTTCTCCATTGCTATTCCTGTATCGCCTGTTGGTGGCGACGGAGAAATTAGTCACCGCGGTTCCATTTGGCGTATATCGCATCTCTGGTTCAGTACCCAGATTGCCGATGATGGTTATCTTGTTATACATAGCTTACGTCCTGAGCCTGCATCTTTGGGATGGTCCGAAAATCCAGCGCGCCGTTCGATAGTACCAAGTCCGCCGACAGGCTACACGGGATTCTGGACTTCTTCTTCGCTTTCGGACTCTGCAACGGGGGTGGGGGCCGGTTCTTCCGTCTGGGCTTCGCCAGTCGGTGGCTCCGCAGCCTCGGGCTCCGTTTCGGACTCGGCTGTGGTGGGAGCCGGGGCCTGCGCTTCGGCTTCGGCGGCTTCTCTCGCCTGTCGCTCGGCCGCGATTCGGGCGGCGGCCTCTTCTCTTTCGCGCGCCTCGCGAGCGGCAGCGGCCCTTGCCTCGGCTTCCTGCTTCTCAAGCTCCTGGCGCTGGCGTTCGGCCTGCACCTCCATGGCGGCGATCTCAGACTTTTCGAGCCTGAAGACGAGGTGTCGCATTACGTCCTGGGCGGCGTTGAGCGTCTGGTCCAGCTCGGCTGCCGCCTGCGCTTCCATCTGGCACCGCGTGATGAAGTAGTTGCCCTCGATGAATCGTTGTATGGGATAGGCGAGCCGCCTGATTCCCCAGTTTTCCTGCTGGGAGATGTTTCCTCCGCCCTCGCTGATGATGTCGGAAATGCGCTTGACGGTCTCTGCCGCCTCCGACTCGGTAGCTTCCGGGCTGAGTATCATCACCAATTCATAGTCTCGTGTCCGCTGCGAAGTCAAACGGGTTCTCCTGAATCTCATAGGGAATATCTGGAAGATTATAGCACGCAGCCGAAAGCCACTACAACGAAGGTTTAGCGCGGGATGCTGCATCAGTTTAGCTACGGGGAAATTTTCCGATTCCATAACGGCGTTTCCCGTACTATAATCAACATAAGACCTTTGGGAGGTGCGGAATATGATACGAGTACTCCTGTCCCTGCTCACGATGACCGGGATACCGCGCCTGATAATGCGTCTGATGATGGACAGCCGTGTCCCCTTCGGGCTGAAACTGCTGATCCCCGCGGCCATCGTCTATGTAATTGTGCCGTGGGACTTGGACTTCCTTGGACTTCTGGGAAGAATAGACGACCTCCTGGTACTGATAATATCCGGCGTGCTCTTCCTTCTTCTGGCCCCCAGAGACGTCCTGATGGAAGCCTCCGGACGTCCGGGAGACGCGGAGGGCCGGTACAAGCCCGAGGACGGGACGACCGTAATAGACGGCAAATCCCGTAAGATAGACGAATAAGAACCGACTACCGATAACTAGAGACTGAATACTCAAACAATGGAAATCGCTATCATCGGGCTGCCCTTCAGCGGTAAGACGACCATCTTCAACGCGGCGACGAGGGGGGCGGCCCAGGTCGCCGGATACTCTTCCGCCGCAAGGCCGAACATCGGGGTCGCAAAGGTGCCTGACCCCAGGCTCTCAACCCTCAGCGAAATGTATCGTCCTGAGAAGACGACGCACGCCGAGGTAACGTTCATTGATCTACCCGCGGCCCCCGACGGGCTTGGGCAGACCAAAGGAATCTCCGGCGAGTACCTGAACCGGATTCAGTCGGCGGACGCCCTCGTGATTGCTGCCAGGGCTTTCGAGGACCCTTCAGTGCCGGACGGCGGAGACGGAGTTGACGCATTCCGCGACATCGAGACGATGCTCTACGAGCTCGCCTTCGCCGACCTGGAGATACTGGACCGCAGACTGGACAGGATCGAGCAGAACAACAAGGGCGCCAGGGGCGGCGACCGCGACACGATGCTCCGTGAGAAGGCTCTCATCTCTAGGCTGAAAGAGGGGTTGGAGGATGGCGCTCCGATCAGGAACCAGGCCCTGAGCAGGGAAGAGGCGCGTCGCGTGAACGAGTTCCAGTTCCTTACCGCGAAGCCCGTGATCGTCGTGGTCAACGCGGGTGAGGAGCAGATGGACGAGGTGTCGGAGATTGTGGACCGTCTGGAAAGCGAGGTCGAGACGGACGGGGTGCTGTGCTCCGCTCTGTTCGGCAAACTGGAGATGGAACTGGCCGAGATGGACCCGGAGGACGAGGAGGAGTTCAGGGAGTCGCTGGGCGCGGGCGAGTCGGGACTCGACAGAATGGTGAGGTTGTCATACGCTGCCCTCGATCAAATCACCTTCTTCACATGCGGTCCCAAGGATGTAAGAGCGTGGACGGTGACGCGTGGGGATGATGCGGTCAAGGCGGCGGGCAGGATTCATACGGACATGGCGCGAGGGTTCATTCGCGCCGAGGTCGTGACTTACGACAATCTGGTCGAATGCGGCAGCGAAAGCGAGGCTCGCAACCGGGGAGTCCTCAGGCAGGAGGGCAAGACCTACACCGTGGTGGATGGCGACGTCGTCCACTTCCTGTTCAACGTGTAGTAGTGAGGTAGATCATGGCAGAAGCGGTAATCATCGGCGGCGGCGTGATGGGGTGCAGCATCCTGTACAACCTCGCGGAGCGTGGCGTTACGGACACCGTTCTTCTGGAGAGGGACGTGCTGGGGTCCGGCTCGACCGGCAGGTCGCAGGCGATTCTCAGGATGCACTACTCCAACGAGGTGACAACACGCCTCGCCTGGGACAGTCTCTCCATATTCAGGGACTTTCACGAGATTACGGGGATGCCGTCGGGTTACACCAAGACCGGCTATTTCGTAATCGTCGGGCCGGAAGACCGCGACGCCATGCTGGAAAACGTCGCTATGCAGCGTGGCGCGGGCGTTGACACGTCCATCGTTACTGCCGAGGACGTGGACGAGATCGCCCCGATGGTGCGGACCTTCGACGGTGAATCTTTCGCATATGAGCCGGAGTCTGGGTACGCCGACCCATATTCGGTGACTACCGGATACGCTAATGCGGCTCGTGAAAAGGGAGCGGCGATCCGGTCAGAATCCCCTGCGGTAGGTATCGAAGTCACCGCCAATCGGGTGACCGCCGTCCTGACCGAGGGCGAGCGCATAGAGACGCCTATTGCCGTGGTGGCCGCGGGTCCTTGGTCCGGCCCCCTGCTCGCCTCGATAGGCGTGGAAGTGCCGCTGCGACCAATCCGACACCAGGTTGTGATGCTCCGCAGGCCGCAGGATGTGGTGCCCGACCATCCGATTATAGGCGACGTAGTAAACGATATGTCGCCCCGTCCGGACGCGGGCAATCTGACGTTGATAGGCGTGGGCGAGGATGAGGATGCGTCGCCCGACACCTTCAACCAGGGCGTTGACATGCCGATGGTGGAGGCGACGTTCGAGAAACTCGTGAAGCGGATGCCAGGCATGGCCCAGGCGCTTTTCCGGGGCGGCTGGAGCGGACTGTTCACCACCACCCCCGACTGGCACCCGGTACTGGACAAGGTGGAGGGAATCGAGGGGCTATACCTCTCCGTAGGCTTCAGCGGACACGGGTTCAAGCTGTCGCCCATGATAGGCGTAGTTATGTCCGAGTTGATCACCCAGGGTAGGGCGACGAGCCTGGACATTTCGGAGATGAGCCTGGACCGCTTCGCCGAGGGCCGCCTGATGCGCTCCCGCTACTCCATGCAGGTGCTCGCGTAGAACATAGGCAGTCTGTGGGCGCGCCCCTACGGGGTTCAGTCTGCCACTTCGATGATCACCTCTATCTCCACCGGGATGTCGTTGGGGAGAGAGGCCATTCCGACGGCGGAGCGCGCGTGGCGTCCGGCGTCTCCGAAGACCTCCACGAACAGGTCGGAGCAGCCGTTTATGACCGCCGGCTGCTGGTTGAATTCAGGATCGCAGTTGACCATTCCGAGCAGCTTTACGACGCGCTTCACGTTGTTCAGGCTGCCCGCCTCGCCTCTCATACGGGCCAGGATGTTGACTCCGGTTAGACGCGCCGCCTCGTAGCCCTCCTCCTGTGTCAGGTCGCGGCCCACCTTGCCGGACGGCGCCGTGCCATCCTCGCGTTCGGCGGGGCCCAGGCCGGACAGGAATATCAGGTTGCCGACGCGGACGCCGGGGACGTAGTTTGCTATTGGAGGCGGCGCCTCGGCCGGCAATTTGATGCCCAGTTCTTCGAGTCTTGCTTCTATGTCTGCCATGCGGATTTACTCCTGAATACTCACTTGCTGTTTGCGGCTTCTGATAGGGGCCTCGTCAATCCTAGAAGATGATGCTCACCGCCCCGTGCTCGGTCAGGGACTCATGGTCAAGCGTTGCCCGTCGGTAGCTGATTTTGAACCCTCCGTCAACGCGCCTCAGCGTGTATTCGTAGCGGCCGACGTAGGCGGCAACTTCGCCACTGCGGAACCGGTAAACCAGGGCGTTGGCGTTCACCGCGAGGTCGCCGTCGCCGGTCTGCTTGACCCGAACATTGCTGATGAAGCGCCGGGTGCGAGACCAGGGGTATTCACGATGGGCGTGGCGGCTGTTCAGACGCTTCACCCTGGCCCTGATGACTACAATGTCATCGTCAATGAAAACCAGGTCCTTCGCGGGGTCCCCTTCCGGCAGGTTGGTAGTGGGAACCACGTATCTGGCATCCTCAGAGAAGAGATCTGCCCACTCGTCCAGGCGCCACTCGTCCAACAATGCCGCTTCTTCGTAGAGGAAGTTCTCCACTTCTTCTCTGAGCGAGGGGGTTTGGCTTATCTGCATATCTCAATCACTCCCTTTTGGGGGAATCCGGTCTGCTGTCTCGACCTTATCCAGTCCCATCAGATTACCGTGCCATTGCCGCCAGAATACCCGCATCTGCAACTCATCAGGAGTCATGGCTTCGCGGTGCATCCCCCGGGAGATATCGGACCATTCCACTTCAAGGGCCTGTAATCCGGCCTGGCACGATTCAACCGCTTCTACGTCATCTGGAGTCGCAAAGCCGCCTGGACCCATGAAAGTGACGAACTTGTCCAGCCGGCGAGCCACTAGGTTCGGGCTGTGCTCGGCAGGGAAGATGTTCCAGGCAGATACAACAGTGTTATCCGGCGCAACGGGATCGAATGTGCGGATAACGGTCAAGAAGAAGTCGTTGATGACCAAGTTGGGGTAGATTAAGAGGAAGCGATTATTGTCGGCCATTTGCTTGGCCCGCTCTTCTCCAAACCGCTCAAACAGACGTTTACGAATTCTTGTGATCTCTTCTTTGGTATCTTCACCCAGGAGGGGGTGCCAGCGGGCGACAGTTCGGCCAGCCAAGTCACTGGAAATTCCCGCCGCGTGTCCGTTGCCCAGGGTCTGGGCCACTCCGGGCTCCCAGTTGTTCAGGCCACCCATTTGGGCCTCCTCTCCCAGTGTGTCTCTGGTGAGATCGGAAAGGTATTCGAAGTAGGTTCTATGCACCGGCACGAGATGGTAGATGTCGGTGGAGTTCTCAGCCATCAGTTTCCAATTCGCCCGTATAGAGAACTGGTAGTGGCCGTTGCTTACTTTCATGCCCACCTCGGACTGGTCGGCTATGAAATCGAGGTATTCCTTGGCTCCGGCAAGATAGCTGCGCAGGTCTTCGATGTGTTCGTTGAAGCTAACGAAGTAAAAGCCACGATAGCTGTCCACCCGGGGAGGCGATTTCAGCGCCATATCCGCCCGATCTGATAGTTCGCTGTAGCCTGACTCGTCAGGCCTACCCACGAGCTGTCCATTCGTGCCGAAGGTCCAGGCGTGGTAAAAGCACTGAAACACCCTGGCGTTCCCCTCATCGTGGCGGCATATCAGGGCGCCGCGGTGAGGGCAGGTGTTCAGGAAAACCCTCACACGGTCGTCTCTGTCCCTTACGAAGAACAGTGGGCGTCCGGCCACGGATCGTCGTCGGTAGTCGCCCGGCTTCTCCACTTCCGATTCGTGTCCCAGGTACACCCAGCACCGGCTAAAGATACGCTCCATCTCCAATTCCAGGATATGTTGTGAGGTCAGAGCGGAGCGGTGATAGCGAAAGATACCCCTCTCGCTATCGTCAATGATCAAGTCTTTCGTCTCCAAGTGACGTCTCCCTTAGAATGCCTCATCCGAGGTCAATAGTCTCAAGAAACTCAAGCATCGTCCTGACACAATTTTCCGGCTGCTCAAGTTGGAGAAAATGAGAGGTGTCGGGCAGAAAATCGTAGTCAACCGTATCCATGTCTCTGAAGTCGAGTGTGGGCAGGTACGAGTAAGGTAGAGTGGGATCGGCCCCGATGACTTTCGTGGGACTGAGAAGCGCGTCGAAGTCCACGAGCGCCGCATAAGCGCCAGCGTATTCTATCATCCGAGCCTCATATTCGGGGGGACAGCATAGTTCGTAGCCCTCTCCACTCCTGCTTTCCCTCAGTGTCGTTCTGGCAAAAAGATCAAAGACTCCCGGAGCCACGTTCTGAAAATTAGGAACATGGGAGAGTAGGCCCGCAAGGTCTTCCCGGGTGTCAAACCGATGAGTTCGGAGACGAGTCATGGCAGCCAGTCGGGAAGTGACTTCCTCCCACATCTGAAGATCGCGGCCGGGCTGGCGCAATGGCGGGTCGAACACCACTCGCGCCGCATATTCGCTGCCTCTGCCCCCGGACAACAGAGTGGCTATGGATGAAACAGAATGAAACACGCCCACTTTGGGTTTATCGCCAAAGTGTCTGTCAATAGCCTCGATGATCTTGTCGTGGTCCTGGGTCATGGTTGGAAGGGTATGGTTGGGCAGGGAGCTGACTGAGTTCCAACCATGGTTGCGGAGGTCATAAACTATCAGGTCGAAGTCGTCAGTCAAGAGAGACCAGAACGGGTAGTACAGGTCAATTGCAAGACCGTTTCCGTGGCTCAAGACAAGCCTTGGACCTTCCGGATTCCCGTGACGACGCAGGGTAATGGTGGTTTCGTCGTCCACTGGCACATCAAGGGTGGAAAGTGGGTCGGGTATATCCCACACGACCTCTGTTGACACGCTTAAACACCCCTCTTTGTGATCGGCCGTAGTTCGCTCAATGACGTACACTGTTCCATACTGCGCTGCGTGATTGCCTCACAGGCTATTGCCGCTGCGAATTCTTCGTTGCCGATGTACTCTATTTGCCATTTCGTCGCAGGCATCTGAGGGAACCGAAACCGACTCGTCGTTCCACTATACATTGCCGATGGGATCTCGAAACTCGAAGGGTCGAGAGAAAAACCCATGCCCACCGCCTTGATCAGCGCTTCCTTGATAGTCCAGAACTTGAAGAACAGATCTATCTTACGCGGTCCGTCGGTCAAAGCGAGAGCGGATTGTTCGTTTGGGCCAAAGACCATCTTGCTCAATTCATCAATGTCTTCGCGGGCGACGCGCTCTTCTACATCCACGCCAAGCTGCCCATGTGGAGCAAAAGCAATCAGGCCGTGCTTGCCGCTGTGGCTTATGTTAAAGCTGGTCCTGATACGTTCATTGTGCAACACCGCGTAAGGCTTCCCGTAACGGGATTGCCCGAATGTGAGTTGCCTGTTCTCGCATCCCAATTGACCACACAGGTTAGCACGGAGCGCGGAACGACACAAGACAAATCTGCGGCTTGGACCGGGATAGAGAAAACGGCGAGAACGGGACAATTCATCCTGCTCGAGCCAGGACAATGCTGACGCCTCACGGCCCGCGTGAGGCGTCAGATCAACATGCAAGACAGTGACGGCGCCGACTTCGCAGAAGGGACGCCACCACTGTTGAGAGTCAGGAGCAGGCACTATCGGACGCCTGAAACCGCGACAGACCGAGCCTTAGGCGGCGGCGTTGGCGTCCAGGTATTCGATCACTGCGGCTAAACTCGTCAACTCGGTGCACTGCTCCGGAGTGAACTTCACATTGAACTCGTCCTGGATAACGCCCGCAAACGAAACGAGGTCCATGGAGGGCACT
>DAOULF010000025.1:0-12124 GCA_034420555.1 Dehalococcoidia bacterium
GGAGAATCGTCTTCCAACCCTTCGAGGTCCTCGGCGCGGGTCAGATGGCTCGGCAGCCTGTCCCGCAGGTACGCCATGAGGTGGGAGCGCGGGTGTATCTCCATGACGGCGTATTCGCCGAGCATGGTCTCATAGCCGGACATCTCCGGCAGATCAGCCAGGTCGGCCTCGACCGGCAGGGGCAGCGCGCGCTGCGCTCCGGCGGGGCGGTGGAGCAGGCCCGTCTCCCACAGCTCGGCGCGTCGGTCTGAGGTCAGCGAGTCGAAAGCGCCGGCGCGAACCAGGCTCTCGACTGATTCTCGCGGCGCGGCGGTCCGGGAGATGAAGTCGGCCAGGCCGTCGAACGACCCGCCGCGCTTCCACGCCGTTCACTTGCGCCAAGCCTATGAGGAACGATTCGCCGTCGTGAATGGTGGTCGTCGTGGAGTGAAGGTCCGCCAGAGCGAGTGCAGACGGTGTACGAGTGGATATACCTGTTCTGTGTGGTTGATGGACGTCGTGGAAGACATCTGTGGAGCTGGATAGACTCGATGAAGGCTGACCGGATAGCGGCGGCGGCCAACGGACTGAAGCATGGGACGGAGGTGGAGGCGCTGGCGTGGGATGGCGCTCGAGGACACCGGAGTCGGCTGGGAGGCGGTGGGACTGCCGACGGTGGTACAGCCAGCGTACAGTCCTGAGCTCAACCCTGCCGAGCGGGTGTTCGAGGAGGTCAGGAGATGGGTGGAAGACAGAGTCTATGGAAGCGTAGAGGAGAAGATGGAGGCGGTGAACGCGTACCTGCGCCGGTTGGAGTCTGATCCTTGCCGGGAGGGTCTCTCGCCGGATGAGACTGGATAAACGAAGCGGTCTAGAGCCTACCATCCTGTCATGCGGCCTCCTCAGACTGAAATGGTACAACTACATTATGTCGGCCTATGCGAACAGGCTGGATATTTGGAGTGGCGTAGGCGGAAGCGAGTGTCGGTGATACTTGCTCAGCAGTCTCACATGGGTAGGACAAGAGGAGTTGGGCAGTTTGCGATGCGTCGAGGTCAGAGGCTAATCGGCAGCGAAGGGAAACCAGGCGGGAGCGCGATTTAGCCATCCACGACGGTGGATGTCGGAATTCCTGTCAGCAGTTAGGCGGAAACCCGATTTCGGGCGAGAACATCGAGTGCGCTCACTCCTGAAACATCAGACAGCCGGTCTCTCGTCGTCAAGTGGAGCGTATTCTCGATAGACGCCGGCCCAGCGCTTGCCTGTGAGCATTTCGCAATCTACGCAGCAGCCTCCGTTCATGATTCTGTGAGGTTGGCCTGGACGCATCGCGCGCACTTGAAGGATCTTCTCGTCCAACTTCCCCAGACAGAGTTTGCAATCGACCCCGGCGATTGTCTCCGAAAACTCAAAGAATCGGGAGCCTCCAACGTTCATGCCGCAAATTGTTCGGTTGGGATAGCGGAGGTCCGCCCACACGATGCGATAGCCATCTCCATCATGATGCTCGAAGCTTCGGAGCGACGCGAGATGCTTGCGACCCATCCGACACCCTCCTTTTGACAGGAGTATAGAAGACTTTCGTGATCTGCCGCAATCATAGATTTTAGAACGTGAGACCATTCTAATCCGGATCAGGGACTGAAGGTTAATTTCGGGAAATTCGCTATATAGGACCGCAAGAGGGGTAACAGGGGTAACTTTTACCGATTATCCTCAGGGTTACCCCTGTTACCCCTCATATGCTCCTCCTTAACGAAAATCCCGAAATTAATTGCTTGAAGCGGTCCGTCGTTAACACCATGTTCTAAAATCAAGGCACTGTTCCTTGCCAATACAACGCCACCGGCGGGCCGATAGCAAGCGTTCTCCCCAGTAACAGCCACTCGCGCCGAGAGGGCGGAGCTCGACACGCAGCTGATGCAGAGCGCCGAGATATTAGGCGAGCAGCATCAGCGAGGGGCCCTCTTCGGCTGGCAGATGCACGGGTATATTTTCGACCGCGACAAGCGCGCAGATGCGGTTGCTTCGAACGGGGGATGCCGACAGCTAAGAGCTTGACCGCGTCGCTCCGAAAAGCGCAGGTGGTACGAACCTCCCATCCAACTTCGTCACATCATGCCACGAGCGCAACGTCACCAAGGACAATCTCCTGGTGGCACCGATTGCGATGCGCGCACGACGTTCTGGACACGCAAGCGTTCGGGCGTTCCACAGACTCACGTCAACGTCATGGCGCGGATACCCACAACCAAGAGCGTGATCCCGGTCACCGGAGACTGAGACCTCGACACGCTCAAGCCGCCCGACGGAGTACGGGAACCCTCGCGGTCGATGCTGCCACACTTAATTCGCGTTGTCGAGACGACGACAGGATGACACCCACCGTCGTCGCTACGGGTTGATAACGGGCTGCGCCACCCTCTCCGGGGCCAAACGAAGGTGGCGGTCTCACACAGGAGTCGCTAGACAAGCGTCCGGTTTCAAGACGCAGTCTCGCTGAATCGCAATTATGGCTCCCGGACGTCGCTGACGACCGACGAAGAACAGACGATGAGAACTTATGAGCAAAGCCTGAAAGACGGAGAAATGGGGGTTATGCGAGCGAGGCGAGTTTCATTCTCCGAGGCGAGATTCCCGAAGACTTGGCACAGCAGCCGTGCTTATCCAATTCCCATTCTCATTTTCTTAGTTGGCTTGAAGTACTGTTTCCAGCCAACTATATGGGAATCGCTGTGAATCAATCTCAAGCAATTCTCCACTTGCTTAAAGAGTCTCGCGCCTGGGTCACGCGCATCTTCCGGATACCGCCAGTCTCTTTCTGCACTCATACGCCACCTTCCTTCTTTCTGGGTAGGAATCGATGTCAGTGATCCGTGTAACAATCCGGACTGACGGTTCTGTTGCATTATGCTGGGTAGTCAATCATGCGCCTTCCTCGTCGAGGGTGGCTTGAACACCTGGGTCCACGTGAAATCGTCTTGCCATCCTATATCGTAATCGCGGAAGTCATATGAGATTTCCGCACAATTCATGATCCGGGCGGCTCCTCGCCAGAGGCTATCCCTGTCTATGGTGTGATCGACGTCATACTGCAACCAGACGCACTCCTCAAGCACAATCCCAGCCGGGGCTTCCTCTCTATCGAAGAAACCCAACTCGCCCTGATATAAGACCACCACCAAATCGTCTACTGTGAATCCAGCCTCTTCTAAGGCCGCTCTGTGTCGCAGTATATCGTCATATCCGGCCAGCCTGTCTTCAGTCATGGGCAACCCTCTCTTCGTCATACTACCCAGCATAATGTAACAGAACCGGACTGACTGTGGGATGGTACGCTACAGGTGGTCTTGAGACTCTCCCTGAAGTGTCGGCGCGCCAGCCCACAGCGGGTTCAACACTATTTTATCTCTTTGGGCCGTGAAGACCGCCATCTCAACGTCCCTAGCACGCCATTTCCGACCCGTGAGGCTGGCCAATCTAGCGGCCGTGAAGCGACACCAATCAGTCCACGATGACACGAAGTCCCAATCCGCGTCGGTTAGTCTGCTTTCACCCAGACCAGGATAAGTGAAGAGGTCAGGACCGCCATAGCGGCGGTATGAATGTTGTTCACCATTTGTCACAGCCCACCTGGCGACATGCCTGTCAACCATCGGAAATCTGTCGGGGTCTAGGAACGCTGGAAAAGTAGCCGCTACAGCAACTCCGCTCCCAAACATCATGTCTCGAAACTTACGGAACGAGTCCAGAGTCGGGCTATCCATGTATGCCCGGCAACGGCTGAGGAGCCGTTTGGCAGTAATCACGCCTCGCCGCCGGACCTCATCCCAACCAAGGCCTAACGTGGCTACACCCTCCTTGATTTCGTCAGTAGTGACATTCGGAAGTGTTAGAATCTCTGAGAAAGACACCCGGGACATCAGGTTCCAAGTTATCTTGTCCCTGATATGAGCCATGCTGTAGTTCTTCCAGTAGGTGACTTCATACCACGCCTCAATGTGATGCTCGGCTAGCTTCCTGAATCGATCCTCAAATGACATAGTTTCGTCACGGCCCCTGGGTGGAGGTTCAGTTCGAACCATCCAGGAGGGTGGTCTCCTGCGCCTTCGAAGTCAGACAGGTTTGCCTGGTATCTATATCCGTTCAACGCGTTTCCCCAGGTGTCAGTCATGTCTATCTCCCCGTTGTTCGGCTTCCGCATTACAACCGGCACCATGCCAAGATCAAGACTCAACCCTACTGTATCGTTGGCTACTGAGTGTTGATCTTGGCCACATTCCGCTCCTCGCCCGTACCGGGACCTCTTCCTTGCCTTGAGCCAGCCGCTACTCTGGGACATCCACGCACAACGGCCCAACGTAGCAACTGGTCCCCGCGCTGTTGGTGGCAGCCACCGCACGCAGTATCTCGCGCTGGTGGTCAGGCCGGTGATCGTCGTACTTGTGCCCGTGCCGCCGTATGCCCAGTTCGTCCAGCCGCCGGAGATCCCTTGCCGGTACTGCACCGAGTGGCTGGTCATCGCCGGGAACCCCCTGTTGGTCGGCGCCGTCTACGACGCCTCGATCTGGCCGTCGCCCGCCACTAGCGTCAGGGCCGTGGCGCGCCCGGCAGCAGTACCGCGGGCGTCGTCGTTGCCGCCGTGGTGTAAGCGCCGATGCCTAGGGCATTATCCTCCGCCACCCGCGCCTCATGCGCCTGGTCGTTGGTCAGGCCGGTCAGCGTAGTCGCGGCGGTCGCGGCGTTGAACGTCCGAGTGATCCAGCTCGTCCAGTCGCTGCGCTTGTACTGAACCCGGTAGCCGGTGACGGCGTTGCCGCCGTCGGTCGCCGGGGTGGTCCAGATCGCCGTGGGCCAGCGTCAGACTGGCGGGGAGGAAGCGCCGTCTCGTCATAGACTATCAGCAGCCTGTCCCGCGTGGTTCGGAATCGCGCCAGCAGGTATCGCGCCACCTCGCCGCTGCCGTTGACGTGCGTTCGTGGCTTGACCAGCGCAATCGTGCGACCCTCGACCTTGCCGATTCTCACCCGTGCCGTACTGTGCGCTCTGCGAACCTCGATGTCGTGACGCTTGACGAGCAGGTCTTTCAGCCACCACCCTGCGTTGTGGCGCGTGTTCTCGTACTGCGGCCCCGGGTTCCCCAGCCCCACGACTATCAGGTCCGGCGTCTCCAACGGCTCCTTCAGCCTGCGACTGCGCTTCAGCTTCATCAGATTCTTTATGAAAGCCATACGGTCCATCCGCTTATTCAGGCGCAACTTCGATCATGATGCGGCAGTGATCGCTCGCGCCCCACTCCTCGACGCCGTTCAGTGCCCGAGTACTCACCCGTTCGTGGAAGCCGCGCGAGGCGAACACATAGTCAAGCTGCCGATTTCCAGTCGCAGGCGACTCGCCGGATAGGTGATACGTAACCACGTTCTCGGAGTTCGCCGGAACGAAAGAGGGAAAGGAATCGGGCTGCCTGCCGTTGGGAGACTGCGGCCCCATGAATTCAAGACCTACCTCTTTCATCCTGTCCGATACTCTCACCCTCAGTTCGGCGGACCCGGACGCTAGACGCTCCTCGTGTATCTTCACATCGCTGAGGCTCCATTTACGCGCGCTCTGCGAGGTCTTGAATCCTTTGCGCATACGGAACACTTCTCCGTTCGGATCGTATATCATGACCGTATAGCGTTCGTCACCTTTGTAAATTCGGTAGATGTAACCGAGCTTGTCTTTCATCTCTTCGCAGACCGGTTTCTTCGCCAGCGAGTCTCGAAAATCGTCACTGCGAAAGTCGGTGTAGTTGACGTTGATATCCCCTGCCGCCAGTATGCGGTCGGAATCCGGAACGTTTCTACCAATGAACGCGGATAGGTCATTGACAATAGCTCGTGTCGAGCGAGAACTCCTGTACGGCGGTTTCTCCCAGTGCGCGTACATGGACGCCACCATCAAAGGCTTGCCGTCCTTTGGGTCTTTCGGAGTTACCCTGGCGACGGCAAGCGAGTTGACGCGGCTGAGCGCGATTTCGCTTGCGGACGGCTCCGCGTTCTGCCCAACCTGGTCGAACCACTCCACGTCCACTTTATCGGACATCTTCACCACCATCGCCCATCGGCTGGGACGACGCGAACTCCACAGCCGCGAATCCCAGTGCCTGCGGCTGCCCGTCTCAAAGCCGGACGGCAGTATGCGAGCCATCCCGGGCCCAACTTCCAGAAGCAACGCAACGTCCGCGTCCATCTCCGAGATCTGATGCAATGGCCTATATCTCTTGGGAACGTCCGCGTCTTTCGTCTTCGCTAGTTGATACAGTGGCTTCCACCGCCTAGCGATGTTCCAACACACGACCCTTATCATCGTCTAACCCCCTCCGCCGCGCTAGCCGACGCATTTGACTGTGAATTCAAGGTAGCACACGTCAAAGATTCGCGATGAAGCGAACATTCGCCTACCACGGCCTTCGCCGATGCTCGCGTCGTCTGCCGTCAGCTTGATCTGCAATACTCCAATCGCCCAGAACGGGACAAGTTACTCCGCACTATACAGGACACGTGTAAGATGGCCGCAAGAAAACCTTCGAATTCTTATCAATTCGGTGTAGATTGGGTGGAAGTAGCTATAGTTGCCTTGGCGCGTTCCAATCGGGGTTCCCATTTGGCCGTCCGCCATTGGCCGGAGCGCCGGGCGTTCCGCATACCAATATGCACAGCTCGCATCCAGGCTGGGGCCGCTTAAACGCAAAAAGGGCCGCATACTTCCCGGCGACAGGGAGTGGCCCCGCCAGAAACGCAAACGGGGCGACATGCACGCGCAGCCAAGGGGATGGCACCGCTAACCGAGCGATGCCATCTCCCTTCTGTGAGACCCCTGAGTTTACTTTGAGGGCAAAGGCCCGAAAGACGTATCCGAAGGAGGCTACGCCGCAGCCCCATCCGGCCGTGCCAACATGGCGGAGCAGTCCAGCTCGACCACGCGCTCCACCGACACCCGGCCACGGCCGTCGTAGCCCGCCCGGAACGCAAAGTCCACCTTCGCCCCCGGGGAACACGGCCGCCGGTCCGAACGGCCCCTCCGCCTTCCCCGCGCCCGGGTCCTCCCGCGCCGCGAATCACCGTCCCGCTGCGCTCGCCCTTGCTCCAGCCCAACACCTTCACCTCGGCGGGCATCACCCGCTCCTCACTGGTCGGCCGGAACAGTGCCGCGCACAGCCTCTTCAGCGCGCCCGGCGACGGGCTGTGCCGGTCGGACATGATCTGCGAGAGGTAGCCCGAACTGATGCCGGCCCTCCAGGCCACCTCGTTCTGGCTGATGTCGTGGGCGTTCATCCTCTCCCATAGCGCCTGCGGGTCGACGCGGGCGCTATGCGCGGAGGCGACCTCCGCCAGACCCTCGAGGGCCGCCTCGATCCTCGCCTTCACCGCGACGCCCATGTTCCTGCGTCCCCGCGGCACCTGTATGAGGCGGCCGTAGGAGACGCCGGCCCTCTCGGCGAGGTCCCGCATGGTCATGCCGAGCGTCCGAGCCCGCTCCCTGATATAGCTGCTCTGTCCGCCCGCCACGCTCCCCTGGCGGTTGCCGCGCGGCGCCGGTGCGATCTTCACCGGCGTATCGAGTGCGGACTCGACCCTTGCCTGGCCCCTTGCGCTCATGTTCCTGTGTCCCCGCGACGCCTGTACGAGGTATCCGTAGGAGACGCCTACCCCCTCGGCGAGATCCCGCATGGTCATGCCGAGCGTCCGAGCCCGTTCCCTGATGAAGCTGCTCTCCGCGGTCACTACCTCGCTCCGGCGATAGACGGTTCCCTGCCCCGGTACCTCTCCGAGCGCGGCTATGGCCTTCTAGCGCATCGTCTTGGTCCACGGCCTGCGCCCGGTTGCGATCTGCGACAGGTAGCCGGCGGACACCCCCATCAGATCTGCAAGGTCCTTCATGGCGAGCCCGCGCCGTCTCGCCGCGGCCCTGAGCTCGCTCTCGCGTCCCGCCGTCCCGGTTCCTATAGTTGCCGACGTCATGTCGCTTCCTCCTGTAAATGAAGAAGCGGGACGGCTACCGTGTAGGAGACAGTCCCGCGTGGGTCCACGTCCCGGTGGCCGGGACTGTCTGTTTGGGTTGGTGTTGTAGTTGTCGTTGTGGCGAGCGTCCGGTTCGGCGTCCCCGTGTAGTGAAGCCGCGCGTGGGCTAAGCCCATCCCAGGAGCCGAAGTCCCCGCGGGCTGCGCCGCGATACCAGCTTGCCCGGTCTCCAGCGCATCCCCAACGCCGCAACTACCTCCTTCGTGTTGTGGCGCCTGTGGTCCGCGCCCCGTTTTCGGGCAAAGAAGAAGGCCCCCCGGATGGAGAGGATCCTCTGCAATTGGGATGTGTTGTGTAGTCTGCCTACCGACGGCTCCGCCACCTGAGACGGCGCGCGAACCGCCAGACCAGCAGACCGACGACCAGGGCGATAAACCCAGCCACCGCGGTTCCGCCCCGGCATCCACCGGCCGCGCATCGAGGACTTGCCCGCTGCGTCGCTCACCAGCTCGGAGGTGAAAATTCAAGATTCAATATAAACTTGACGGTCCATGCCGACGCGAGGCAGTCGAATCGCCACCTCGCGCTTTCCTCCAAGAAACGGGGGAATCGCCTATGTCAGCGAGCCTGGGAGAGTACACTTCAGCGACGCGCCGATGTCGAAGCTCGTCAGCTCTGGCGGCGAGCTCAACATGGAGCTGAACATCAACCACCCTTTCGCGATATTGCTTTCGTGGGAGCGGATGGCAGATGACATCGAGACTGAGGAGCGCCGCGTTGACGAGCAGGACTATGCGACGAACTGGGGGAAGATGGTTAGCGACGTTCTGAAAGAGATCGAGTAAGCGACTGGGGTGTGCGGCGAGGACGCCGTCTAGGTTGTAGCGCTCATGCGCTCCTGAATATCGTCGTAGCTCATTACTCTGATTGCGCCTCGCTCTTCCATCTTGGCGGGCCAAGTCGCCTTGTCGAAGCAGCCATTTAACAGGTTGGAGGCGACCGTCTCTGCCAGGGTACGAGGCACCGCCGCCGTCTGGGGAGATGGCGTAGCGCGTGCCCTGTCGCGGGTCAGATACAACGTCAGCAGGTAGGCGAGCGCGACAATGGCGAACAGCGCCCACGCCGCCGTA
This sequence comes from Dehalococcoidia bacterium, assembly GCA_034420555.1. Lineage (GTDB taxonomy): Bacteria > Chloroflexota > Dehalococcoidia > Lucifugimonadales > UBA1123 > VXRN01. The sequence goes on from DAOULF010000025.1 coordinate 9,113, forward strand.
CGCAGCCAGTCGTCGCCCAGAACGACGGCAATGACCAAGATCGCGGCAGAGAAGCCATGCCGAATGTGGTCGAATAACATTTTGGTCTCCCTTCCATGAAATGAGAAACGCCCCCGAACTGGGGACGCTTCTCGCTTTGTTTGGCGGTTTCGGCTGTCGATCAGAGACGCGATGCCAGCCGAAGTACGATGAGGCAGGCCACCACGAGGGATCCCGCCACTGGAATCGCCACCATCGGCCCGGCGGTGAATGCCAAGCCCACGGTGAGCGACACGATGAAGAATAGAACCCGGCATATGAACCATGTGCCGAACACCGTCCCGACCAATTTGAAGATGCCCATGTCGCCCGCTCCCTTTGCGCCCCCCCGACCCATGGAAAAGCCGGGCGGGGTCCGTCGCCGGGACCCACAAGGGCAGGTCATCGTCCTCTTCCTCGGCCTGGTCGCGGCTCGGGTAGTCCAGGAACACCGCCTGGGTGGCGTTCGCCGCGATGTTGGAGCGGTTCTGTCCGTCCTCTCCCTCCCAGGCGTCGAGGGACACGCTGACCCCACCAGGTCCCGGCTGCCATTGTCGAGTTAGTTCTGGCAGACTCCCGCCAGCCCGTTCGAAGCGGTGACGCGGAACCAGGTGGTCTTCTCGTGCCGCTCGCCAAAGGAATCCGTCCACCGCTCGTTGACCGCCACCGAGAAGTTGGCGACGGCCTTGTCGGTCTGGGTGTAGCGCATCTCCGGGGAATCTCCGAGGTTGGCGATGATCGTGAGCCTGTTCATGCTCAGCTCCTTTCTTCTGCGAGACTGGTTGCATGTCGTTGTTGCGTCCCGCGACCTTGGTGGTTTCGTCCGCTCGCCGGCGGACTCGTTCAGGCGGGTTTGGGTTAACGCGAAAGGGGGAGGCGTCCGAAAGGGCGCCTCCCCCTATGATGAGTTCGGTATGCCTGCTGTATGAGACTCTAGCTCGGCCGCAGGAGTCTGTCTCTGATGGGTACCGAGTGGTTGCGTATCAGTCGCCGGTTGCCGAAGCGGGCATCTGCGACCCAATGGTGTATGTCCACTTGCTCAACCTCCGCAACCTATTTCGAGACGATCACGATGATGAGCATCATCAGCATGGTGATCGTCGTAAAGAAGTTTATGGTGACTACCAGAATCAATGCTGTTTCAGTATCCACGCGCACTCACCTCCTTCGACCTGTCTTCGCAGCTGAGTGTCAGTCGTCGGCAATTTGAGTGGACGACGCATGGGTGTGCGCCTGGACCTTCATGACGCTGTTCGCGCCATCGAGTCGCGCCTGCTCCCGCTCGACATCGCTGATGCGTTCGCCGAAGCGGTTGGCGAGTTCCGAGATCGCCTGTCTCAACTCGCTGTTAGCCCCGCGCATCTCGGCCCTCGACTCGCTGTTGGCCTCGCGCATCTGCTTCTCCAGTCTGTTGCTCTGCCGTGTCAGCATGAACAGAGCGATCAGGACCGAGGCGATTATGGCGAGTCCTGTCGCGATCAACGTTATGGTTCCTGCGTCCATTTTCTACTCCTCTCACTGATTATATCATCAAGTCGTTGCCAAGCCGATAGAGAGCGGAGTGAGGCTGCGCTCCTCCATGAGTTTCCTCCCTAGCTTGGCTGTCTGTCGGATAGCCGCTGAACGAAGAGAGAGCCGGGCCTCGTCCCGTCGGGAACGAAGCGCCTGCCCTCGAATGTGTTGCATCTCATCTTCCGTTGTCGGGTTACCGAATAGGCTTGGCTCCTTCGTGTACGTTCATGGACCGCCGTTCCGCGGCCGCGACCAGGCTGCGCGTGAACAGCTTGCGGCCATCCGCGTTCATGCCCAAGCCTACGACTTCGAGGTCTCTTCCGTCTTCCGGCATATGGGAACGCCACGAACTCATCAGATCGAGCGGACTCCGGTTTGCGGCAGCGCGTCGGTCAAGTAGCTCCGTATCGCGGAGATGGCGCGGTCGTCTATGTGGACGACGAGGCGCGGCTGGGTGTAGATGAGCCGGTCATCGGTCTCGTCCATCCGCAGGAAGGCGTGGGCGGGGAAGCCGGGAGGCGTGGTCATGGGGGTTCCTGGGGGGATGATAGCACAGGACGCGTCCGAACGGGCCGCAACGGAGATGTGGCGGCGGCATTGGGGTTGGAGGGCTGCTTAGTTGCAGAACGGCAGGTCGAGTTCGTCGAAGTCGTTGTCCTCTACTCTCCTGAGCCCTTCGGGCACGCACCCGCTCAGCCCGTTGCCGCTGAGACTCAGCAACCGTAGATTGGATAGGTTCTCGAGTTCGGGCGGTATCGGGCCGCTCAGCTGGTTGTGGCTTAGAAGCAACCAATCTAGGTTGGATAGGTTTCCGAGTTCGGGTGGTATTGGCCCGCTCAACTCGTTGGTGCGGAGATCCAATTCTCGCAGGCTGGGGAGGTTGCCGAGTTCGGGCGGTATCGGACCGGTCAACTCGTTGTATTGGAGCCATAGATCGGTAACCCGTCCGTTGGCGTCACTGATCACGCCGTGCCACTCGCGGATAGGCCGGTCGCTCAGCCAGTTTGCACCGTTGGTCCAGTTCGGGCCGTTGGTGGAATTATAGAGCGCAGCCAACGCGGCGCGATCCTCCGGCGAATCCTCCGGCGCGCAACTGCTGCCTGAGAAGTAAAATCTCCGAATCCATCTCTGGAATCCGTCATCAATCGGGGCGCAAATCCCTTGATTGAAGGAGAGATCGAAGTCCCACAGCATTGTCAAAGCAGTCAAAGTCTGAGGCAGTTCGCCACTCAACTGGTTGAAGTTGAGGTACAGCTGTCTCAGGTTGGAGAGGTTGCCGAGTTCGGGCGGTATCGGCCCGCTCAACTGATTGCCGTTGAGGTACAGCTCGGTCAAGTTGGAGAGATTGCCGAGTTCGGGCGGTATCGGCCCGCTCAACTCGTTGCTTTGGATCCGCAGCGCTTCCAGGTCGGAGAGGTTGCCGAGTTCGGGCGGTATCGGCCCGCTCAACTGATTGCCCCGGAAGTTCAACTCCGTCAGGTT
>DAOULF010000026.1:0-11048 GCA_034420555.1 Dehalococcoidia bacterium
GCTGGATTCCGAAGCGCCACCTCCTCACGCTCCACTCCCGCCTCAGGCGGCATCTCTATTAGAACGGGACGAGGTCGCCCTGTACGCATCTGCCTGAACGCCTCGAACACCGCGTCCGGCGCTTCTCTGGGCCTGGACACCTGTCGCCGCCACTTGGTCACGGGGCCCACAACATCCGCCTGGTTCGCGATCTCGTGAACGGCTCCGAGATTCTTGCCAATCGCGCCGCGCGGAATCTGGCCCGCGATAAGAAGAACCGGCACGGAGCGCGAATATGCGTTAGCCAGGCCGGACGCCGCGTTGTAAACACCCACGCCCGGAACCACCAGCGCCACCCCGGGGTTTCCCGACGCACGGGCGTATCCGTCCGCCATGTATGTTGTCGCCTGTTCATGCCGGGTCGTGATCATGCGGAGGCCAGGCTCGTCCCGTATCCCCGCGACAATCCCGTATATCTGAACGCCCGGTATCCCGAACACGACTTCCACGCCTTCATTCACCAGAGACTTCGCAAGCGCCTCGCCTCCACTCATCTTGGCCATAGTTCATCTGCTCCATCTAACCGGACCGCATCGCGCGTCCGAGAAACTCGATCATCGCTGGTTTGGATTCTATCACGCGCGGAGCCGATCCCCCCATCTGTCCACGCATCCTGTTCATCCCAAAACACCGACAGAACTTATGAACTATATTGTACTATAAGGTCCGCAAACCTGATACAATCCATGTCAATTTAGAGACCAAGCTCTGACAACTGAAAACTAAGACTCAGGAATCTCACAATGGACACAGTAGGACTCGCCATCATAGGCTCCACCGGCGTCATAGGCCGGGTACACATAGACGCCATCGCCCAACTCGACTCATGCCGGCTCGTCGGCGTCAACGCGCGGACTCAGCCGCCGCTCAGACAGCAGGCGGACGAACTGGGTGTCGTCGCCTTTCCCACGCTTGAAGACACGCTCTCAGACCCTGGCGTTGACGCCATCGTCATAGCCACGCCTCACCGTTCCCACGCCCGGATTACCGAGAACGCCGCGCAAGCAGGCAAGCACGTCCTGGTCGAAAAGCCGATGTCCGTAACACTCTCCGAAGCCGACCGCATGATAGAGGTGTGCCGCGACGCGGGCGTCAAGCTCGGAGTCCTGTTCAACAACCGCTTCCGGCCCGAAGCATTGAAGATTCTAGAGCTTGTAGAGCAGGGAGCAATCGGCGAGATATACCGCGTCTCTATGTCCTCCGCCATGATACGCAGCCAGGACTACTACGACCGCCTCGACTGGCGCGGCAAGTGGCAGGCTGAGGGCGGCGGCGCGCTCCTCAACCAGGGCATACACGCCATTGACCTCATGCAATGGGTCGGTGGACTGCCCACCTCGGTCATGGGCATCGTTTCCACACGACGGCACGATATAGAAGTCGAAGACTTCGCCACTGCCGCCATGACCTACGAAGGCGGCGGACACGGGACCCTCCACTGCACCACATCCCAGGCGCCCAACCACCAGCGCCTCGAACTCTGGGGAAACGAGGGGGCGATAATCAGCGATGACTGGAACGTCGCCCTTCACTCGCTTGAGACCAGCGTGGACGACTTCATCCGGCACGACAAGTCCCCCACCTACGACAGCCCGGGTTCGACTATAGAAACCTTCGAGTTCGAGACGGTCGGCGGCACGCACGCCCCCGCCATAGACAACTTCGCCAAGGCGATTATCGAGGACCGCGATCCCGCCATAACCGGCGAGGACGGGCTGAGGTCCCAGGAAATCGTGGCCGCCGTCACACTATCGGGTTGCAGGAACAAGCGAGTGGACATTCCGGTTGACCGAGCCGAGTACGATGATCTCCTCTCAGAACTGGTCACCGCCCGCCGCCTGATCGCTGACAACTGACTACCGATAACCAGATGCGCATCCCGGACAGGTTGCGAAACCTATACTCCGGCTGGTGGGTACTGCTGGGGGTAACCCTGCTGGGCGTCATGTCCGGCGGAATCCTCTACCACGGCGCGGCTGTGTTCTTCAATCCAATCAGGCGCGACCTGAATCTGTCCAGCGCAAATACGTCGCTCATCTTCACCCTCTCCCGCGCCCAGTCCAGCCTCGCCGCGCCCCTGTACGGTTGGCTCGTGGACCGCTTCGGCCCCAGGCCGCTCATAGTCCTCGGAGCGATAGTCGCCTCCGTCGGCCTCATCGCCATAACCTTTATAGACAACTACATACTCTTTCTTCTGGCCTACGTGCTGCTGGTCTCCGTGCCCTCCCACTTCGGATTCGGCCCCACCCTCATGGCCGCCGCCAACGGATGGTTCGTCCGAAGAAAAGCTATCGCCATGACCATACTGCTCACCGGCATAGCCGCCGGGGGCGCGGTATTCCTCTATCCCCTCGGCCTGGGCGTCGCCACCATAGGCTGGCGTTCCACACTGATATACTCCGCCATATTCGTTCTTGTCTCCGGGCTGCTCTGCTCGCGTCTGGTCCACAGCCCGCCCGACCAGGTGGACGAGGCCGAGCAATTCACCCCAGCCGCGTCCGATACTCCGTCAGGCTCCGGCACGTCCTACGACTTCTCCCTGTCCGAGACGCTCAGAACTGGCGTCTTCTGGATTCTTCTAGCCGCCTCCACCCTCCGCATCTCCGCCGAAACCGGCCTGTCCATTCACATCATCCCGATAATGGTCTGGCAGGGCGCCGAAGAGGAGTCCGCCGCAGGGCTGGTCGCACTATTCTTTCTGCTGTCTATCCCCTTCCGATTCTCGCTCGGAATGGCGGGACACCGCCTCAGCTTCCAGCCTCTGATCGCGATGGGTATGTTCGCCGCTGTAACCGGGTGCCTCCTGCTGATATTCTCCGACAGTGTTCGCAGCCTCTACCCCTTCGTGGCGCTTCTCGCCGTTTATGAAGGCGCGGTCGTGCTCCAGTGGATAGCGATAGGAAACTACTTCGGAAGGCGCAACTACGGCGCGATAACTGGTATCATGCGTGCATTCGATGCGGTGGGTTCACTCTTCGCTCCATTGTACGCGGGCTGGATGTTCGACAGGACGGAGTCCTACGCTCCCGCCCTTGGCGCATTCGCCGCCGCCTTTGCGATAGCGGCGTTGCTGTACATGATTTCCCGCAGGCCGCGTCGGAGCGAAAGCAGCCCTCAATAGCGGAGGCGTTCGAACTTGAATGTGAAGATATGGTACACAGCCGCCGCCATCGTCGGCGGACTGGCGACGTTCATCTACGTGTACATAGACCGTCTTGACCACCTCAGGTATGTCTCGGAACTCAGGGACGGCCCGCCGGTTTCGACGTTCGATCCCACGGTGTTCCAGTACGTGCTCGGACTGAGCGTGCTGTTCGTTCCTATCGGGGCCTGCGTCGGGCTGCTGGCGCTGTTCATCATCAACTCGCTCTGGATGACGCTGAAGTCATACCAGAGACGCAAGTCTCGTCGAGACATCCGATGGAGGTAGGCCGCTGTCCGATCCTGTTCGATGCTGATTGGCAAAGATAGCCGTTGAGAATCGTCCATGAACCCGTTGAGCGCACCCGGAAAGAGCATCGTCTTCACCCTGGCCATCCTCGCCGGAGCGATGCTTGCGGCCTGCCATAACACGACCGCCGAACCACCGTCAGCGCCTCGAATCGGCGATGCCGCAACCCTGGACGGCCACACCAGCCAGGATGACATAGAAAGCGACAGCCTGACCCTCGATCAGATAGTCGAGCGCGGCGAGCGCCTTTTCACTGCGTCCTTCAACACTCTCGACGGCGCCGGGCGACCCGAAACCACCGATGTGTCTCCCGACAACTTCCGCCCGCCCCGCACATTTCCAGACAACTTCAACCGAATCTCCGGCCCTGATGCCAACGCCTGCTCTAGCTGTCACGGCGTCCCACGTCTCGGCGGAGGCGGCGACAATGCCACCAACGTGTTCGTTCTCGCGGACGGCCTCCACTTCGTCAACTTCGATGGGGGCGAAGGCGACGGCCTACAGGCCCATACACTGAGGAGCGTCGGCAACGAGAGGACATCGCTCGGTCTGTTCGGCTCCGGCTACATCGAACTTCTAGCCCGGGAGATGACCGAGGACCTCCACGCAATCCGCGACGAGGCCAGAAAGCAGGCGCGGGATTCCGGCGCCCCCGTATCTCTACCCCTCACTACTAAGGACGTTCATTTTGGCACGGTCACCGCTTCTCCCGACGGCTCCCTGGACACCAGCGCAGTCGAGGGCGTTGACCCCGACCTGGTGATAAGGCCGTTCATGCAGAAGGGAACCATAGTCTCCCTGCGCGAGTTCGCGGTCAAGGCGATGAACCAGCACTTCGGTATGCAGGCGTCGGAGCGGTTCGGAGACGCCGTTGACCACGACGGCGACGGCATGGCCGACGAGCTAACCAGGGGCGATATAAGCGCGCTCGTCATATTCCAGGCAATGCTGCCCCCTCCCGGTCGCGTAATGCCTGACCACCCCGAAGCCCGCGCCGCCGCTCAGAGAGGCGAGACGCTGTTTTCCACCCTGGAATGTTCAACCTGCCACATCCCTGAACTGCCGCTGAACAACCGCGTGTTCACCGAGCCCAACCCGTTCAATCCCGCGGGCAAGCTCCAGGTCTTCGAGGTTGCCAACGCATACTCAGTCCCCCTCCCTGACGGCGGCGAAGCGTCAGGACTGCGAAGCGGCCCTGACGACACAATCATGGTGCCGGTATTCACCGACCTCAAGCGCCACAGCATGGGCGACATCCTGAACAACGAGACCCGCGAAGAGGAGATGGTGCCCACCGACCAGTGGCTCACTCGCAAGCTCTGGGGCTTCGCCAACGAGCCGCCCTACCTCCACCACGGGCGCGCGACGCTCATATCCGAGGCCATACTCGCGCACGGCGGCGAGGCCCAGGCCAGCCGCGACGCCTTCGCCACCCTCCCCCCCGACGACCAGGCCGCCGTGGTCGAATTCCTCAAGACGCTTCAGATCATGCCCGAGTCCGGGGACGACTCGGCTCAGTCTGCGGGTTTCGCAGGGTTCGGAAGCGCGACGGTTTGGGCGGCGATTATTGGCATAATGATCGGGGTTCTAAGCACACTCCTAGTAGTGTACATTCGGAAGGTTTGATAAAGCCTGATTTATAATTACGCTGGGATCCGGCTGGGCAGCCAACAGGTAGAGTACAGGGTCGGGCTGGGCAGGTTTTTACCCAGAGATGACCAGAGTTTTCCCAGCGTTAGCTTTGGGGCCGAAAATGTTTCGCGTCCGATTTTTCTTCGTATAACCTGTCAGTTATAGTTTTTGTTTGCCGAGGGTTGGTTTTTGGTTCTCATTATTTAGTTTGTATGTTCGGATAATAGCATGATTGGGAGTTGTTGTATATGGAGAGTTGAGCGATAATGCTGTACCAACCTGGTCGGTAGGGGAGTCACCCCCATCCTAACCTTCCCCCATCAAGGGGGAAGGGACTTTCTCGCCCCAGGCAACACCGACTAAATTGGTACAGCATCTTGAGCGATTAATCTCAGTTCTCAGGTTCCTCGATAATCACAACCTGGTTGGCCTCGATGCTCTCCAACCTCTGCATCACCCCGCTCGGCCATCGAATCACTATCTCATCCACCCGATCCGCCTCTCCCAATCCGAAAGTCAGGTCAAGGCTGTTCATGGACAGGAACGTGGAACTGCCCAATAGCTCCTGAACCTGCGTGGACGCGCTCCCGTCGCTCGTCTCCGCAGTCAGAAAAACCCTCGCCCCAATCCCGTCCGCATTGCTCCCCGTCCCGCGTATCGCCGTCCCGCCCTTCAGCCGTATCGTCAGCCAGTTTCCGCCCCTGCCTCCATTCAGCCACACGAACAGCGGCCCCTTCGTGAACCGCACGCCGCCGTCCACTCTGAGATCGCCGCTGCTGTTCGTGGCTATCAAGTCAACGAATCCGTCACCGTCCAGGTCTCCCTTCGCCAGCCCCTTGCCGTTCTCATGGAACTCCGGCCCGATACGCTGCGCCCGCGCGTCGAACTCGGGCGAACTGGTATCCAGCGTTGAGTAGTCCACGTCCTGGATGTCCAGCAGACGCGCCTCGACAGTAATGTCCTCAAGCCCGCCAGTGCCGTCGCCCCGCATCATGCGACCCGCGCCCGGATACAGCAGTCCGCCCGGCCCCTCGCCTCGCGACACCAGCGCGCCAAGCCAGTAAAGGTCCTGGTCGCCGTCGTTCTCATAGTCGAAGAACGCCGTCCCGAACCCGAAATCGTAGGCCGCCAGCCCGCTCGGGGCCTCCCAGCCCGGGTATATGTTGGCCGAGTCGAGCGACTGCGGGGGCATTATCCCGCTCGCCTTCACCTGCGTATCAGCCGTCACCTCCGTGAACTGTGGAATAGTCCCAGCGGGAGAAATCTCAACCGCGCTCTCGTTCCTGAGCAGAAAGTGGAGACACGTTCCCCACTCGAACTGGTGCGTATAGGCGCAGTCCGCCCCCGGAAACGGCACGGGACGCCGCATGAGCGGGTGATACCCTATATTCGTCACGAACACGTCCAGGTCCTCGTCAGAGTCGTAGTCCCCCAGCGCGAACCCCATCCACTGCCCTGTAACGTCAACCCCCATATCTGACGCGATGGGCGTAAAAGCGATGTCACCTCCCACCGTATCGTTGCGATAGACCTCCAGGTGGTCGCCGTCGTGCGCCACCCACAGGTCAGGGTCGCCGTCGTCGTCATGGTCGAAGAACAGCGTCGCCCACGACTGCCCCGTCGGATCGCCCACCCTGTTCCCGAACCTGTCGGAGAGACGGGGATCGTAGCCCTCGATGAACTCCCCCGTCTCGCGGTCATAGAACTCGATTGGCAGGCCGTCCGGCGCGCGCATGGTTATCTGCCCGCCGCGAACACCGGCCTGCTCGCTTATGTCGCTGAATGTGAGGTCGCCATTGTTCCGGTACAGAACGTTGTAATGGCCGTGGTGCTGGGGCACTGTGAACCGCACGAAGTCGAAGTCCGCCCTGTTCGCCACGTATATGTCCAGCCAACCGTCCCCGTCAACATCCGCGCACGCCACACTCATTGCTGACCTGATGTTCACCGAGTCGCCAAACGCCGACAGCGTAACATCCTCGAACGTACCGTCGCCTCTATTCAGAAACAGCCTGTCCGAGATAGCATCCCTAAGACCCGCGCTCTCGTCAGCCGACCGATAGTCCAGCCCGTCCCCCTTGCGCCCGTGCGCGCCGACGTAGAGGTCCTGGTAGCCGTCGTTGTCGAAGTCGCAAGCTGCCACGCCCGTGCTGTTGCTTATGACTGCCGCCACGCCAGCCTCTTCCGACACCTCGCTGAACTCCGAGTCTCCCTCGTTCCTGAACAGGAAATTCGGCCCGCCCTCCTCCTGCGTAACGTAGAAGTCCATATCCCCGTCACGGTCATAGTCGAAGATGGCGACGCCGGGATAGCGGTTGATGGTAAACGCCTTCTTCCCGAGTGCGTCCGGCGCTATGTTGGCGAACGGGGCTATTCCGTCGGGAAAGTCTTCCGGCTGGGAACGGTCGGCGCATCCGGTTAACGCAGCCATAAGAGTGCAGATGGCAAGAAGAGTTACGAAGCGAGCCAAGTTACGGCGCCTGTTGCAACCGCAGGTAACGCCATCTCTAGTACAGATGGCACGAGACCAAATGCCCGGGCGCCACTTCCTGCATCTCGGGGACGTCGTCCGCGCACGGCTCGAACATCGCCGGACAGCGTGGATGGAATGTGCATCCCGGTGGCGGATTGATGGGTGAAGGCACCTCTCCGCTCAACACTATCTCCTCCCTGTCAACGCCGGGGCGAGAGGACAGAGACGCCGAGATGAGCGCCCGCGTGTACGGATGATGCGGATTGTTGAACAACTCGGAAGATTCGGCTTCCTCCACCATCTTGCCCAGGTACATCACCCCTACCCTGTGGCTCATGTAGCGAACCGTGGCAAGCTGGTGCGCTATGAGAAGGTAGCTCAGGTTATGGTCCATCTGAAGCTGCTTCAGCAGGTTCATTATCTGCGCCCGTATGGACACGTCCAGCGCCGACACCGGCTCATCCAGCACTATCAGCTTCGGACGCAGTGCCAGCGCCCTGGCAATGGCGATGCGCTGCCTCTGGCCTCCGCTGAACTCGTGCGGGTAGCGGTGCGCGTGGCTGGGATGAAGCCCAACCTCCTCCAGCAGCGAGAGAATCTGCTCTCTCAGTTCCCCCTTCGTCGGACTTCGGTGCGCCGTAATCGGCTCCGCGATGATGGACTCTACTCTCAGTCGCGGATTCAGCGAACTCCACGGGTCCTGGAACACCGCCTGCACCGACTCCCGGTACTCATTTAGCTGCTCAGGCGTGAACTCGTTTATATCCTGCCCCTGGAAAGTGAGCCGACCCGACGTAAGCTGCTCCACCAGAAGAACCAGCTTGGCCGTCGTCGTCTTCCCACAGCCGGACTCCCCGACCAGGCTGTAAGTCTGCCCCTCAGGTATGCTGAACGATACTCCGTCCACGGCCCTGACCTGCCCCACGGTCTTGCGAAACACAAAGCCGCTGGTGACCCGGAAGTGTTTCTTCACATCTTGGGCCGCTATCAGGGGTTCGGCGCCGTTCACCGAGTCACTCTGTCTCATCGTAGTCGTCATCGAGTCTCCAGCATCGCGCTATGTGCTTGCTTCCGACGATATATTCGGGCGGGTACTCGGTCTGGCACTTGTCGAATGCGTACATACAGCGAGGCTCGAAGCTGCATCCGACGGGCATATTGTCCAGGTTGGGGGGCTGTCCCTGTATGGAAGTGAGCCAATCCACGTCCTCTTCCAGGTCGGGAACTGACCCCAGCAGCGCCTGCGTGTACGGATGCTGAGGCTTGTAGAACAGGTCCTCCACGTCCGCTATCTCCACTATCTTGCCCGCGTACATTACCGCCACCCGGTCGCACATCCGCGCCACGATTCCAAAGTCGTGCGTAATGAATATGATAGCCGCGCCCGTCTCCGCCTGGATGTCCTTCAGCAGCCGCAGATACTGAAGCTGAATCGTCGCGTCCAGCGAAGTCGTGGGCTCGTCCGCTATCAGCACCTTCGGCGAGCGCGATATGGCAATCGCGCCCACGACCCGCTGCCTCATACCGCCGCTCATCTGGTGCGGAAACGCTCGCATCCGTATCTCGGGCGCAGGTATCCTGACCATCTGGAGCAGCTCTACCGCGCGGTCCCATATAGAGCGAGATGGACCGCTCGCGTCCGGTCGGAACGTCTCTATCAACTGGTCGCCCACCGACAGCACCGGATTCAGTGAGGTCATGGGGTCCTGGAGAATCATGCAGATGTCCCGGCCACGTATGTCCGACATATCGCTGCCGTTCAACTCCACCAGGTCCTGGCCATCGAACATGATGCGCCCGCTCACGATACGGCCCCCAGGCTCCGGCACAAGCCGCATGATGGATAAAGCCGTCATGCTCTTGCCCGAACCGGACTCGCCCACGATGCCCAGAGTTTCGCCCGGTCTCAGGTCAAACGACACCCCGTCCACCGCCTTCACCACCCCTGTTCGGGTAAAGAAGTGCGTCCGAAGGTCTTCTACCTGCAAAACGGTGTCATTGCCGTTATTCAATGCGCTACACCCTCCGCAGCTTCGGGTCCAGCGTATCCCGCAGCCAGTCGCCAAAGAAGTTGAACGCCATCACAACGGTCGTGATCACAAGACCGGGGAACAGCGATATCCACCACATTCTGATAAGGCTCTGCCTGCCCTCGGCCACCATGATGCCCCACGCCGGATCACCCGGCGGAAGGCCCAGTCCCAGGAAGCTCAGCGACGCCTCGGTCAGAATCACGCCCGCCACCGACAGGCTGGTTATCACCATCAGCGTGTTCAGCACGTTCGGAAAGACGTGCCGCCAGACTATGACAGTCGGCGAGACGCCCGCGATCTTGGCAAGAGTAACGAAGTCGGCGTCTTTCACCGAGAACACTTCTCCCCTTATCATTCGCGCTATGCGCGGCCAAGTGGACACCGCCACCGCAACCACGATGGGCATGAGTCCGGTTCCCAGAATGGCGACGATGATCATTGCCAGCAGGATGGACGGGAAGCCCATAGTCGCGTCCGCTATGCGCATGATTATTGTGTCAACCCACTTGCCCGCGTAGCCTGAGATGAGTCCGAGCACCGTTCCCACTACGACGCCCGCGCCCAGCGCGAACATACTGATGAAGGCAGACGTGCGAGCGCCGTATATCAGACGGCTGAGTATATCCTTGCCGACGAAGTCAGTGCCGAGTGGATATTCCCAGGTCTGGAATGGGGCAGTCCTGGCGTCCCGAAGGTTCTGATCCTTCGGATCGTGCGGCGCGAGCAGGGGCGCGAATACGGCCAGAATCACCAGCACGGTTATGACGATGACCGGTATCCAGGGAAGCCTGAGTTCCCTCAGACGATCAAAGAGTCCGGCTCGCTCTTCCGCTATGGCGTTTTCTTGCATGAACGTTGCCATGATAAGTCTGTCCCAAACGCTCTAGTTCGTTTCCCTGATTCTTGGATCGGCAAACCCGTACAGGATATCCACTATCAGCGCGGTCGCCACATAGAAAAATCCCGAAACCAGCACCGTTGCCTGCACCAGAGGCATATCCCGCTGGATCACCCCTTCGATCATCATTCTGCCCAGGCCGGGCCAGGCAAACACCTGCTCCACCACGATGGATCCGTTCAGGAGCGCCGCCAGCGTCAGCCCTCCAAATGTCATTAGCGGGATGACCGCGTTTCTGGCGGCGTGCTTCCATATTACGATTCTCTCGCGCATTCCCTTGACGCGAGCGAACTTCACGAACTCGCTGTCCAAGATATCCAGCATACTGGAACGTCCAAGCCGCATCATCGCCGCGAGAGGCCCAAGCGCAAGTACGCACGCTGGAAGGATATAGTGGTCCGGCCCACCTGATCCGTACACGGGCAGCCACTGGAGATACGCCCCGAACAGGATCACTACCATGATAGCGACCCAGAACTGGGGCGCCGCCAAGCCGAATATGGCGACCGCCTTGCCTATCTT
>DAOULF010000027.1:0-10715 GCA_034420555.1 Dehalococcoidia bacterium
AATTGTCGAAATACACCAGAACGGGCAGATAGCGCTCCAGGTGGTCGAGTACCACTTGCTGACGCAGGTCGTTCTCGGGGAGCCGGTCCAGCAGGGCGTCAACCGCGGGGTTCTTGGCCTCGATGGACTGTAGGCGCTCCTGAAGGTCCTGCCACGTTTCGACCGCGGCCAGGTACTGGTGTATCTCCTCTGGCAGACCGGCAGACTCCACGAGGTGGCGGATGACTGCGCTCTCGTCCATATCGAACTGCCAGGCCCGCTGATTCTTGTAATTCTTAGACGCCATGACCCGGCGGGACCGCATCACGCCCTGCCCGAACTTGCCCTCGAGTTCGGCTATTTCATGGTCGCTCAACTCGAACTCCGCGCGCACGGCAACGTCCGGGTCCTCTTCGTGACGCCTTCTGTAACGCACGTATCCCTTCCTGGGATAGTCGCTCAGACTGAATTTTCCGCTGGCGCTGTCCACCGGGTTCAGACGCCTGAGCGCCTGGAGAAACGCCGTTTTACCCGACTCGTTCTTTCCCACCAGGCACGTAACGTTATCGAGGGTTACCCATCCTGAATCGTCAATGCTACGGTAGTTCGTTACCCTTGCTCTGATTAGCTCCATTTTTCCTCCTCGGCAAGACCTCCGCGCAGTCCCGATACTGACATTCTGCCTAATCGGTTAGCACATTTCTTCGCCATGATGAACGTTCGTCAACAGGGGATATCGAACTCGCCGAACTACATCCCCCGTCCACTGTTCGCAAAGACTATCACCTTGCCGATATGTCTCTTCAAGGAGTTTATATGCCTTGTTTTAGACTTGTATAAAACAAAACGCCAAACCCTGTCGGCAACTCTGGGAACTATCCCGGTGTGGCTGCCGACAGGGTTTGGCGGATTATCCGTTGAGCGAATCCGGCTGGATATCTAGACCTGGCTGTACCCGGATCCCTTCCTGTCCACGCCGGTCCCCCGGGCCTCTTCTATCCAGCCATACTCCTTGAGTATCTCCTGGCTGTACGTGACGCGGCCAGTAACGTTGTCGAGTGGTTCAGTGGCAAGCAGAAGCGCCGACTTCGCCATCAGGTCGGGGTGTTCTCCACGCGGATCATCTATTCCGCTCACGAGATTGTGGAAGACAGTACCGGGGGTCGGGACCACCTGGGAGGGCGACACGCACGTGACTGAAATTCCGTGCTGGTAAACTTCCTGCGCCAGTCCCTGGGAAAAGCGCTCCAGGGCGGCTTTCTCGGCGCCATAGCATGTGCCCCCGGAATTCGGCGGGGCGTCGGGATAGGGCCCCCGACCCGGCCCGATGGCCGCCCCTGAAGAAATGTTTACGATGCTGCCGCTCTTCTTCTCTATCATGTCCTGAAGCGCCAGTTGGCTGAGGATGAAGGGAGCGTGGAAATTCACCGCCCAGGACCGCATCCAGCGACGCAGCGGATAGTCCTTGACCGGTATGAAGTATGTCAGCGCGGCGTTGTTGACCAGGACGTCAACACTCCCATAGGCATCGTGAGCCTCCTGGAAGAGACGCTCGCAGTCCTCCGGCAGCGAGATGTTCACCGCAGACGCCGTCGCCTCGCCTCCCGACTCGCGTATATCCGCCACGGTCTTCTCAAGAGAGCCTTCCAGGGGGTGGTCCCCTTCCCTGAGAGTTCTCGCGGCGGCAACGACCTTGCCGCCCTCTTCCGCGAAGAGTTGCGCTATGCTTGCCCCTATGCCCCTGCTTGCTCCTGTTATCACGCAAACTTTGCCGTCCAGCTTACCCATGAATAGTTCCTCCAGATTTAACTGCTGTATTCGACGACCGCATTATATACGCCTTTCGCCCGCCTCGTTTGGCGGGGTTGTGTGTGGATAGACGATAGAGTACATTTCCGACACATTCAAACTGGAGGTGTGCGAATGTCCGAAAGACAAGCGCCGAGCAAAACTGAAGTGATGTCTTATCTGAGAGAGCGTCGAAACTGGGGCAGGTGGGGAGATAAAGGATCCGCCGGGGCCATCAACCTTATAGACGCCCAGAAACGGATCGAGGCCGCTGGCCTGGTCAAAAATGGCAGAACCGTATCGTTGAGCAGGCCGTTTCCCGTCGAGCCGAGAGCCGAGAACCCCAGGCCCGCGCAGCACTTCATGTTCGTCATGGATCGCCCTCACGGGGGTGGGGCGGCAATGGACTTCTACGGCGTTTCCTACCATGGCACGGCTACCACCCACATAGACGCCCTATGCCACGTATGGGACTCCGGCGGAATGTGGGACGGCAAATCCCCGGACGAAATTCTGACTTTCTCAGGCGGAACTTACGCTACTGTGGACGCCTGGAGCGACGGCATACTCACGCGGGGTGTAATGCTCGATGTCCCCAGGCATCGCGGAACGCCCTACGTGACGCTCGATACGCCCGTCCACGGATGGGAGCTTGAGGACATTGCGGAGGCCCAGGGCGTCGAGATAAGGCCGGGCGACGCGGTGATGGTTTACAGCGGACGCGAGGCATACGCCGCAGACAATGGCGGAAACTGGGCCGGAAGCGATTCACGGCCCGGCCTTCACGCATCCTGTCTCAAATTCGTCCGCGACAACGACATCTCGATTCTCGGCTGGGACATGATGGACTCTTCTCCGAATGAGTACGACATTCCCTGGACGGTTCACGGCGTCATCTTCGCATACGGCGTCGCGCTGTTGGACAACTCGCTCCTGGAGCCGCTCGCCAACGCCTGCGCCGAAGAAGGTCGCCACGAGTTCATGCTGACTATCAACCCGCTCAACGTAATCGGTGGGACCGGGTCTCCGGTCAACCCGATAGCGGTCTTCTGACCCGTCAATTTTACAGCAACGAGTTCCTTCTCCCTTTGGGCTGCGAGGGGTATGTATTTGCCATCATCCCCGTATCGAGGTACGGGGCAGGCTCTAACCCTCTCCCAGAGGGAGAGGGGACTTTCTGTTGACATTCATAGCAGCTTTGCTCGTTTACATACCCTTGTGAGAACCCAAAGGGTGAGGGTGAGCACACACGGTTTCTATCGAGCGCCGATGTGTATGAGATAGCTTTTAGACATTCAGGCTGACCTCGCTAATATGTACAGCCGAGGATTTGACATCTATCGAAAGTCCGGCGACCGTGAGATACACCCTGTCCGCGCGGGCAGCCACAGCCTGATTCACCCTTCCCAGGATGTCGCGGTACAGGCGACCGAGTGGCGACGAAGGAACAATGCCAAGCCCAACCTCGTTGCTGACCACTATCCAGGTCGCCGACGACCGCTCGTAAACTTCCAGCAGCCTTTCAACCGCCGACAGTATATCTCGCTCCGCTTCCGGGCAGCCCTCCATGCTCAGCATCAGATTGCTGACCCAAAGCGTGAGACAGTCGAGCAGGCATATTTCATAGCCATCCACGGCTTCCTGAATCGCGGATGCCGGATCGAGAGGCTCTTCCAGCGTTCTCCAGGCACTCGGACGCTGGCTGCGGTGTACGGCGATACGCCGCTCCATGTCCGCGTCCAGCGCCTCAGCGGTCGCTGCGAACAGAACCCGTTCTCGCTGGCGGGCGAGCCGTTCGGCCAGCGCGCTTTTGCCGGAGCGCGCTCCGCCGAGTATGAGGATCAGCTCCTTGGTCAAAATGTCTCTCCCGCATGATTCATTTCATCAGCCCTTGAGAACCCGTCTCAGCGCTTCCACCAGCTTTTGGTTGTCGTCCATGCCTCTTATTCCAACCCTGATGTACTCAGGCAATCCGAACGAGGCGCAATCCCGGACGCAAATCCCGCACTCCGTCAGAAGTCTCAGCCTGAGTCCGCCGGCGTCTCCCACTCTCAGCATCATAAAATTCACGGTCGTTGGTACATACTCGATACCCAGGGATCGAGCCTCGTCCTGAAGATAGTCCCTGCCCGACCGCACCTCTTCGCGTCCCCTTTCTACGTGTTCGGGATCGGACAGAGCCGCGATCCCCGCCGCCTGCGCCGGAGCATTGACGCTCCAGCTATACTGGAATCGCCTCACGCGTTCGATCACATCTCCGGAGGCCAGCATATAACCGAGACGCAGGCCGGTCAGAGCGTAGTCTTTCGTCATAGAACGGAGCAGGACCATATTGGGTATGGTCAGCAGATGCAGCGAGTCCCAGCGATCCTCGATAAAAGGCACGTATGCTTCATCCAGGACCAACAGACCGATGCCCCGCAGGGCGTCCACGATACTCATCACATCTCGCTCCGCTAGGTAAACGCCAGTCGGATTGTTCGGGTTGCAGAGAAAGACAACCGACGGGCGCTCCACAGCTATGCGGTCAATAGCGGCCTGAACGTCCCAGTGGAATCCGTTGCTGGGAGAGAGCGCAATCGGAGTTACACCCTGGAGACGACAGGCCGCCTCGTATTCACCAAATGTTGGCGCGAATATCACCGCGGCACTCTGTTCGCTCAGGAATGATCTGGCCAGCAGGTGTATGAGCTCCGTCGAGCCGTTGCCGACCAGTATGCGGCTCGGGTCCACTCCCAGGCGGTTGCCGATTGCCTCTCTCAGCCTCAAGCACTCGGTATCCGGGTAAGCGGACAGAGTCGCTTCCCGCGCAGCTTTCACTGCGGATGGGGATGGCCCGAGCGGATTGATACTCGCGCTGAAGTCCAGAACATCGTCGGGGCGAAGCCCGAGGGTCCCGAGTTCCGAGATATTGAGGCCGCCATGTACCGGCCTGCCCTGGTCGTAAGTGTCGTGAGTCATGTCCATCCCTCTCAGCCCGTCAGAAGTCCGCGCAGTGTGAGCGCGCCAAGAGCCGCAAACATTCCAAGAGCCGCGACTGCGTAAGCCACGCGAATGGAAGTCCCGATGTGCGACGCGCATGGGTCCCGAAGTCCGTCTCCAATGCGATAGTGTCCCGGCTTTTCCAGAGCGACGCCCAGCAGACCCGACATAGCTCCAATCGTCCAGCCCGCGTTCGGACTCGCAGTCTGCGCGCGGCCCCTCCAGGCCCATGTCCATCCCATTCGGGCTGACATCCCGCACA
This sequence comes from Dehalococcoidia bacterium, assembly GCA_034420555.1. Lineage (GTDB taxonomy): Bacteria > Chloroflexota > Dehalococcoidia > Lucifugimonadales > UBA1123 > VXRN01. The sequence goes on from DAOULF010000027.1 coordinate 5,012, forward strand.
GCGCGCCCGCCGCCACCATGAACGACGCGCTCAGCCGGGCAGGGACGAAATTTATCGCGTCGTCCAGTCTCGCCGACGCCTTCCCCAGATACTCGTACTTCCCCCGATAACCAATCATGCTGTCGAGCGTGTTGACGGCGCGGTAGGCGAATGCGCCCGGCAGTCCGAGGATGGCGAACGCAAGCCAGGGCCCGATGTAGCTGTCGGTCGTATTTTCGGCCACGGACTCTATCGCCGCCGCCGCTATCAGGGGACGGCTGAGCGAGTTGGCGTCGCGGCTGACCAGGCTCTTTAGTCCCTGCCTGGCCTCATTCATGCTTCCTGAGTCCATGTCGGCCTGAACGCTCCTCGCCGCCCTCGCCAGTCCACTCACTGCGAATGTCGTACTCAAAAGTACAGCGCAGCCCACAACGTAGAAGACAGCGCCCAACTCTCGCAGCCAATTCGCAACTAGCCAGGCAAGAGCGCCGGACAGCGCGGGAACCAAGACGGCGATACACACTCCCCATGAGAACGCCGTGACTCGTCCCCCTTTCGATGGGCCGATGCCTTCCAGCCACATAATCAGCTTCCCCATCCAAGCCACGGGATGTACCGAGTTCGGCAATTCCCTGAGAGCCAGATCCAGCGCAAGCGCGATCATCAGCGCACCGGCCTCCAGATACCAGTCTCCGGGCCATACCCTCCATTCCATGACTTGCAATCCCATTCTCTAACGCAACATCGAGGTAGGACTCAGAAAAACGCCTACCAAGAGGACTGCTACTTCTGAGACCTCGATGACGGCTCCATAGACGTCTCCGGTCACCCCGCCAAGCTGCCTGGAGGCCCACGCTCCCACACACCACGCGACTGCGCTGACCGCAGCCGCAAGCGCCAGGCCGGCTACCCCGGCTATGACCAGTGCGGCGATTACGGTAATGAACAGCGCGGAAGCAGTCTGCCAGCCGCCGCCGCCTTCCAGAAAAGGAGTCCCGATCCCTCGGCTCCTCACATACGGAAACACGCCCATCGCCAATACAACCCCCCATCGTGACAGACACGGAAACAACAGCAGAATCCACAAACGTCCCTCCTGCGGCAGCGCCATGATCGAGGAAACCTTCAGCAGCAGCAGACAGACCACTCCGGTGACCGCAAACGCCCCAACATGAGGGTCCCGAAGAATCTCAAGGCGACGCTTCCTGTCGAATCCACCAAACAGCGCGTCGCAGCAGTCCATGAACCCGTCCAGGTGCAGCGCGCGTGTCAGAACGACGAGTAAGACAGTCAACACAGCCGCCGAAAGCAAGGGTGGCAGTGTACTGCCACCCTGCGTCACCATCGAATCCGCAAACCGAATAAGCAAGTCCGCAGACACGAGGAATCCACCCAGTACCAGCCCGACGACCGGAAACCAGGCGCGCGCGGACGCCAGTCCACCGGTCGCATCTCTCGGCGCGACCGGCAGAATCGTCAGGAAACCAATGGCGGAGCGCAAGCTGTTCATCTCATCTACCGCCCTGCGTGGAATCCTGTTCCCTGTCCGAGACGCCCGCTTCTCCGAATGTCGCCATCTCCGACAGGCACGCGGCGGCAACTTCGACTATCGGAAGAGCCAGCACAGCCCCCGTGCCCTCCCCGAGACGCATCCCCAGGTCCAGAAGCGGCGTCAGACCTAGGTGAGACAGCGCGGCGCGGTGACCACGCTCAGCCGATACGTGCGAGGCGATCATGTAGTCCCTCGCGGTAGGACACAGAACGCCGGCCACCAGCGCGGCGGCCCCTGATATGAATCCGTCCACTACGACGGCCCGCCGCATCATCGCAGTACCGAGAACGACACCGGCCAATACTCCAATCTCGAAGCCGCCCAACCTCGACAGGAGATCAAGGCCGTCACCGGCGTCAGGGCTGTTCACATCCAATGCCGTCCGCACCACGGCAATCTTGTGCCGGAGTTCTTCGGGCGTGCGGCCTGTTCCTTCGCCGGTGGTCTCCCCAGGCGACCTGCCCGTCACGACAGCAGTGATAGCGCTGGACGCGGTGGTGTTCCCGATTCCCATGTCTCCGGTCGCTATCAGGTCGGTGCCGGATTCCACGGCTTCTACGGCCAGATTTATACCCGCCTCCACGCAGAGTTCGGCCTGGCCGCGCGACATGGCCGGACCCCGGCTGATGTCGTCCGTGCCGCGTCCAATCTTGAGGGACCACAGTTCAGGATCGGATGGAAGATCGGCTGCGACCCCGGCGTCAACGATGACCTGCCGCACTCCCAACCTGCGACACATTACGCTTATGGCAGCCCCGCCGCCCAGAAAGTTCATCACCATCTGCGCTGTGACCTCTTGGGGGTATCCGGTAACGCCCTGCGCGACCACGCCATGGTCCCCGGCTGCCACTATGACGGCCTTGCCTCGGATTCGCGGCTGCTCTGTCCCAAAGATCCCGGCTAATCTAATGGACACATCTTCCAGCCGTCCGAGGCTGCCGGGCGGCTTGGTTAGGATCGACTGCCTCGCTTCCGCCCGACGCATGGCATCCGCGTCCGCTGAACGTATCCGCTCTACGGCCTCAGATATAGTGATGGAAGTATTGCTCATATCCTCAGAACTCCAGCCCCGGCTGCGCCTTGATGCCCTGTTCTTTGTATGGATGCTTGATCTCACGCATCTCCGTAACCAGGTCTGCGAACTCGATCAACTCATCGGGCGCGTAGCGGCCCGTGATAATCACATGGAGCATATGCGGCTTCTGCTTCAGGACTTCTATCACCTCCCCAACCGGAATCCAGCCGTAGTGGAGCGGATAGGTGAACTCGTCCAGGATGATGACATCGCGGTCATCCGACAGAATCGCCTCCCGGCATTTCTCCCACTGCTTTCTGGCCAGGTCCGCGCTGGCATCGAGGTCTTTGCTCAGCCACGTGAATCCGTCGCCCAGCGCGCTCCACGGTATCTCCAGTCTGGCGGCTGCGCGGCTCTCGCCGTACCGGGAGCCGGTGTGCTTGATGAACTGGAACACTTCCACGTTCATGTTCCGGCCCCAGGCGCGGAACAACACTCCGAGCGCGGCAGTGGTCTTCCCTTTCCCGTCGCCCGTGTTGACGACTACCAGTCCCTTTCTCTTGGGCCGGGTTATGGTTCTCCGACCCGTTCCTTCTTCTTTGGTCACGTCAGCCTCCCGACTTCATTACTGGGTTGGTCCGATAAGCCATACCTGCGGGCTTCCGGTTTCGGGGTCTATATGTACAGAGGTCTCCACTCCGAACACCCGACGAAGGTTGTCCGGAGTGAGCGTATCCGCCGGGCTGCCTTCCGACACAATCGCGCCATCCGAAAGTAGGGCCAGCCTGTCGCAATACCTCGCCGCCAACGATATATCATGCAGCGCGACCACTACGGCCACTCCCCGGTTCTCTATCTCGTGTCGCAGCGTCTCCATTATCGAGAGGCGGTAGCGAAGGTCCAGGCTCGACGACGGCTCGTCCAGCAGTATCACCCGCGCACGCTGGGCCAGCGCGCGCGCCAGCACGACTCTCTGCCTCTCTCCGCCCGACAAACGGTCGAGCTGGCGATTCTCGAACCTTGCGGTATCCGTCCTCGCCATCGCGTCCCGCGCTATACGCCTGTCGCGCCGCCCTTCCAACTCGAACCTGCCGAGATGCGCGTACCTTCCCATCAGCACAGTCTCGAGCGCGGTGAACGGGTGCGCCCCATCCTGCTGCGGCATGAACGCGATGCTCCGCGCTCGCTCCCCGGAATTCATTCGTTCGAGGCATTTCTCGCCCAGGCTCACGCTCCCCGCGTCCGGTCGGAGGAGTCCGGCCAGCGTCCGCAGCAGCGTGCTCTTCCCCGCGCCATTCGGCCCGATCAGCCCCACAAGTTCGCCTGGTCGCGCCTCGAACGAAACCGACCTGAGAATCCGACTGTCCCCCAGCCTTACCGACACGTTATTCGCGCTGATAGGAAAGCCCGCGCCCATACCGTCACTCTCCCTCATACGGCTTGAAGTCGCTGAATTCGACATCCTCGAACCTGTCCGGGTACAGCGTCAGCGCGGTCTGCTCGATGCCCCGCACGTTCCAGTGTGAAAGAGTGGTGTACTTCCGAGAGTCAACGACCTGGACCAACTCGCTCTTCACCGCCGACACTTCCGCGAGCGCAGGGTGGCTCAGCAGGTCGTCCCGCAGATCGTTAGCCCCGTACTCCACCGGCTGGGCTATCAGGATTACGTCTGGGTTCATAGACGCTATGGACTCTACGCTGATCGTCTGGTGACCGGCTATCCCGTCTCTGGCCGCCGCGTTCACTCCCCCTGCGGTCTCCAGTATGCCGCCCTCTGTGGTATCCGCGCCCGCCGCGTAGAGTACGTCCGAGTAGCGGGACATCGAAATTACGGCGGGACGCTCAGGATCGCCCGGTGGCGGAACGCGCCCGGTCACGAGCGCCAGCCGGGACTCTATCTCCGCGACCAGTTCCAGCGCTCTCTCTTCCACCCCCAGCATATAGCCCATCAGCAGGATGGTAGGGATATTCCCCTCCGCCGAACTCTCCAGCGCGGGCCGGGCGACCGGAACTCCCGCCTCCTGTATCAGACCCACTATGTCCGCGTCGGTGAACTTGGACACGATAACTAGGTCCGGCCTGGCCGCCAGAACGTTTTCCACACCCTTCTCGAAAGTCGGCAGACCCGCCGCCTGTTCCGCCACGTTCGAGTAGGCCGGGTCCCCCGTGAACGGCCCGACGGCGGCGAACCTGCTTTTGTCCACAAGCGCCAGGAGTATCTCGTCGTGGCCCAGCGAGTAGGAGAGAATGCGCTGCGGAGGCTCATCCAGCCGCACGACGCCGTCCGTCGTTTCCACCTCGCGCGGCCAGCCCCGGTTGGACACGTCCACTATGCCCGAAACCGCCGGATACGGTATTACGGTCGGCGTTGGCACAGGCGTGGAAGTCGGCTGGGGAGTAGCAGTCGGCACAGGTGTCGGAGCGGCGGTCGCCGTTGGAACCGGCGTGGCCGACGGCGCGGGCATGGGCGTCGCCGTGGGTTCCGGCATGGCTGTCGGCGCGGTCGCCGGAGCGACTGCCGGAGAGGTGGCAGGCTCCGGCTCCGCGCCACACGCGACAAGCGCAACGCCCAGAACGACAGTGAACAGTATCGCCAGGTATCCGAGTTTAGATATGGACATCATTTCATTTCCCCTATTCGCCTAACTAGAGCATTGACGCGCGAGCCTTGTTGCGCGCCAGCAGCAATATGAAGAACGGCGCGCCCACCAGCGCCGTGACGACTCCAACCGGAATCTCCGCGGGGGTTATCACCGTCCTGGACAGCGTGTCCGCCGCCAGCAGGAACACCCCGCCGCCCAGCGCGCTCAACGGAATCAGAACCCGGTGGTCCGCTCCCACCGCCAGCCGCAGGACGTGAGGCGCTATCAGCCCCACGAAGGCTATCGTCCCCGAGAACGCCACCGCGGCGCCGGTTATCATCGAAGAGGCCAGGAGCAGCGTGTTCCTGGTCAGACCTATCCGCACTCCCAGCGCGCGCGCCTCTTCCTCGTTCACCATCAACAGATTCAGATCTCGAGAAAACGCGACCGCAGCCGCGATTCCCACCAAAACCGGCGGCACGGCGATGCGCGCGTCCGCCCACGTAGAAGCCCCAAGACCTCCGGCCAGCCAGAACAGCATCTCCCGCTGGGCCTCGAGGTCTCTGGTGAACAGAA